>NZ_JAIUHZ010000019.1:0-100782 GCF_020165355.1 Mesorhizobium sp. BR1-1-6 | reverse complement strand
GGGAGATGGCCGGCAAGCTAGAGGAGGGCGTGAAGGAACGCGAGTTCGATTTCGACAGCTAAGCCGCCGCGCTTCCCTGCCCGGCCAGTTCCCGGAACCACCCCAACCCTTGCTCAGTTCCGGCCTTCGGCTTGTATTCCGCGCCGACCCAGCCGGAATAACCAATGCGGTCGATGTGCTCGTAGAGGAAGGGATAGTTGATCTCGCCCGTCCCCGGCTCGTGACGGCCGGGATTGTCCGCAAGCTGGATATGCGCGATGCGGCCGAGGTTTGCCTCGATGGTACGGGCGAGATCCCCCTCCATGATCTGCATGTGGTAGATGTCGTATTGCAGGAACAGGTTCTTCGAGCCAACGCGGTCGATCAGCGCCAGCGCCTGGTCGGAATAATTGAGGAAGAAGCCCGGAATGTCGCGCGTGTTGATCGGCTCGATCAGCAGCCTGATGCCGGCCTGCTCCAGTTTCTCCGCCGCGAAGGCGAGGTTCTCGGCAAACACATCTTCGAGCACCTTGCGGTCGACGCCGGCGGGCGCAATGCCGGACAGGCAATTGACCTGTGAGCAGCCGAGCGCCTGCGCGTAGATGATCGCCTTGGCGATGCCCTGCCGGAATTCCGGCACTCGGTCCGGCAAAACGGCGATACCGCGCTCGCCCTTGCCCCAATCGCCCGCTGGCAGGTTGAACAGCACCTGTGTCAGGCCGTTCTTCTTCAGCCGCGCGGCCACCACCTCGGGGGCATGGTCGTAGGGGCCTATATATTCGACGCCTTTGAAGCCCGCGCGGGCAGCTGCGTCAAAACGGTCGAGGAAGTCATGCTCGCCAAAGAGCATGGAAAGATTGGCTGAAAAACGCGGCATTCTTTTTCTCCTAGTCCAGCATCACGATCGCCGTCGGCGCGTCTTCCTGATGTTCGGCAAGGTCCTCGAATTCGGTGATCTTGTCGATCTCGGTGCCCATCGAGATGTTGGTGACGCGTTCGAGGATGAATTCGAGCACTACGGGAACCTGATGCTCCTTCATCAGCCGCTGCGCCTCCTTGAAGGCACCGGCGAATTCTTCCGGTTTGCGCACCCTGACCGCCTTGCAGCCCATCGCCTCGGCAACAGCGACGTGGTCGACGCCGTAGCCGGCCTCGGGATCGTCCGATCGGTTGATGTTCTCGAAAGCAAGGCTGACCTCGTAATCCATCGAGAAGCCGCGCTGCGCCTGGCGGATCAGGCCGAGATAGGCATTGTTCACGACGACGTGGATGTAGGGCAGTTTGTGCTGCGCGCCGACCGCCAGTTCCTCGATCATGAACTGGAAGTCATAGTCGCCCGACAGCGCCACGATGGTGCGGTCGGGATCGGCGGCGCGCACGCCAAGGGCTGCCGGCAGTGTCCAGCCGAGCGGGCCGGCCTGGCCGCAATTGATCCAGTTGCGGGGCTTGTAGACATGCAGGAACTGCGCGCCGGCGATCTGCGACAGGCCGATCGTGGTGACGTAGGTGACGTCGCGCCCGAACGCCTTGTTCATCTCCTCATAGACGCGCTGCGGCTTGAGCGGCACCTGGTCGAAATGCGTCTTGCGCTTCATAGTCTTCTTGCGGTCCTGGCATTCCTTGGCCCAGCTCGACCAGTCGCGCAGTCTTCCGGCCGTTTTCCACTCGGTGGCGACGTCGAGCAGCATCTTCAGCGCAGCCCCCGCGTCTGAGACAACGCCGAGATCGGGTGCGAACACGCGGCCGATCTGCGTCGGCTCGATGTCGACATGGATGAACTTTTTTCCCTTGGTGTAGACATCGACCGAACCGGTGTGGCGGTTGGCCCAGCGGTTGCCGATGCCGAACACGAAGTCGGCCTCGAGCATCGTCGCGTTGCCATAGCGGTGCGAGGTCTGCAGGCCGCACATGCCGGCCATCAGCCGATGGTCGTCGGGGATCGCGCCCCAGCCCATCAGCGTCGGGATGACGGGCACGCCGGTAATCTCGGCGAATTCTATCAGCAGGTCCGACGCATCGGCATTGATGATGCCGCCGCCGGCGACGATCAGCGGCTTTTCGGCGGCGTTGAGCATCGCCAGCGCCTTCTCGGCCTGGGCGCGCGTCATCGCCGGCTTGAATGGCGCGAGCGGCTCGTAGGCGTCGATGTCGAACTCGATCTCGGCCAATTGGACGTCGACCGGCAGGTCGATCAGCACCGGTCCCGGGCGCGAAGACCTCATCAGGTGGAATGCCTTCTGCAGCGCCATCGGCACGAGATAAGGCTCCATGACGGTGACCGCCCATTTGGCGACGGGCGACGCGATAGCGGCGATGTCGACGGCCTGGAAATCCTCCTTGTTCAGCCGCGCCCGCGGCGCCTGGCCGGTGATGCAGAGGATCGGGATGGAATCGGCTGCGGCCGAGTAGAGCCCGGTGATCATGTCGGTGCCGGCCGGGCCAGACGTGCCGATGCAGAGCCCGATATTGTCTGCCTTGGCCCTGGTGAAGCCTTCGGCCATGTGCGAGGCGCCCTCGACATGACGGGCCAGCACATGGCGGATCGTGCCCCTCGCCTTCAGGGCCGAGTAGAGCGGATTGATCGCCGCTCCCGGCACGCCGAAGGCGCAGGCGATGCCTTCCTTTTCGAAAACGAGAACCGCAGCGTCGACAGCGCGCATCCTGGCCATTGTTCCGGCCCTCCACAGGGTTGTGATTGTTGGATGACCGAGAATGTCAGCAAGCGGCCTATTTTTCAATTTTTTCAGAATATTTTTTCATTTCTAGGAAGCTGCCGTTGCCAATTGATTTCCTTTCTCTTTTTGTTTTCCAAAAAATGGCAATGCAGAAGAGTGAAAAACTTTTTCATTGTCCATTCGGGAAAATCGGGCATGATGGCGTCATGGAAACCGCCGAAAAACGCCAGCGCGGCCGGCCGCGCGCCTTCAACGGCCCGTCGGAAGCGGCTTCGGTGCAGTCGTTGGACCGCGCCTTGCGCATCCTGGCCATCGTTGCCGAAGGCAGCGGCCTGTCGCTGAGCGAGATATCCGCGCAAAGCGGCCTGGCTGCCTCCACCGCCTACCGCATGCTGACGACGCTCGAAAACCACGGCATGGTCGAGTTCGACAGCTCGGACCAGCTTTGGTCGATCGGTGTCGAGACCTACCGGATGGGAGCGGCGTTCCTGCGCCGCCGCAAGCTGGTCGACCGCGCGCGCATCGTCATGCAGGAGCTGATGGAGAAAACCGGCGAGACCGCCAATCTCGGTGTCGCCGAGGACGATTGCGTGGTCTTCGTCAGCCAGGTCGAGACGCACCAGGCAATTCGCGCCTTCTTCCGACCGGGCACGCGCAGCCCTTTTCACGCATCCGGCATCGGCAAGGCGGTGCTGGCCCATCTCGAGCCGGAGCGCGTCGGAGCCATCCTGCGCAAGGCCGGCCTGCAGCGCTTTACCGACAGGACGCTGTCCGACATCCCTGCCCTCGCGCATGATCTCGCGACGATCAAGCTGCGCGGCTGGTCGGTCGACGACGAGGAACGGCACCCAGGCATGCGCTGCGTGGCATCAGCCATCTTCAACGAATTCGGCGAGCCGATCGGCGGTGTCTCCGTGTCGGGCCCGACGGTCCGGGTGACGCCTGAGCGGCTGGCCGAGATCGGCCCGCTGGTGCACAGCGCCGCGGCCGAGGTAACCAAGATGATCGGCGGCGTGCAAACCGGATGATCAACCTGCCCCGGGCAGCGCGCTTTTGCTCGCAAGATCGAAGAAATCGAGCAGGATCGCCATGCCGACACCGCAGGCGGTGAAGACAAGGCCGGTGATGAAGATGCGGTTGGCGCGTTCATAGAGGCGCCGCTGCAGGCACTTTGTGTCGAGCAGAAGCGACAGTGCCCGCATCTGCAAGGCGATGCCGGCCAGGATCGGCAGCACGGCGACGAGATGATAGGTCTGCCACGGGATCGGGTTGGCGGCCCAATGCGTAATAAATCCCAGCGAAAACGCCAGCAGGATGCCGACGGCCGTGACCGTGCCGTTGCGGAAAATAATTTCGACCTGTTCCTCTTTCGGGTCCTGCTCGTCCAAGGATCACCCTCCCCCATATCGCCCGCAGATTATCGCCAAGCAGATTAGGCCTTCGGGAAATGCCTGTACATTGCCGATCGCATCGACAAAAGCCGATGACCGAGGGTTCAGGCGTCTCCGTGAAAGTCGGCTAATCCAACAGGTGTGCCGCCATCCAAGCGTAGAAAAGGGGCTCGCCTGAGCCCCTATTCTGGTGCTGAACGGTGCTCCTCCTCTCAGAGACGGCAGTAATGGCGATAGCCGTCGTAACCGATGTAGGTGTCGGAGTCCGGATCGTAGCTCGAATAGCGATCGAAGCAGCGGCGGACGTGCCACGAGCCGCCGTCCTCATCCACATAGACGGCGCGGGGCTGGGCAAGCAGGCTGCCCAGGACAAAACCGCCGACGCCGGCGGCAATGCCGATGCCGAGGCCATGGTGGTGGTGATGCGAATGAGCCGCCGAGGGCTGAACGGTGCCGACCAAAGCGGTGGCGGCGACAGCGGTGGCGATGAGGCTGGAAACGAGTGCGCGCTTGAACATGATGATCTCCTTGCTTCGTTGGAGAGGCGACCCATCCGCCTCTTGATCATCTGTCGTTCGGCACAAGAAAAAGGTTCGAATCTTTTTGAACGTGAACCGAGGAGGTCGTGCTGACGGCGACCTGAGAGCTTGACGAGACATTCATGACCGCCCCGCTTCGCCCAACGAAAAAGGGCGGCCGAAGCCGCCCTTTCGGGAGAATTGGGTTCCTCCATCAAAGGAAAATGATCACCTTGCCGTGCTTGTGGTGATGATGGTTGTGGTGCTTCCACCAGAACTTCTTGAAGTGCTTCTTGTGATGATTGTGGTGATGATGATGGCCGTGCATGCCGTGGGCCGACGACGTGCCGACGGTGCCGGCGAGCGCGCCGGTGGCGACGAAGATTGCAACGAGGCCTGAAACGAGAGTGCGCTTGAACATGATGATCTCCTGGATCTTTTGATCGAGGCGACCCATTCGCCTCTGACCATCAGTCGGCGCGGCGCGGGAAAAGGTTCGAAAGGGGGAGGAGATTTTTTCGGCAAGGCCGGAGACGGGATGAATCGTGAGTAGTGAGTAGTGAGTAGCAGGCTATGAGCGGCAGGCTGACTACTGACTACTGACTACTGACTACTGACTACTGACTACTGACTACTGACTACTGACTACTGACTACTGACTACTGACTACTATTCACCACCCCATGCCCGTGACATGGCGCAGCCAGAAGGCGAGCGCGATGAAGCCGATGATGGTGGTGACGCCGGTCCAGTCGATATTGGCGTTCTTGACGCTCCTGATAAGCTTCACCAGAAGCATCCAGGCTATGACGACGATCGGCAGGATGATGACAAATCTGATCATGTGGCAGCCTCGCCCAAGCGATTGCACCTGCCGTAGATATAGGAAGCGAATTGGCCGTTTTCAGGATGCCGTGCCTGTTGCCCGGCAGCGTTCATGAGCGCCTCAAAACCGACATTTGTCTTTACTGGCGCCGCAAATATGGCTAACCGGTGCCGCATGCCCTTGTAGCTCAGCTGGTAGAGCAGCGGTTTTGTAAACCGAAGGTCGCGGGTTCGATTCCTGCCGGGGGCACCACCCTTCGTTCTTCGAGCTTCGGGTGGCAGGCCACCTTAGAGCTCCCTTGAGTCCAGTATGGCCCTTGTAAGTTTCCCCTTCCGGGACAATTTTCTTACCCGGTCACGACAGGCAGAACGATATAGTTGCCGTAGAGAGACACAATGAGAAGGAATGAGGCCATGATCGGCCGCGCATAGGCGGCGCTGGTCTTATCTTTCAGCCTTTGCTCTCGGCCGGGCCAGCTGACATAGACAAGCCAGATCGAGAAAAGGGTCAGAGCAATCGAGAACCCGAATATGACAAGCTCGAAGGCGTGAAAACTGTAGTGCCGAAGAAGTACGCCACCAACAACGAGAGGCATACCGATTAGCAGCCTCATCCTGATCCGATGGCATACATCCAAACTGGCCATGATGTGCCTTGCGATCCATCCTGCTTGCCAGGTGATCATAGGCAAACGAAATTACCCAACCCTTGATCTGGCGAAAACATACTGCACTGCGGATAAGTTCGGGCGCGGCGCTGCAGGCGATTTAGCCCAGCGCAACCGGCGCGCGGCCCGCCCGGATGGTAGGCCAACCAGCGCCCACTAGACTGAGGAGTCCTCCGAAGCCTTCGACGAAAGAGGACTGCTCATGGGAAGAGAGCCTGGCGGACTCTCGCTAGGAGGCCGTCGCGACCTGGGCCGGCTGCCACTTCGCCGCCGAACGTGTTCTTCACCCTGACAGACTTGTGGACGTAGGCGACCCAGGCTCCGGTGAAAACGAACGACAGAATGGGTGTCATCAGCGCATCTCCAGCAAGGATCTGGCTCACCGGGACGCCTAGAGTTGATGAGATCAAGATCGTGTCCAGGACGAACACAACCGGTATCGCAATCCACTGAACCAGAAACAATTGTGGAAAGCGTCGGCTTCGCCGCAGCATCGAAATGAGCACAACCAGTTGAAGCGCCAGAAATGCCAGATTGAGGGCAACCTCGCTATAAACCGCAACCAGTCCATTTGGCAGGGGCATGAGTTGCCGGTAACCCTCGGCCGAATTGGCCAAGTCGGCGAGCGTGCGCAGCGGCGACAACACCTGGCCGATCGCCAATAGCATAAGCCAGCCACCGAATCCTACAAGAGCCGCCGGGCCCTGTGACGGCTTCACGGCTGAGCGAACCGCAAAGAAAACAGGCACGCCGATGATCAGCAGTACGATCGCCCAATGCCAGATTGAAAACGTCCCCATTTACCATCTCTCCCCTTCGTCTGCCCCTATAAGTTGTAACAGATTTCAAATTCAACTCAAGAGGCGACTTCGCGTGCAATGAGGTCGGTGCCGAAGCGGCGACTTTCTCCTGCTGTCCTGAGTCTCGAGCCCCAACCCGGAACCAAACCCGGCCGGAGACGGTTAACGACCGAAGGGACCGCAAACTCTGTAGCGGAACAATGATCGAACTCTTGGATATGGAACTGGCCCAAGCCAGGCAGCGAATTGGCCGAGCGGAACTCGCCCTCAAGCGGGCGGAAGAAATGCTGGACGGAGACTGTGGCGTCGGCATCAATCTCGCGCTTTGCAGCAGGATAAGGTCCGCGCAGCGGCGCGTCACCGAAGCGCGAGAGCGCCTGACGAAGATCGATCCGACCGATCACTGATTTTTACCTGCGACACTGCGGCCGCGTCTTTCCTTTCGGTCGATGCTTCGAAGGAATCGCTGATAGGCCCAGCGGCTACGCTGCCCTGTGCGCGGGGCCCGGCGGTGTAGACGGGCGCCGCCGTTGGCACTCATCGTCAGTCACACTGGCAGCGGAAGCTGGTTCATGCCGCGGTCGCTTCCATCCTCACATCCCGATCGCCGCCACCAAGATCCGGTTCTGCCGTCGGATCGCCGCGCGCAGTTCCGCTATCCTTGCCTCGTCGCGCTTCACGAACTCGATGAACATCATGTTCATGTTGTTGAAGACCAGCTCACCCACCGCCTGCCCGTCGATGTCGCGCCGCACCAGGCCGATCTCCTGCAGCCTTGCGATCAGGGCGCGGATCTGTTGCGTCAGAGCGCGGTCGAGCGCCGTGTAGGCCTGGCCGAACGGGCTATCGGGCAGTTGCGTCGAGATCGCCATCGCCTGGCGCCACATTTCCTTGCTGAGATAGTGCAAGGAGTGCTCGATATAGATGCCGATCAGCGTGTCCAGCGCATCGCCGACATTGGCCGGTGGGCTGTCGACCACGCCTCGCCCGGCATTCAGCACCTCGTTGACCTCCATGGAGACGATGGCGCCGAGGATGTCGCCCTTATTCTGGTAGTAATTGTAAATCGTCCCGATCGACACTTCGGCCTGGGCCGCGATCGTTTCGATCTTGGCGCCTTCATAGCCTGCCTCGCGGAAAAGCTCGGCGGCCGCCTCGATGATGCGGCGGTGCCGGTCGGCCTTTTGCCTTGCCCTCAATCCACTCATGCCGGCTGTCTGCCACAGAAACAGAATTGACTCAATTTTAGAATTGGTTCAATTTTTTGCAAGAAGCCACAAAGGCAAGGGAGAACACTCGATGTCCGCACGATCCACAGCCAACAATCCGCTTTCAATCCTGAAGAGACATCTGGGCGCCGCTTGCGGCGCCACGGCGCTGGTGCTCTCAGCAGCCGGCGCCAGCCAGGCCGCCGATCTCAACGCCCTGATCTGGTGCGATCATGCCGACCCGGCGCTGCTGCAGCCCTTCGAAGAGGCCAACAACGTCAAGGTCAACGTCAAGGAATTCGAGGGCACCGGCGCGGGGCTCGCCATCGTCGAACAGTCGCAACCCGGCGACTGGGACGTGATGGTGATCGACAGCATCGACGTGCCGCGCGGCGTGGAAAAAGGCCTGTTCGAGCCGCTGCCGGAGGACAAGCTGCCGTTGGGCGACCTCTTTCCGCAGGTGAAGATGGACAACTCCACCGTGGTCGGCGGCAAGCGCTACGGCATCACCGAAAAGTTCGGCTACAACACGATCGGCTTCAACAAGACCAAGGTCGACCCGGCCGACATGCAATCCTTGGCGTCGCTGACAAGCGACAAGTACAAGGGCAAGGTCGCCATCTACGATTATTACCTGCCGGTCATCGGCATGGCAGCACTCGCCATCGGCAAGAAAACGGCTGAACTCACCGAGGCCGATCTTCCCGCCCTCAAGGCCGAACTGCTCAAGATGAAGGCCAACGCCAAGCTGGTCGGCGAGGTGACCGCCAGCCAGACAGCGCTCGCCACCGGTGAAGTCGATATTCTGGTCGGCGGCGGCGAATGGGTGACGGCGGGCCTGGCCAAGGAGAACCCGGCGCTGGACTTCTCGATCCCCAAGGAGGGAGCGGTGCTGTGGTCGCAGTCGCTCGCCATGTTCAAGGACTCCAAGAACAAGGACGTGGCGCTGAAATTCATCCAGTACATCATGAGCCCGGAAGGCCAGGCCCGTCTTGCCACATCCTCCTGCTATTGGGGCATGCCGGCGAACAGCAAGGCGGCACTCACCGACGACCAGAAGAAGATCCTGCGCTTCGACGAGCAGCCCGAGTTCCTTGCCCGCGCCCAGGCCTATCCGGCGCCGAACGCCGACCTCGACAAGAAGATGCAGGACATGTGGACCGAGATGCTGCAGGCGCAGTAGACGGGCGTCGTGAGCAGCACCGCAAACAAGGCCCTGCCCTGGGCGCTGGTTACGCCGGCGCTCGGCTGGACCTTGCTGTTCTTCGTGTTGCCTTTCATCGCCATGGGGTTTTCCAGCCTGACGTCGCATGAGGGCGGCGGCTTCACATCGGCCAATTACAGCCAGTTCTTCACCAATCCTGCCTATTGGCAAGCGATGGTGAACTCGCTTCAGGTGACGGCGATCGTCACCGTGGTCTCGGTGCTGCTCGCCTATCCTTTCGCCTGGATCCTGGCCGAACAGGTGCCGGAACGCTGGCAGCGGCTGGCGCTGATGCTGGCCGTGCTGCCGTTCTGGACGTCCTATGTCGTGCGCTCCTATTCCTGGCTTCTGGTGCTGGCGCAGAACGGCGTCATCAACCGGACGCTGACCGGCATCGGCTTGACCAGCGAACCGCTGCAGCTCGCCAATACGCGCTTCGCCACCGTGACCGGCTTCGTGCATTTCTTCGTCATGCTTTTGACGCTGACGATCTTCGCCAATTTGAAGCAGCTCAGTCCGAGCTACCGCAAGGCCGCCGCTGATCTCGGCGCCGGGCCGGTGCGCACCTTCCTGCATGTCATCCTGCCGCTGACCTTGCCCGGCATCATGGTCGGCGCCTTCCTGACCTTCGTGCTGTGCATCGGCGACTACATCACGCCGCAGATCCTCGGCGGCAACAACGAGCTGGTCATGCCGCAGCTGGTGATGATGCAGATCGGCCGGCGCGGCGATTTTCCGCTGGCCTCGGCGCTCTCGATCATCCTGATGGCGGTCGTGACCATCGCCTATCTCGCCTGCGCCCGCTGGCTGAAGATCGAGCGGGCCTGAGATGCGCCTGATCGTCCGAACCGCTTCCTGTCTCTACGCGATCGCCATCTATTCCTTCATTTTCCTGCCGGTGGTCGTGCTCGTGCTGTTCTCGCTGCAGGCAACCTCCTTCCCCATCCCGCCCTTCACCGGCCCGTCGCTGCGCTGGTACCAGGCCGTCCTGTCCGATACGCGGCTGACCTCGGCGCTGGTGAACTCGCTGCTGGTGGCCGTCCTTTCGTCGCTCGCGGCCGTCACGCTCGGCTTCCTCAGCGCCTGGGCGTTCGCGCGCTTCGTGCTGCCGGGTTCGGCCCTGCTGCGAGGGTTGATCACGCTACCGCTTACCGTCAGCTATCTCATCATCGGCATGGGGCTGCTGGTGCTGTTCAACTGGGCCGGCGTGCCGAAATCGCTGATGGCCGCCGGCATCGGCCATGTCGTGATCAACCTGCCGCTCTGCTTCGCCATCGTCTACAGCCAGATGGGCGACCACCAGATCAACATCGAGCGCGCCGCGCGCGATCTCGGCGCGCCGGAATGGAAAGTGCTGCTCTTGATTACTGTGCCTGTCATGGCGCCGGCCATCTTCGCCGGCTTCTTCCTGTCGATGACCTTTTCCTGGGACGAATTCGTGATCTCCTTCCTGCTGACACGCTTCGAAACCACGCTGCCGGTCGAAATCTGGAACCTCTTACGCTCCGGCCTCAACCCCAAGACCAACGCAATCGGCTCGCTGGTGTTCGCCGTCTCCATCGTGCTGGTCGTGCTGTTCGAACTGACATTGCTGCGGAGAAAGCCGGCATGAGCGCGCCCCTGGTCGACATCCGCGGGATCTCGCACCGTTTCGGCCAGCTGGCGGTGCTGAAAGACGTATCGCTGCGGATAGAGCCCGGTAGCTACACCATCCTGCTCGGACCGTCGGGCTCCGGCAAGACGACGCTTTTGTCGATTTTGGGCGGCTTCGTCACACCGAGCGAAGGCAAGGTGTTCATCCGAGGCGAGGACTGCACCGCCGTTCCGCCGGCAAAGCGCCCGACAACGACGGTGTTCCAGGATTATGCGCTGTTTCCGCATATGAGCGTCGGCGGCAATGTCGGTTTTGGCCTGCGCATGCAAGGCGTCGATGGCGCGACACGCGCCGCGCGGGCGCGTGAGACGCTGGCGCTGGTCGGGCTGGATGCCGCCTTCGACAAGAAGCCGCACCAGCTCTCCGGCGGCCAGCGGCAGCGCGTAGCGCTGGCGCGCGCACTGGTGATCGAGCCCGCCGTGCTGCTGCTCGACGAGCCGCTCGGCGCGCTCGACCTCAAGCTGCGCCGGCAGATGCAGGACGAATTGAAAGCGATCCAGAAGCGCGTCGGCACCGCCTTCATCCATGTCACCCACGACCAGGAAGAAGCGATGGCGCTGGCCGACCACTGCGTGGTGATGAGTGACGGCCGCATCGAGGACGAAGGGCCGCCCGAACGCGTCTATGCGCGCCCAAAGACACGCTTTTCGGCGACTTTCATGGGCGAGAGCACCATTCTTCGCGGAACGGTGGCGGAGATGATGGACAGGACAAGCACTGTCGCGACACAGGTCGGGCCGGTCTCGGCGTCCGGAGCGTTGCCGGTGGGATCGGCGGTTGCCTTGGCCATCCGGCCGGAGCACCTTGCCCTGGGCGCGACCTCAGGCGCCACAAAGCTGGGCAAGGCGCAGGTCAGCGATGTCGTTTTCCAGGGCAGCTTCAAGCGCGTGCTCGCGGTCTCCGCTGAAGACGCCACGCTGCAATTCATCGCCAAACTGCCCGCGACGTCCGTCGTGCAGCCGGGCGACACGGTCTCGGTTTCCTGCGATACAGACAAGATCATCCTGCTGACGGATTGAACATGGGCATGCTTGCGGTCGTCGACGCACCTGACTGGTACGAGACCATCGGCATGGGCGACGGTGTCACGCTGATCCACGAGCCATGGATCAAACCGTTCTTCCGCTGTAATATGTGGCATGTGCGCGGTCGCGACCGCGACCTGCTGTTCGATACCGGGCTTGGCCATTTCAGCCTCAGGCGCCATGTGCCGCTGGTCAGCGAGCGCAAGCTCACCTGCGTCGCCAGCCACACGCATTTCGATCATATAGGCTGCCACCATGAATTTCCCGACCGCTGCGTGCACCGCGCCGAGGCGGAGATTCTGACCGATCCGCGCAACGAATGGACGGTGGCGGACCGCTACGCCAATGAAGAGATGTTCGATCGCCAGCCACAAGGTTGGGATACGGCGCGCTATCGCATCATGCCCGCCCCGGCGGACCGCCTGCTCGAACATGGCGATATCGTCGACCTCGGCGATCGCGCCTTCGAGGTGATCCACACGCCCGGCCATTCGCCAGGCGGTATCGCTCTGTACGAGAAGAAGACCCGCATCCTGCTTTCCGGCGACATCATCTATGACGGCCCGCTGATCGACGACGTCTACCATTCCGATATCGATGATTATTTGCAGACGCTGCTTGCCATGCGCGACCTCGACGTCTCGGTCGTGCATGGCGGCCATTTCCCGAGTTTCGGCAAGGTGCGCTATCGCCAGCTGATCGACGAGTATCTGGCACAGAAACGCCAGGCCGGCTGCCATCTGCAACCACGCTCCTAACAATCAGCTTGTTTTGATCTACAGCGCCCTTTGCGGACAAGGCATTCCGGCGGCATCGCCGCAGCGCGAGGCCGTGGGCAATGGCCTGAGGCTTGTTTCTTCCGAGTGGCGCACCAGTTCGGCGAAGACAAGCGCGAAGCTTCCCAGCACGACGGAGATGATGATCAGGCGTGTTACCAGCAATATGTTGGTCCCGGCTGGCGCGTGTCCCCGAAATCGGGATCGACTCTCGAAGGATTCACGCACGATCAAAGTGCCACAGCGTCTTTCGTATCCTGAAAGGCATAAGATCGCTGCGGGCGCCCCCACGCCACCCATGCCGGCTAACATGATCCATGCGGCTTTACGAGAGTTTAAGCCCGGCCTTAACCATCACATTGGCTCGTTCCCTGATATGATTCGCGACTGCCGGTTCGAACCGCACGTCTGCGGGCTCTCTTTGCACACAGGCCCGCCCATGCTACCCCGGCCCAGCCGCCAACCGGTCACCGTCGGGGAGCCATGAGCAAAGCCGCCAACAGCATCGCCTTCGTCTCGTCCGGCACGCCTGACGCCAAAGCGGCGCTGGAAAGCCTGTCGGCGCGCTATGGCCAGCATTCGGTCGCGGAAGCCGATGTCGTCGTGGCCCTGGGCGGCGACGGTTTCCTGCTGCAAACTTTGCGCGATACAATGGGAACCGGCAAAAAGGTCTACGGCATGAACCGTGGCACCATCGGCTTCCTGATGAACGAATATCGTTCCGGAGGTCTCGCCGAGCGCATCGCGGCCGCGGTCGCCGAAACGATCCGTCCGCTGGAGATGCAGGCCGTTACCTCGGATGGCGAAACCGTCTCGGCGCTGGCCATCAACGAAGTGGCGTTATGGCGCCAGTCCTATCAGACGGCCAAGATCCGCATCACCATAGATGACCAGGTACGGCTCGAGGAACTGAATTGCGACGGCGTGATGATCGCCACGCCGGCTGGCTCCACCGCCTACAATCTTTCGGCGCATGGGCCCATCCTGCCGCTCGACGCGCCGCTGCTGGCGCTTACCCCCGTCAGCCCGTTTCGCCCGCGCCGCTGGCGCGGCGCTTTGCTTTCCAACAAGGCAACCGTGCGCTTCGATATACTAGAGGCGGAAAAGCGGCCGGTGAACGCCGCCGCCGACCATACGGAGGTCAAGGCCGTAGCTTCCGTGACGGTGAGGGAATCTGCGACGGCGACCGCAACTTTGCTGTTCGATCCCAATCACTCCTGGAACGAACGCATACTGGCGGAACAGTTCCGTTATTGAGCCGATATTGAGCCGGCGCGCGGATAAGCGGCCGGATCAGACATAGTAATTAAGGTTACGACTTCACAATCGAGCCATTGCCGGCCGTTTGTGTTGACAAATCGCGGGCTTGCGCCTAGTTGCAGTGATGATCTTGCGGGCGCGCGGCGCCTGCCGCGACGGATGCCGTTGCGCTTCCCCGAACAGCCAAAGACAGCCAGAACTTGTCCTCAGACACCCAGACCGCTCAAGAAGCGTTGACTTTCGCGGACCTCGGCCTATCGCCGAAGGTCCTTTCCGCAGTCACCGACGCCGGCTACCTCAAGCCGACGCCGATCCAGGCCGGCGCCATTCCGCACGCGCTTCTGGGCAAGGATGTGCTTGGCATAGCACAGACCGGTACCGGCAAGACGGCCTCCTTCGTGCTGCCGATGCTGACACGACTGGAAAAGGGCCGCGCCCGCGCCCGCATGCCCCGCACGCTGATCCTGGAGCCGACCCGCGAGCTTGCGGCGCAGGTCGAGGAAAACTTCATCAAATACGGCAAGAACCACAAGCTCAACATCGCACTGCTGATCGGCGGCGTGTCGTTCGACGAACAGGACAAGAAACTGGAGCGTGGCGCCGACGTGCTCATCGCGACGCCCGGCCGCATGCTCGACCACCGCGAGCGCGGCAAGCTCTTGCTCAACGGCGTCGAGATCCTCGTCATCGACGAAGCCGATCGCATGCTCGACATGGGCTTCATTCCCGATATCGAGCGTATCTGCGAGATGATCCCCTTCACCCGGCAGACGCTGTTCTTCTCGGCGACGATGCCGCCCGAGATCACCAAGCTGACCGAAAAGTTCCTGCACGCGCCGGTGCGCGTCGAGGTTTCAAAGGCCGCCTCCGCCGCGACCAACATCATCCAGCGGCTGGTGAAGTCCGGTTCCAAACCCTGGGACAAGCGCGAGACGCTGCGCAACCTGATCAAGGCCGAGGATGCGGAGCTGAAGAACGCCATCATCTTCTGCAACCGCAAGATCGAGGTGTCGGAGCTGTTCCGCTCGCTGCTGAAATATGACTTCGACGCCGGCGCGCTGCATGGCGACATGGACCAGCGCGCGCGCATGCAGATGCTGGCCAATTTCCGCGACGGCAAGCTGCGGTATCTGGTCGCCTCCGACGTGGCCGCGCGCGGCCTCGACATTCCCGATGTCAGCCACGTCTTCAACTATGACGTCCCGATCCATGCCGAGGATTACGTCCACCGAATCGGCCGTACCGGCCGCGCCGGGCGCTCCGGAAAATCCTTCACCATCGCGACCAAGTCCGACACCAAGTACATCGACGCCATCGAACGGCTGATCGGCACCAAGATCGAGTGGCATGACGGTGACCTGTCGACGGTGGTGGCCAGCGAAGGCGAGGACGAAGCACCGCGCCGTGGCCGCGGTGCGCCGCGGCGCGCCGGCCGCAAGGACGACGACCGCAAGGACAGGGGCGAGCGCAAGAGAGGCGGACGCCAGGCCAAGCACGGCGAAGACGCGGCACCGGAAACCGTGCGCGAGGAACAGCCGGTCGCGACCGAGGAAACGGTCGCCGGCACTGGTGAGCGGCGCACGCGCAAGGACGCTATCCGCTCGGAAAATTCCGAGCGCAAGAGCTCCGCGGCGCGCAGCGAGCGACGTGCACCGGAGCGCGGCGACACCAGGCCGCAGCGCGATGACCGTCGCCCTGCCCGCAACCGAGAAGACGAAAACGACGCCACCGTTGGCTTCGGCGACGACATGCCGGCCTTCATGCGCATCGTCGCCAAGGGCTGACCGACGAGTGGTTCCAAGACAAGACGGCCATCCGGCTTGCCCTCCCGGCAAGCTCCTGGCTGGGCTGGCCGTTACATCGGCCCAGGCATCATCTTGGTCGGTTTCTCCAACATCGGAAACTCGGCCTTGTTGCATTTCACGTTCGGGTTCGTCGGACTGAACATGCCGTTCGGATTATCACCCAGCCAGGCGTGAAGATCGTAGTGGACGAACTCCCTCGGGATGAGCGGATAGTGTCCCTCCATCGGACCCATGAAGGTTTGGCCAAACAGCTTCGGTGGCTCTTTGACGTCCGGCGTCAGCGGCACAAGCCATTCCGCCCCGACCAGGCGCAGACCGTTTTTCGTCGGCTCGTAGATCAGCACATTGGGGCGCATCGGGTCGAGTTTTTGGCCGACACTTGGGACGTTGACGAAATGGATGCCCATGGCGCCTTTCGGGTAGTACATCGCTCCGGATATCTTTTCTCCGCTATAGTAGACGCAGCCGACCGTCGACAGATAAAGGTCGCGGACGGCCGCGGTGTAGTCCTCATATTTGGCGAGCGACTTTTTCAAGGCCTCGATGTCAGCTTTGTTGGCATCCTCGGCTCGAGCCGCCGCGACGCCCAACCATGCGCTTACAAGACCTGTTAAAGCGAAGACGCCGCAACGCCCAAGGCTGGCTGTTCTTGTCATGCATTCCTCCCAGATTTTTTTGATCTGGCCGTGCAAGACCGAGGCTGAAAAAGAAAATGCTTATTGCGCGGCCAAGTGTACCGCCTCATCCCCTCCGGAACAGCGACGATGCTATTCCTTTCCATGGCTGCGGGAAAGCGGTTATTTAGGACTGGCTAATTCTCTGGCACGCCAATCTCAATCTGAGCGCGGCGGTCGCGGCCGGTGAAGCTGTTGCCGTCATCGCCGAGCGACACCACCGTTGGCTTCGGCGACGACACGCCGGCCTTCATGCGCATCGTTGCCAAGGTCTGATATCGTCGTGTGTTGCAAGGACGCGCGGCCTCGCCGAAGATGGCGTGATGAAGCGTCTGGTGGAAGATTGGGTCTATGGTGGCGTGCTCGCCGGCCTCACTCTGTGCGTGGTGGCGATCGGGCTGGCCGCTCAATTGGAGACAGCCGAGCTCACCGTCTTCCTGCTGATTCCGATTTACATGCTCCATCAATACGAGGAGCATGCCGAAGACCGGTTCCGGCTTTTTGTCAACAAGATGCTCGGCGGCGGGGCGCCGCTGCTTACCCGCTTCGATGTCTTTGTGATCAACGTACCGGGTGTATGGGGCATCTACTCCCTGGTTTTCACCCTCACTGTCACGGTCAATGCCGGAATAGGGCTGATCGCCGCCTACACCACCCTGATCAACGCTTTGGTTCACATCGCGCAGGCCATCAGGATGCGCAGCTATAACCCCGGGCTCATCACCGCAATTGTCTTGTTCGTACCCGCATCCAGCTGGTCGATCCTGACGCTTTCCGGTTCGGGAACGGGTTTCCATGTCCTTGGACTTGCGGCCGGGCTGATCATTCATGGACTGATCGTTGCCCATGTCGTCCGGCGGCAGCGCCTGACCCAATGAGCGACGGTCGATAAGCCGACCTCACCGTAAGATCATGGAAGAACCCGGGGGCCGCAGGCCTGGCCGTCGGTCGCATTTTGCAAACAAAACGGCCCCTTGCGAGGCCGTTTTTGCATTCTGATCGATGCTGCTCAGGTGAGCGGCGAAAGCTGGATCTCGACGCGACGGTTTTGAGCGCGACCCTCGGCGGTGGCATTGGACGCTACCGGACGGGTCTTGCCGAATCCGGTGACCGCGAAGCGGCGCGAATCGACGCCCTGGCCAGCCAGGTAGTTGGCGACCGCCAGCGCGCGGCGCTGCGACAGATCGAAATTATGCTGGTCGCCGCCGGTCGAATCGGTATGGCCGAACACGTCGACCGTGGTCTGCTTGAACTTCTTCAGCACCAGCGCGACCGAATTCAGCACTTGGTAAAAGCCGGGCTTCACCGCATCCTGATCGACGTTGAAGGTGATATCGGACGGCATATTAAGGATGATCTGGTCGCCGGAGCGGGTGACGCTGACGCCTGTGCCCTCCAACTGCCGGCGCAGTTCGGCTTCGTTCTGGTCCATGGTGGCGCCGATGGCGCCGCCAGCCAGCGCCCCGATGCCGGCGCCGATCAGCGCGTTGCGACGATCATTGCCGCCCGCAAGCAGGCCAAGGCTGGCGCCGGCCAAGGCGCCGAGGCCGGCACCGGCCGCCGTGTTGGAAATTTTCTGGTCACCGGTATACGGATCGGTGGTGGTGCAGGCGCTCACCAGCACAGCCGTCGCCACGACGACGAGCACGGTCTTCTTCATAGGATTGTCCCTCTCCAAGTCACGCCTTGCGGTGGCGCCAAATCAGCCCTTCGCGCGACTTGTACCATGAAATGCGGCGAAAAGCGGAACGGGAAAAACACCGGCAACGGCTTTTCCCCGGGGCACGATTTCCCGATTGGGCGTCCAGGAATCTACCAGAGATTCCGGCCGTCGATGGCCACCACTTCGACCTTGTCCAGATCGAAATCGTCGAACAACCGCGAGTTGACGCTGATCTTGGGATTGTCGAAATCCGGCTCTCCGCTCGACCAGTCCGGTGTTTCGGTGAAGGTCCCGCAGCCGCAGGTGTCGCAAAAACCGTGCTTAACGGTCTTCGATCCCCACTGATAGAAGGAAACATTCTTCTGCGGCGTGAGGAGCTTGAACTGCGCAGGAGTGTAGTAGGCCCAAAGCGAGCCGCGTTTCGAGCAGAACGAACAAGTGCACTGCGTCAGCGTCTGCGGTGCTTGCGAAACCTCGAATATCGTCGCCTTGCAGTGGCAGCTTCCCTTGATGGTCATGGACGTCACCTCTCCCTTGTCCGCCGCCCGCAGGCAACGCAACACAAAGGAGCGGTCCTGGCAACCGTCCGTCAGCAGGCCCCCGCCCATCGCGGTCCGGGCCCGGTCGCCGCTGCGCCTCCCGGGCTTAGTAGGAGCGCGGCGGCACGAACAGGCAGATCGTCTTACCGGCGTCTAGACCCGCTTGATGCGCGCACCAGTGGAATTCGCCGTCCGGGCTGTCCTTCACACGCTTGTCGGTCATCGGGACAACTTCCCCCGTGCCGGCGATCACATAACCCTCGGGTTTTTCCAAAACCTCGCCAGTATGGGCCGTGCGGCAATCGTAGTTAGCGCAGCATGCGAATGGATAGCTCCAACCCAGCGGCTTCGCCGCTGTAGGCTTGGCGTCGTGGGCGAAGGCAGGCGCCATCGGCAACGCAATCGCTGCGATTGCAAGCAGGCAGAGCATGAGTCGGCCCACCGCGGCCCGAGCCGATTTTGATGGGGCAGCAGACATGGAAGCGCTCCTTTCGACGAGCATCAAGCGTTTCGCTTGCCCGTTCCTGAAACGTGTCTTCCCAGCGGCCGGATCGTCAGCAGGCATTTCTGCCGCGCCCGGCCATAGATGCTTTTGTCTCCCCTCGACCATGGATGGTGGGCCGATTTGTGAGTCGGCGCAAGAAACCACTGCATGCCGATGTCGCAGGCTGAATGCCGCGCATCGGCAACAGAAAACAGGCGCCGTCTCTCGATTGGATAGGCAGGCACAACCATGCCCAGCAGACGGGATCGCAGATAACGAGATTCAGCGAGAGAAGTTCCGGCCTATTCGCCAGCAGGTCCTGTGATCACGTGTTCGTCATACTGCGGCAGGCCGTCGCTGATCGTGTACCACGGCGCCTTGGAACCGACGAAGATATGCTCGGTCGGGCGGATGCTCGGGTTGTCGACGAGCGTTCCCATCGCGACATGGACGAAGGCGCCCTGGCGCACGACCGAATAGAGCAGCGAACCGCACCGCTTGCAGTGCGCGTCATGGCCGTTGTCGTCGCCGAAGACCAGCAACATGTCGTGGCCCTTGGTCAGGACAAACTTGGCGCGTTCGATGCCCGCGAAGGGCTTGAAAGCCGAACCTGTCGTGCGCCGGCAGTTCGAGCAATGGCAATTCGCCGCGTACAGGAACTCGTCAGCGACCGCATAGTGCACCGCGCCGCAGAAGCACTTTCCAACAAGCTTGCGAGCCATCATCCAATCCAAATGTGTGGCACTGTAGGCGCCGGCCCTAATCCAGGTCCGCCACCGCTTCCCCAGCACCACCCTCGATGCGTTGCGACAGCGAGGCTTCCATGAAGTCATCGAGGTCGCCATCGAGCACGCTCGACGGGCTGGTGCTTTCGACGCCAGTACGCAGATCCTTCACCAGCTGATAGGGCTGCAGCACGTAGGAGCGGATCTGGTGACCCCAGCCAATGTCGCTCTTCGATGCTTCGGTGGCGTTGGCGACGGCTTCGCGCTTCTTCAGCTCTTCCTCGTAAAGCCGCGAGCGCAGCATCTCCCAGGCCTTTGCCCGATTTTTGTGCTGCGAACGTTCGGCCTGGCAGGCGACCGCTATACCGGTGGCGAGATGGGTAATGCGCACCGCCGAATCGGTGGTGTTGACGTGCTGGCCGCCTGAACCGGACGAACGATAGGTGTCGATGCGCACGTCGGATTCGGAAACGTCGATCTCGATCGTATCGTCGATGACGGGATAGACCCAGACGCTGGCGAAGGACGTGTGCCGGCGCGCGTTGCTGTCATAGGGTGAAATGCGCACCAGGCGATGGACGCCGGATTCCGTCTTCAGCCAACCATAGGCATTGTGGCCCTTGATCAGCAGCGTCGCGGACTTGATGCCGGCTTCTTCGCCGTCATGCACTTCCAGCACCTCTACCTTGAAGCGGCGGCGCTCGGCCCAGCGCGTGTACATGCGCAGCAACATCGAGGCCCAGTCCTGGCTTTCGGTGCCGCCGGCGCCTGCGTGGATTTCGAGATAGGTGTCGTTGGCGTCGGCTTCGCCCGACAGCAGCGTCTCGACCTGGCGGGCCTTCGCCTCGCCTTGCATCGAGCGGATCGCTGCCTCAGCCTCGGCAACGACGCTCTCGTCGCCCTCTTCCTCGCCGAGTTCGATCAGGCCGATATTGTCTTCCAGCGCCTGGGTCAGGCCCCTGACCGCCGCGATGCCTTCCTCGAGGCCCTGGCGCTCGCGCATCAGCTTCTGCGCTTCCAGCGGTTCGTTCCAGAGGCTGGCGTCCTCGGCGCGGACGTTGAGATATTCAAGCCGCTTTATGGCCTGATCCCAGTCAAAGATGCCTCCTCAGCAGGGTAATTGCCTGCCTGATCTCGTCGACAATATTCTGCGTTTCCGCGCGCATGGCCTGATGTTTTATCCTGTTGCTGAAAGTGACGCCTGGTCGGCGCGATACATAGGGACGGCGCCGCCGCCTGTAAAGCAAATTGGACCGGCCCAGGGCCGGCCCAATCCTGCATGCATACCCGTCAGTAGAGGCCGCCGCCGCCCGACTGGATGGCCTGGTTGGCCTGAGGCGACAGCGCGCCGCCGGAGGCATTGGACCCGTCAGCGCCCATGCCGATCACCCAATAGCTGTCGGCTGGCCCGGTGCCCGGCTTGAAGGCCTCGATGATGGTGCCGGGATCGCCCGAATTGGCCCGCATGCCGGTCTTGCGGTTGATGGCGACCAGATTCATGCCTTCGGGAACCTTGAAGTCGACATTGGGCGTGCCATCCAGCGCCACGCGCATGAAATCCTTGAAGATAGGAGCGGCGAGGCCGCCGCCGGTGGCGCCATGGCCAAGGCCGCGCGGCGTGTCGTAGCCCATATAGAGGCCGACGACGAGGTTCGGCGTGTAACCGATGAACCAGGCGTCCTTTTCGTCGTTGGTGGTGCCGGTCTTGCCGGCGATGTGGCGTCCGAGCTCGGCGATGGTGGCGCCGGTGCCGCGCTGGACGACGCCTTCCATCATCGAGGTGATCTGGTAGGCGGTCATCGGATCGAGAACCTGTTCGGAATTATCGACAAGCTCAGGTTCGGGCTGGTTCTGCCATTCGGCCGCGTTGCAGCCTTCGCAGCCGCGTTCGTCCTGCTTGAAGACGGTCTTGCCGTAGCGGTCCTGGATACGGTCGATCAATGTCGGCTTGATCGACTTGCCGCCATTGGCCATGATCGAATAGGCCGAAACCATGCGCATCACCGTCGTCTCGCCGGAGCCCAGCGCCATCGGCAAATACGGCGCCAGATGGTCATAGACGCCGAAACGCTCGGCATATTCGACGACCAGCTTCATGCCCATGTCGTTGGCGAGGCGCACAGTCATCAGGTTGCGCGACTTTTCGATGCCGGAGCGCAGGGTTGCCGGACCAGCGACCGTGCCGTCGTAGTTCTTCGGCGTCCAGGTCGTGTTGCCGCTCTGGATGGTAATCGGCCCGTCCATGATCACCGACGCCGGCGTATAGCCATTGTCGAGCGCCGCGGAATAGACGATCGGCTTGAACGAAGAGCCGGGCTGGCGCATGGCCTGGGTGGCGCGGTTGAACTCCGACTGCGCGTAGGAGAAGCCGCCGACCATGGCCAGCACGCGGCCGGTGTGTGGATCCATGGCGATCAGGCCGCCTTCCACTTCGGGGACCTGGCGCAGGCTGTAGGCGTCGTCGGAGCCTTCGTTCTTCTGGACGAAGACGACGTCGCCCGGCTTCAGCACATCGGCCGGCGACTTGGCCCTGACCGTCTTGCCGCCGACCACATGGCGCATGGCAAAGCCCATGTCTTCCTTGCTGACGGTGCCTTCGACGCGCTCCTTGACGATGTCGCCCGACGCCTGGCGTGCCGGCTGCAAGCCAATCGACAGGCCGGATGCCGAACTGTCGAGCACGACTGCGAGCTTCCATTCGGGAACGTCTTCCAGTCCCTTCACATTGCCCAGCGGCACACCCCAGTCGCCGGACACGTCGATCGTCTTCAGCGGCCCGCGGTAGCCGCGCAGCGTGTCGTATTTGATCAAGCCGTTCTGCATCGCCTTGCGGGCGATGAGCTGGATCTTCGGGTCGAGCGTGGTGCGGACGGACAGGCCGCCTTCATAGAGCGCGTTCTCGCCGTAGCGGGCGATGATCTGGCGGCGCACCTCCTCGGTGAAGTATTCGCCGGCGAACAGATAGGTGCCGTTGCGGCGCGGCGTGACGCCGAGGGGCTCCGCCTTGGCCTTGTCGCCTTCCTCGCGCGTAACGTAGCCGTTCTCGACCATCTGGTCGATGACCCAGTTACGGCGCTCAAGCGCGCGGTCGGCATGCTTGAAGGGGTGATAATTGTTCGGCCCCTTGGGCAGCGAGGCCAGATAGGCGGCCTCGGCCACGGTCAGCTCGTTCACCGACTTGTCGAAATAAGTGAGCGCGGCACCCGCCACGCCATAGGCGCCGAAACCGAAGAAGATTTCGTTGAGGTAGAGTTCGAGAATGCGGTCCTTGGAATAGGCCTGCTCGATGCGGAAGGCGAGGATCATTTCCTTGATCTTGCGCTCGTAGGTCTGGTCCGAGGTCAGCAGAAAATTCTTCGCCACCTGCTGGGTGATCGTCGAGGCGCCAACCTGACGCCTGCCCGAGCCGAAATTCTGCAGGTTGACGATGATAGCGCGGCCCAGGCCGGTCACGTCAATGCCGGGGTGGTTGTAGAAATTCTTGTCCTCGGCCGACAGGAAGGCCGCCTTGACGCGGTCGGGGATGGCCTGGATCGGCAAATACAGGCGCCGTTCGCGCGCGTACTCGGCCATCAGCGCGCCGTCCGAGGCATGGATTCGGGTGGTCACCGGCGGCTCGTACTTGGCCAGCACCTCATAGTCGGGCAGATCCTTGGACAAATGCCCGATATAGATGGCAACCCCCGCCGCGACCAGCAGGGCCAGCGTCGTGCCGATACCGAAGAAATAGCCAATGAGACGAATCATGCCCGCTCCAGTCCTTGGTTCGGGAATTTCCTAAACGAAGCCGCCTTCCGCGCAAGCATTCGAGCCGGTCCCAACCCGTAATGGAAAACCCATGTCGCTACCATGTGGGCAAAATACGGCAAGGCCGGATTTCGCGGCCGTGAGTCGGAAATAAAAGCGTCGGGTGTTGTCGCCGCGCAACGCTGCCTGTGGTTGCAGGCGTCGTCAGGCATTTCAGCCCCCGGTTCCCGTTCCGGCACGCGCGGAAGCGAACAGCGCGACGGCGTTGGTGATGCTTTGCGCCGCCTTGCCGCGCCAGTCGGCGTCGAGCAGTTGCGCCTCGTCCTTGGCATTCGAGAGATAGCCTAGTTCGACCAGCACGGAGGGGACGTCAGGCGCTTTCAGCACCTTGAATCCCGCGGAACGCTGCGGATTGTTGATGAGGCCGACGCTGGTCGACAACTGGCCGACCAGCGTGTGGGCGAAACTCATCGAAAAGGTGTGGGTCTCGCGGCGGATCAGGTCGATCAGGATATCGGTGACTTCCTTGTTGTCGTCCTTGATCACCATGCCGGCGAACTGGTCCGAGAGATTTTCACGGTCGGCAAGCGCCTGCGCTTCCGGATCCGAAGCCTTGTCGGAAACGGTATAGACGGTCGCGCCACGGATGCCCTTGAGGCTGATGGTGTCGGCATGAATGGAGATGAGCAGGTCGGCCTCATGCTGGCGAGCGATGCGCACGCGGTCGTCCAGCCGCAAATATTCGTCGGTGTCGCGCGTCATGAAGACATCGTATCTGCCGAGGGCGGCGAGCTTGTCGCGCAGTTCCGTGGCGAAAGCCAGCGTGACGTTCTTTTCGACGGTGCCGTTCAGGCCCTCGGCACCGCCATCGACGCCGCCATGGCCCGGATCGATGACGACGGTGAAGCGATGGCCCGGATTGGAGACCGGCCCGGTGCCGACCCGTCCGCCCTTGTCGGTCGAAACCGTGGAACCGGTGGTCAGCGCCTGATTGGCAAGGGCAGTGTCGAACTCGCGTTCGGAGGCCGCCGACATGTCGATGGCGATGCGGTAGCCCGCGCCGTCCTCGTTCTTGAGAACATCGAGCTTGTCGACCGCGAACGGCCCCTTCCCGGTGAGAACCAGCCGCGACACGCCTGCCTCCAACTCACCCAGGCGCACGCCCTTGACCAGCCCGCGAGGCTTCAAATCCTTGGCATCGATGGCCAATTTCGTATTCGCCAGGTCGATGACCAGACGATTGGGGCCGCGCAAAAGGAACCATTTGACGTCGGGCTCACGGTCGAAATCCATGACGATGCGCATCTTGGTGGCATCGCCCGCCATCTTGTAACCGGTTGCCGTGAGCGGGGCATCGGCGGCGTTGGCGACCAACGAGATGGTCATCGACAGCAGGAGGCAGAAGATCGCGAGCAAACGGCCGCCGGCACGACTGCCCTTGTCTGTGAAGCCTGCCAGTCCCATCTCTTTGCAGTCGCTCCCGGTTTGGCGCCAAGGCGCCCGGTCATGTAGTCGAAGTGCCGGTTAGGCCGCGAACTCGATTAACGATTGGTATCCAGAGAAGGTTAACCAAGCCTTTTCACGCGAGGCCCGGACCCGTGCTTACGTGGCGGAACCGCTTTTGCCGGCGTCGGAAATCGGGGTTGCCTTCCAACCCGCCAAATCATAAAAGCGATAGTGGATCACTGCAATCCTGGAACCGCCCTCCTCCGCAGCTTCCCGCTACAGGTGAGACGAAAGGCGGCTCCTTTCGCTCCATGCGAGAAGGGTTCAGGTGATCGCGACGAATTTCGCAGGTGTGCGCCCGTGGCGGGGGAATCGCCTGCGTGAGGAAAACGGCCGGGTTTGTCCCGCGCCGGCTCTGTATGAGCAAACAAGCTGGTCCGGTTTCCGGGCTTTGGTTCAAAAGGTTCTGCTGGTGACGATGGCTTCAAGCGCAATCATGGAAAGGTCCGCATCAAACCGCGCCAATATGGCTGCGGGCGGCACCGCCATGGCGCGCAGGCACCGTCCGGCGGACATTCAGACATCCGGCACCCACATTCATCCAGACACACAGCAGCGGCCCTTGCGCCGCAAGCTGCGGCTGACGGCTGCCGGGGGGAAACGAAATAATGCCCAACAAAATGCTGATAGACGCCTCCCACCCGGAGGAAACACGCGTTGTCGTCGTACGCGGTAATCGTATCGAAGAATTCGACTTTGAATCACAGGACAAGAAGCAGCTCAAAGGAAACATCTATCTCGCCCGCGTAACGCGCGTCGAACCCTCCCTTCAGGCAGCCTTTGTCGAATATGGCGGCAACCGTCACGGTTTCCTCGCCTTCAGTGAAATACACCCCGACTACTACCAGATCCCCGTCGCCGACCGTCAGGCGCTGCTGCGCGCCGAAGCGCAGGAAGCCGAGGACGAGGACGATGAGGACGGCGAAGGCGACGACCCCCAGAGCCGTGATCGCGGCCGGCGCGGACGCCGGCGCGGCGGCAAGGGCCGCGACCGCGCAGAACACAAGCGCGACGCGGGCGGGACCGATGCCGACGAGGCAACCGAAACGGCCGGCGAGGCAGGCGACGCCGACAATGGCAATGACGCCGTCTCGGAGAACATTTCCCACGGTTCGGAAACCATCGAACATGCGGCCGATATCCCGGAACAGGCCGCGGATGCATCCAATCATGGCGAAGCCTCTCCCGAGCAGAGCGACGAATCGTCCGGACAGGACGAAGGCGAGACCCGCGAGGGCGGCCCGACGTCGATCGCCGCCTCCGTCGACGCCGATGTGATTTCCGAACCCGTCCCGCTGACGGAACAGGGCAGTGAATCCAGCGACGATGATCGCGGCATGCTGGAAGAGGTTCAGTCTTCGCATCTGGACGATCACGAGGTCGAATCGGTCGGCGCCGAGGATGCCCTGGAGGAAGCGCGCAACCGCCGCAAGCCGATGCGCCGCCAGTACAAGATCCAGGAAGTGATCAAGCGCCGCCAGATCCTGCTGGTGCAGGTCGTCAAGGAAGAGCGCGGCAACAAGGGCGCAGCGCTCACCACCTATCTGTCGCTTGCCGGCCGCTATTCCGTGCTGATGCCGAACACGGCGCGCGGCGGCGGAATTTCGCGCAAGATCACTAGTGCTGTGGACCGCAAGCGCCTCAAGGAAGTGGTCGCCGATCTCGAAGTGCCGCAAGGCATGGGCGTCATCCTGCGCACCGCCGGCGAGAGCCGCACCAAGGCCGAGATCAAGCGCGATTATGAATATCTGATGCGGCTTTGGGAGAACGTGCGCAATCTCACGCTCCAGTCCACGGCCCCTGCCCTCGTCTACGAGGAAGGCAGCCTGATCAAGCGTTCGGTGCGCGACCTCTATAACAAGGACATCGACGAGATCCTCGTCTCCGGCGAAGAGGGCTACCGCGAGGCCAAGGACTTCATGCGCATGCTGATGCCGAGCCACGCGAAGGTGGTTCAGCCGTTCCGCGATACGACGCCGATCTTCGTGCGCAACGGCATCGAGGCGCAGCTTGACCGCATGCTGCAGCCGCAAGTGACGCTCAAGAGCGGCGGCTACATCATCATCAACCAGACCGAGGCGCTGGTCGCCATCGACGTCAATTCGGGCCGCTCGACCAAGGAGCACTCGATCGAGGACACCGCGCTCCACACCAATCTGGAAGCGGCGGAGGAAGTCGCCCGCCAGCTCAGGCTGCGCGACCTTGCCGGCCTGATCGTCATCGACTTCATCGACATGGAGGAGAACCGCAACAACCGTGCCGTCGAGAAGCGGTTGAAGGATCATCTCAAGAACGACCGCGCGCGCATCCAGGTCGGCCGCATCTCGCATTTCGGCCTGATGGAGATGTCGCGCCAGCGCATCCGCGCCAGCGTGTTGGAATCGACCATGAAGCCTTGCCCGCATTGCGGCGGCACCGGCCATGTGCGCTCCGATTCGTCTGTCGCGCTGATGGTGGTCAGGGCGATCGAGGAGTTCCTGCTCAAGGATTCGCGCAGCCACATCACGGTTCGCACGCCTGCGGCGACCGCGCTCTATGTGCTCAACCACAAGCGCGGCACGCTGGTGGAACTGGAAAGCCGCTTCGGCCTGACCATCACGCTCGAGGCCGACGACACGGTCGGTTCGCAGCATTATGCGATCTTCCGCGGCGCGCTGGCCGAAAAGCCGGAAGGCTTCGTCGAAGCACGCACCCTGCCGGCCTATGTCGAACCGGAAGAGCCCGAGGATGAGACCATCGTCGAGGAGGAAGACGAAGCACCGGCCCAGGCCGAACAGCCGCGTCAGCCGCAGCAAGGTCAGCACCAGCAGAGGCCCGGCGAAGAGGGCGAAGGCCGTGACCGCAAGCGCCGCAAGCGTCGCAGACGCCGCGGCGGCAAGGATCGCGATCGCGAGCATGGCCACATCGACGGTGCTTCCGTGGCGGCGCAGACCGACGATTTGTCCACGTCGGAAAGCCCGGTGAGCCGTGACGAGTCGGAAGCCGGCGACGAGGCTCCGGTCCCTGCGGCCGGAACTGCCGAAACGGCGGAAGCATCCGACGAGGGCCAGGGCAAGAAGCGTCGCCGCGGCAAGCGCGGCGGCAAGCGCAACCGGCGCGAGGACGGCGAAGGCGAGGCCGGGGCAAGCGCCGATGAAGCGACTGAACCTTCCGGGGTCGATGCTTCCGAAAGCGAGCCTGCGATCGAGCCGGTAGCCGTCGTGGCTGCGGAAGAGCCGGTGGCTCCGGTGAGCGACGAGGCGACGACCGCCGAGAAGCCCAAGAAGCCGCGGCGTGTAGCCAAGCCGAAGAAGGCAGCCGCCGAGGCTGTCGCCGAGGAGCCGATCGCTGAACTGGCCGTTCCAGCACCCGCCGAGACGCCAGCCACGGCATCGGACGAGGCAGCGGCGACGACCGCCGCGGACACACCGAAGGCCCGTCCGTCGCGACGCAAGCCGCCGGCCATCGATGCGCCGGTCGTGCCGGTGGTTTCCTCGACCGTCGCCGAAGAGCCGGAAACCAAGACCGAAGAGAAGCCGAAGCGCGCCGGCTGGTGGCAGCGGAAAGGCTTCTTCTGAGATTTCAGCCCGTTGAACTGACTTCCTGAACAAAAAATCCCGCGCCGGTCGAAAGACGGTGCGGGATTTTTCATATCCAGCTTTTCCGACAGAGCGTTACGGCGCGAAGATCGACCAGTTCATCATCCTGGCGAGCTTCTCCAGGGCGATAGAGCCCAGCTTGGAATTGCCGTTGGCGTTGAGGCCGGGCGACCAGACGGCGAGCGAGGCGACGCCGGGCACGATGCCCAATATGCCGCCGCCGACGCCGCTCTTGCCCGGAATGCCGACGCGGAAGGCAAAATCACCGGAGCCGTCATAGTGGCCGCAGGTCAGCATCATGGCGCCGATGCGGCGTGCCCGCTCGACCGACACCACGGAATGTCCGGTCGCCGGATTTTTGCCGCCATTGGCGAGGAACCGGCCGGGCATCGCCAGCTGCCGGCAGCTCATGGCGATGGCGCAATGGTGGAAATAGACGCCGAGCGCCAGCTCCGGCGCATGATGAAGATTCCCGAAGGATTTCATGTAGTTGGCGAGCGCGAAGTTGCGATAGCCGGTGGCGCGCTCCGACGCTGCCACCTCGCGGTCGATGATGATGGTCTCGTCGTCGGCGAGGAACTGGATGAAGCGCAGGATCTCGCCGATCGCCTCGCGCGGCTGGTGGCCGGCAAGCAGGATGTCGGAGATGACAATGGCGCCGGCATTGATGAAGGGATTGCGCGGAATGCCGTTCTCATGCTCGAGCTGCACGATCGAGTTGAACGGATTGCCCGAAGGCTCGCGCCCTACCCGCTTCCACAGCGCGTCGCCGACATTGCCCAGCGCCAGCGTCAAGGTGAACACTTTCGAGATGCTCTGGATCGAAAAGGGCTGGTCGGCGTCGCCCGCCATCAGCACACGGCCGTCATTGGTGACGGCTGCGATGCCGAATTTCTTGGGATCAACCTTGCCGAGTTGCGGGATATAGGTGGCGACCTCGCCGCGATCGGTGCGTTCGGCCATTTCGGCCGCGACTTCGGCCAGGGCCTGCTCGAGTTCCGGCATGGATCTATCTCAGCCAGCGTTCGATGCGCGCCAATGCCTCGACCATGTCGTCATGGCTGCCGGCATAGGAGAACCGCATGGTGCGGTGCCCGGCCTGGGTGTCGAAATCACGGCCGGGCGTGGCCGCGACATGCGCCTCGGCCAGCATCTTGCGGGCGAAAGCCATGCTGTCGTTGCTGTGCCTGGTGACGTAGCAAAAGGCATAGAAGGCGCCATCCATCGGTGCTGCGAGCGGAAAACCGAGCTCCGGCAGACGCTTCATCAGGAGCTCGCGGTTCCAGGCATAGCGACCCTTGACCGCTTCTAGCTCCTCGGTAGCGGCAAAGGCCTCGATTGCGGCGACCTGCGACAGTTCCGGCGGCGAGATGTAGAGGCTCTGCGCAATGCGCTCGATGGGCCGCACCACCGCTTCCGGCAGCACCATCCAGCCGATGCGCCAGCCGGTCATGCAATAGTATTTCGAGAAGGAGTTGATCGCCGTGACACCGGTGCCAAAGGCGAGTGCGGTGGTGTCGGACGCCGCATAGGCCAGCCGATGGTAGATCTCGTCGGAGATGACGGCAATGCCGAGCGCCTCCGCCGTCCGGACCAGGTCCGCGAGATCATCGGCCGGAATGACCGCGCCGGTCGGGTTGGCCGGACTTGCGAACAGCACGCCCTTCAGCGGTTTTTCGCGATGCGCGGTCTCCAGGTGAGCGGCATGAAGATAGGCCGCATCGCCGAGCTCTATCTCGATCACTTCGATGCCCAGCGCCGCCATGATGTTGCGATAGGCGGGGTAGCCCGGCGCTGCGATGACGACGCGGTCACCGGGATCGAACATTGCCAGGAAGGCGAGATTGAAGGCGGCCGAGGATCCCGTCGTGACCGCGATCCGGTCGGGCGCGACATCAAGCCCGTAGTGATCCCCATAGTGTTCCGCGATCGCCTTGCGCAATCCAGCCAGGCCCAGCGCATCGGTATAGCCAATGCGCCCGTCCTGCAAAGCCCTGGCCGCCGCGGCACGAACGCGGGCCGGAGCCGGATCGGACGGCTGGCCGACGGCCATGGAAATGACCGGCGCGCCCGTCGCTCTCAGCCGGTTCGCCTCGGCCAGCACATCCATGGCGTGGAAGGGTTCGACATTGCCACGGCGTGAGAGCGAAACGACCATTTTGACCTCGATCCGACGATTGAGCGCGCCACATCCTGGCGCATGCGCCGCACAAATGCCCGATTGGTGTGAGGATCACAAGTTGAGGAAGTTTTTCCGGTGCCGACTTTTCATCTTTCGCACGCTCGTCTACCAGTGGACACGTCATGTTGAGCCGACCCAAATCGATGGTTGCCCGGGCAGCGCGCGTCGTTGCGACGCTTTCGCTTGGCGTCGCCGTCGCGGTGTCTGGTTCCATCAGCGCCTTCGCCCAGAACGTGCCGGTGGTGCGCGATGCCGAGATCGAGGCGCTGGTGCGCGACTACGCCCGCCCGATCTTCAAGGCCGCCGGTCTGGCGAATGACGGCATCGACATCGTCCTGGTCAACGACCAGAGCTTCAATGCCTTCGTCACCGGACGCCGGCTGTTCATCAACACGGGCGCCTTGATGGAAGCCGAAACGCCCAACGAGATCATCGGCGTCATCGCCCACGAGGCCGGCCACATCGCCGGCGGCCACCAGCAGAAACTGCGTGACCAACTCGAGCGCGCCAAGACGATGGCCATCATCGCAACCTTGCTGGGCGCTGGCGCCATGGTCGCCGGGGCGACCACCAACAGCCGCGGACTTGCCGGCGCCGGCGTGGGCGTGGCGGCTGGCGGCGGCGAGATGGCGCAGCGCAGCATTCTCGCCTATCAGCGCACCGAGGAGATGACGGCCGACCGCTCGGCGATCACCTATCTCAACGCCACCGGCCAGTCCGGCATGGGCATGCTGAAGACGTTTCAGCGTTTCCAGACGGCCTTGTCGCTGTCGGGCGCGCAGGTCGATCCCTACCGGATCAGCCATCCAATGCCGCGCGATCGAATCTCCAACCTCGAAGTGCTGGTCAAGCAGAGCCCCTATCTCGACAAGGTCGATGCGCCGGCACTGCAATTGCGCCACGACATGATGCGGGTGAAGATCGCTGTCTACATGGAAGGCCAGGCCGCCGCGTCGCGGCTGATGCGAAAGATGCAGGGCAGCCTTGCCGCGCAGTATGGCGAGGCCCAATCGGCCTATCTTTTCGGCAACATCGCCACCGCACTCGCCAAGACCAACGCCTTGATCAAAGCCCAGCCCGGCAACGCCTATTTCCAGGAATTGCGCGGCGATATATTGATGAAGGCGAACAAGCCCAAGGAAGCTGCCGATGCCTACGCCAAGGCAGTCAGCCTCGACAAGGCGCGATCTGGATTGCTGCCGGTTTCGCTCGGCCAGGCGTTGATGGCGACGGGCACCCCAGACGCTCTGAAAAAGGCCGTGATCCAGATCAACAACGGCTTGCGACGCGACAAGGAAAATTCCGCGGGATACCGCTATCTGGCGCAGGCCTATGGCGAATTGGGAGACATACCGGGCGCCGAGCTCGCCACGGCCGAGGGTCATTTCTATTCCGGTAACTACAAGGATGCGAAGATCTTCGCCATGCGAGCGCAGCAGCAACTCAAACGCGGCGAGCCGCGATGGATACGCGCCCAGGACATCATAAACTACAAGCCGTCGGGCAAGGTATAATGAACCTTCCGGCCGTGCGCTGCGACGCAGCCAGACCGGAAAACAGGCAAAGGAACGGAACGATGAAAAAGGCACTGTTGCTGGGCACCACGGGAGTTGCGATAGCCCTTGCCATGCTGGCGTTCGGTTTCGTGGCCGGCAGCCCGCAAATCGCGGAAGCCGGTGCGGCGCAACCGCTTCAGACGGCAGCGGCCGATACCAAGATCGACCGCACCGAGGTCGAAGGCATCATCCGCGATTATCTCCTGAAGAATCCGGAAGTGCTGCTGGAAGTCCAGGATGCGCTCGAGGCCAAGCAGAAGGAAGAGCAGCGCATTGCCCATCTCGGCGTCATCAAGGGCGCCAAGGAGCAGATCTTCAACTCCTCCTTCGACGGCGTGGTCGGGAACCCGAACGGCAAGGTCACGATCGTCGAGTTCTACGACTACAATTGCGGCTTCTGCAAACGCGCCATCGAAGACATGCAGGCGCTGACCAAGGCCGATCCGGACCTGCGTTTCGTGCTCAAGGAGTTCCCGATCCTCGGCCCGGATTCGCAGAAGGCCAGCGTCGTTTCGATGGCCTTCCACCTGATGATGCCGCAGAAGTACGGCGAGTTCCACAATGCGCTGCTCGGCGGCCAGGGTCGCGCCACCGAGGCGGCGGCGATCAAGGTCGCGCTTTCGCTCGGCGCCGATGAAGCGACGCTGCGTGAAAAGATGAAGGACCCGTCCATCACCGAAGCCTTCTCCAAGACCTACGATCTCGCCAACAAGCTGGCGATCACCGGAACGCCGTCCTATGTCGTCGGCAACGAGGTCGTGTTCGGGGCGCTCGGACAGGAAGTCCTGGCGGAGAAGATCGAGGCGGCGAAAGCCGCGCTTTGATCGGCCGCGGGTTTTCTTCACGGGCGCATTTCCGCCTGTTGTGGACAGTGAAAGAACGCACTTGCGCTCTTTCCGCGGGCGTCTATGCCCATTATAGAGGGCCCAGCGCCGGTTTGACGCCGGTGCCGGAAAAGGTCGGCATTTTTTGAAAACGGTTTTCGTCCTGAACGGTCCCAATCTCAACGCGCTCGGCAAGCGCGAGCCAGGCATCTATGGCGGCAAGACGCTTGCCGCCATCGCGGAGGACTGCAGAGAGGCGGGCGCGGCGCTCGGGCTCGAAATCGATTTCCGCCAGTCGAACCACGAGGGCGACCTCGTCGACTGGATCCAGGAAGCCGGCGACAAGGCCGTCGGCATCGTCATCAATCCCGGCGCCTATAGCCACACGTCGATCGCGATTCACGACGCCATCCGTTCCGTGGCGCCGCTGCCGGTCGCCGAGGTCCATCTTTCCAATATCCATGCGCGGGAACCATTCCGCCACGTCTCCATGGTCGCGCCGGTCGCTGTCGGCATGATCTGTGGCTTTGGGCCGCTCGGCTACACGCTGGCGCTGCAGGCGCTGGCCGCACGCCTATGACCGGCCAACAAACAGAAGGCTCGAAAATGTCGATAAAGAAGACCGGTGTTGACCAGCAGCTGATCCGCGACCTCGCGGGCATACTGAACGACACCAATCTCACGGAGATCGAAGTCGAGCTGGGTGACCTGAAGGTGCGCGTATCGCGGCAGGCGCCGGCGGTTCACGCGATAGCCGCGCCGCAGCCGGCCTTTGCGCCGGCGCCGGCGGCGCAATCTGCCACCGCAGCCGTTCCGGCCGCGGCCGACGTGTCGAAAAACGCCGTGGCCTCCCCCATGGTCGGCACTGCCTATCTAGCGCCCTCGCCGGATGCCAAGCCGTTCATCGAGATCGGCCAGAACGTCAAGGAAGGGCAGACGCTGCTGATCATCGAAGCGATGAAGACGATGAACCAGATCCCCTCGCCACGCGCCGGCACGGTGACGGCGATCCTGTTCGAGGACGCACAGCCGGTCGAATACGGCATGCCGCTCGTCGTGATCGAGTAGAGCGGCCCTAATGTTCCAGAAGATTCTCATCGCCAATCGCGGCGAAATCGCGCTTCGGGTGCTGCGTGCCTGCAAGGAGCTTGGCATCCAGACGGTGGTGGTGCACTCGACCGCCGACGCCGACGCCATGCATGTTCGGCTCGCCGACGAGAGCGTATGCATCGGGCCACCGCCATCGCGCGACAGCTACCTCAATATCCACCAGATCGTCGCCGCCTGCGAGATCACCGGCGCCGACGCCGTGCATCCCGGCTACGGTTTCCTGTCGGAGAACGCCAAGTTTTCAGACATATTGGCCGCGCACAACATTACCTTTATCGGTCCGACCGGCGACCATATCCGCATCATGGGCGACAAGATCGAAGCCAAGCGCACCGCCAAGCGCCTCGGCATTCCGGTGGTTCCCGGCTCCGATGGTGCGGTGACCGAGGAAAAGGAGGCCAAGCGCATCGCCGCAGAGATCGGCTATCCCGTGATCATCAAGGCGTCGGCCGGCGGCGGCGGACGCGGCATGAAAGTGGCGCATACCGAGGCCGACCTCGAAGTCGCCTTGCAGACGGCCCGCTCGGAAGCGGGCGCGGCCTTCGGCGATGACGCCGTCTATATTGAAAAGTACCTGCAAAAGCCGCGTCATATCGAGGTTCAGGTGTTCGGCGACGGCTTTGGCCGGGGCGTGCATTTCGGCGAGCGCGACTGCTCCTTGCAGCGCCGCCACCAGAAAGTCTGGGAAGAGGCCAACTCACCCGCCCTCAACGCCGAGGAACGCTCGCGCATCGGCGATATCTGCGCCAACGCCATCGCCGACCTCGGCTATTCCGGCGCCGGCACGATCGAGTTCCTCTACGAGAATGGCGAGTTCTATTTCATCGAGATGAACACGCGCCTGCAAGTCGAGCATCCGGTGACGGAGGCTATCACTGGCATCGATCTGGTGCATGAGCAGATCCGTGTCGCCTCGGGCGGCGGTCTTTCGGTCAAGCAGGAAGACATCCGCTTCCAGGGCCATGCCATCGAGTGCCGCATCAATGCAGAGGATCCGCGCACCTTCACGCCCTCGCCCGGCACGATCACCCATTTCCACACGCCAGGCGGCCTTGGCATCCGTGTCGATTCCGGCGTCTATTCAGGGTACAAGATCCCGCCTTACTACGACAGCCTGATCGGCAAGCTGATCGTGCACGGGCGCAACCGCGTCGAATGCATGATGCGGCTGCGCCGGGCGCTGGACGAATTCGTCGTCGACGGAATCAAGACGACGTTGCCGCTGTTTCGCGACCTCGTCGGCAACGCCGACATCGCCAATGGCGACTATGACATCCACTGGCTGGAAAAATATCTGGCCAAAGGCGAATAGCCCCGGACTTGCCGCTATAATGAAGCGATGACTCGCCCCTACGCGCCAGGCTATCGTATCCCGACCGACCTTCTGCTCAAGGCCTACGCCTCGGGCGTCTTCCCGATGGCCGAAAGCGCCGCCGATCCGGAAGTGTTCTGGGTGCGGCCGGAGACGCGCGGCATCATTCCGCTCGACCGCTTCCACACGCCGAAAAGTCTGAAGAAGGCGCTTCGGCGAAACCTCTTCGACATCCGTTTCGACTTCGATTTCGAGGCGACGATCGATGGCTGCGCCGAAAGGCGCGAGGAGCGCCGTTCCACCTGGATCAACGCGCCGATCCGCGAGGCCTATGTGCAGTTGCATCGCATCGGCCATTGCCATTCTGTCGAGGCCTGGCGCGAGGAGCGGCTGGTCGGCGGCCTCTACGGTGTCTCCCTGGGGAGGGTGTTCTTCGGCGAAAGCATGTTTTCCCGGGAAACGGATGCTTCGAAGATCTGCCTTGTGCATCTCGTCGAACGCCTGCAGGCGCGCGGTTTCGCACTGCTCGACACGCAGTTCACCACCGAACACCTCAAGCGCTTCGGCGCAATCGACGTGCCGCGCGGCAAATACGAGAAGATGCTGGCCGACGCGCTGAAGGGTGAAGCGGTGTTTTTCCCCTGATGATCCAGCCCGTCAGCGGACCTTCGTTTCCAGCGGAGCCTGCGAATGGAACATCATCTTCCAGCCGTTGACGCGATGGACATAGCCGGTGCTGACCAGCGCCGCGTAGGCTTCGCCATTGCCCTTCACGGCATGCGCCTCATAGGCCAGGATGACGATGTCGCTGCCTGGTTCGACCACGCCCTTGAGATCGATCTCGAGATCACGCCATCGCTTGGGATCGGCGGCGGTTTCGGCGAGATCGGCATTGCTCATGGTCTGGGCCAACTGCGGAAATGCCACGAGGCACTCGGTGTCGGCATTGGCCGCGAAAAATGCCGAATCGCCTGTCCAGAAGCCCTTTTCGAGCTCAAGCAGTTCCTTGATGCTGGCGGTGATCCGCTTTCTGGCAGACATCGGAAAATCCTCCCGGCGCGCATCGTGTGGCCGTCAGGGCCCAACGCGTTGCCCTCAGGGCGGTTCCGAAGGATCAGTTGGCGTTGGTCGTAGGCGGTTCCGTGGCTTCCGGTTCGGCCGCAGCCGGAGCGGCCGTGGCATTCGGCTGGGCCGTATCGGGCTTGGCCGCATCGGTCTTGGCCGAATCGGGCGCTGGCACATCCGACTTCTGCTTGCAGGCCTTCAGCCAGACGTCATAGACGGCATGCTCGACGGCATTGAGACCAGGGCTTTCGGCAAACATCCAGCCAGTGAAGATGCGGCGGATCTTGCGGTCGAGCGTGATCTCGTCGACTTCGACAAAAGAATCGGTCTTCGGCTCCTCGTTCTGCGGCCGGGAGTAGCAGACGCGCGGCGTCACCTGCAAAGCACCGAACTGCACCGTCTCGTCGATATAGACGTCGAAGGTGATGATGCGGCCGGTGATCTTGTCGATGCCGGCGAATTCGGCGACCGGGTTGGTGATTCGGTCCGATCCCGGCGCCGGCGCGGGTGCGGCCGGCGTTGGCGAAGCGGCAAGTGCCGCGGTGCTAACGGTGAGCCCGGCGGCTACTATCAGTGCGCCCATCGATGTCAGGCTGAAAATGCTCATGCAGGGATACCGGTGGTTAGCGCCCGGGTGATTCTCTCTATCACAAAGGCTAGTCGCCGTTTTCTGATGAGCAAGCTGCTAGACACCAATTGTGGCGATAAAGGACCGACGCCCGCTTATGATCCGGGCGTCCAGGCGTCGTAGTCGCCGGTGACCTGCGGGCGGTGCTGGTTGGTCAGCACCGAGCCCTTCGGACGATAGGCTGAGGGCGAGCCGGTCAGGTTCGGTTGATGCGGTTTCTGCCAGTCGCGCGGCTTGTAATCGTCGCTCGGCGGCGCGACGTCGACGCGGTGATGAATCCAGCCGTGCCAGCCGGGCGGGATAGAAGAAGCCTCGGAATAATCGCGATAGATGACCCAGCGGCGCGTGCGTCCTTCGGAATCGACACCGCCTTCGTAGTAGACGTTGCCCACCTCGTCCTGCCCGACCTTCCTGCCGTGCCGCCAGGTGTGCAGGCGCGTGCCAAGCGTCTGGCCGTTCCACCAGGTGAAAAACTGCGTAAGGAAAGTCTTCATCTTCAAACCCTCGCGCCGATGGCGTCCGTTTCCTGCTTATGGCGTCAGCCCTTCGTGAAGGCAAGGGGCTTGCCGCCAAGAGGGCGCAAATGGCGCGCCGGTAAGGCGACACAAGCCGGTGATGCATTGCCGGCGCCGTATGGTGCTTGCCAACCACCCTCAGCCTTTCTAAAGCTCTGCGCGCGCGCGCCGTGCGGGTATCCGGCCGACCCTTGGCCGAGGGAGGTGACGATTGGCCAGGGAATCGCCGACCGCCGACATTCGCATCGGCGCCGATGCCATTCGCCGCCGCAAGCGTGGCGTGCCGATCGTCTGTCTCACCGCCTATACCTACCCCATCGCCCGGCTGCTCGACGAGCATGTCGATCTGCTCCTCGTCGGCGACAGCGTCGCAATGGTCCTGCATGGCCACAAAACGACGCTGGGCGCCTCGCTGGAGATGATGATCGCGCATGGGCAAGCGGTGATGCGCGGCTCGGCCAGGGCTTGCGTCGTCGTCGACATGCCGGCCGGCAGCTATGAGGATTCGGCGGCCCAAGCCGTTGCCTCGGCGCGGCGTATCGTTGGCGAAACCGGCTGCCAGGCTGTGAAACTCGAGGGCGGCGTCGGTATGGCCCGGCAGATCGCCGCAGTCGTCGATGCCGGCATCGCGGTCATGGGCCATATCGGCCTGCTGCCGCAGTCCGTCGAGAAGGATGGCGGCTACAGGATCAAGGGCCGGACCGACGAGAATGCGGCAGCGCTGTTTGCCGATGCGCGCGCCGTCGAAGAAGCCGGCGCCTTTTCGATGGTCATCGAGGGCACGGTCGAAGCGGTCGCGGCCGAAATCACCCGCCGCATCGCCATTCCGACTATCGGCATCGGCGCCAGCGGCGTTTGCGACGGCCAGATCCTGGTCATAGACGACATGGTCGGGCTCACCGTCGACCGCGTGCCGAAATTCGTCAAGGAGTACGCCGATTTGCGCAGCGTGGTCTCGTATGCGGCCGCACGTTACGCCAGCGAGGTACGAGACCGGACATTCCCCGGCCCTGAAAATGTGTTTTCGGCCACCTTGGGCAAGGACAACCGATGAGCCGGCCCCTCGTCGTCGACACGGTCGCCGGCCTTCGCGCGCGGATCCGCGACTGGCGGCGCGACGGCCTTCGCGTCGCCATGGCGCCGACAATGGGCGCCTTGCACGAAGGGCACCTATCGCTGGTCAGGATCGCGCTTGAAAGAGCCGAGCGCTGCATCGTCTCGATCTTTGTCAACCCGACGCAGTTCGCGCCGAGCGAGGATCTCGACAAATATCCACGTCAGCTCGCCCGCGATCTCGACCAGCTGGCTTTGGCCGGAGCCGATCTTGCCTACACGCCTGGGGTTGGTGAGATGTATCCTGCCGGCTTTGCCACCAAAATCTCGGTCGGCGGTCCCTCCGCCGGGCTCGAATCGGATTTTCGACCGACTTTTTTCGAAGGCGTCGCCACCGTCGTGGCGAAGCTGTTCCTGCAGGCGTCGCCCGACGTCGCGGTCTTTGGCGAAAAGGATTATCAGCAATTGTGCGTCGTCAGGCAGCTCTGCCGCGACCTCGACCTGCCCGTCGAAATCATCGGCGCGCCGACGATCCGCGACGCGTACGGCCTCGCCATGTCATCGCGTAACGCCTATCTCGGCGAGGCCGAACTCCAGATCGCCCGCCGGCTCAACGTGATCCTGCGCAAGGCAGCCGCGGCGCTGGCGGCCGGCGCCGACCAGAACGGCGCGACAGGCGAAGCCAGCCGCGCCCTGCTCGCGGCCGGCTTCCACAAGATCGATTATGTCGAAGCTCGCGAGAGCCGGACGTTGGCGCCGTGGCGCCGCGGGCACGAGGGCCGCCTGCTCGCCGCCGCCTGGCTGGGCAAGACCAGGCTGATCGACAATGTGGACGTCTCCACCAGTTAGGCTGCGGCTCGATCGCTGAATTCGACCGCCGGATTGCGCACCCGAAAGGTCCGCCGCTATGCGGCAAGCGGCCTTTCATAGACGAGGGCCGGGATAGCGGATTGGGCCGAACCGCAATTGTCGGTGCGGCCGGTCTGGACGAAGCCGTTCGCCTGGTAGAAGGCAATTGCGCGCGTGTTCTTCTCTTCCACTTCCAGCCGGATGGCGCGGGCCTCAGGGAAGCTTTCGATGATCTCGTCGAGAAGCATGCCGCCGATGCCCCGGCCCTGCAGGCCGGGCTGCACGTAAAGCTGCTTCAGCATGACCACGCCGCCGCCATCGAGCGCTTCGGCAAATGCCATGCCGCCAATGCGCTGGCCATCGTCGGCGACGAGGAACTCGCTGTTTGGCTTCGCCAGCCGCGCCGTGAGCGAGGCGATCGAATGCCACGCATCGGTGATCTCTGTCACCCGTTCGGCGCCATAGATGGCGTCGTAAGTCGCATGCCAAGTCTCGACCAGCAGCGCCCGGATGGCGGCGAGGTCGCGATCCCCGGCGGTGCGCACGAACATAGTCTACTCGATGCCCAGCTTGGCCTTGACCAGGTCATTGACGGCCTGCGGGTTGGCCTTGCCACCGGTCGCCTTCATCACCTGGCCGACGAACCAGCCGGCCATGGTCGGCTTGGCGCGCGCCTGCTCGACCTTGTCCGGGTTGGCTGCGATCACCTCGTCCACCGCCTTTTCGATAGCGCCGGTGTCGGTAACCTGTTTCATGCCGCGGCTCTCGACCAGTTGGCGCGGGTCGCCGCCCTCGTTCCAGACGATCTCGAACAGGTCCTTGGCGATCTTGCCGGAGATGGTGCCGTCCTTGATCAGATCGATGATGGCACCGAGCTGATCCGGCGAAACCGGAGCATTTTCAATGTCCTTTCCAGCTTTGTTCAATTGCCCAAGCAGGTCGTTGATAACCCAGTTGGCGGCGAGCTTGCCGTCGCGGCCGGCGGCCACCTTCTCGAAATAGTCGGCGATCGGCTTTTCCGACACCAGGATCGAGGCATCGTAAGTCGAGAGGCCGAGCGAGGAGATCAATCGCGCCTTCTTGTCGTCGGGCAGTTCCGGCAGTTCCTTGGCCAGCGCTTCGACATAGGCCTGGTCGAATTCCAGCGGCAACAGGTCGGGATCTGGAAAATAGCGGTAGTCGTGCGCCTCTTCCTTGGTGCGCATCGAACGGGTTTCGCCCTTGACGGCGTCGAACAGCCGCGTTTCCTGGTCAATCGTGCCGCCATCCTCGATGATAGCGATCTGCCGGCGCGCCTCGAAATCGATCGCCTGGCCTATGAAGCGGATCGAATTGACGTTCTTGATCTCGCAGCGCGTGCCGAATTCGCCGCCCGGCCGGCGCACCGAAACGTTGACGTCCGCGCGCATGGAGCCTTCGTCCATGTTGCCGTCGCAGGTGCCGAGATAGCGCACGATGGTGCGCAGCTTGGTGACATAGGCCTTGGCTTCGTCGGCCGAACGCATGTCCGGTTTCGACACGATTTCCATCAGCGCCACGCCGGAGCGGTTGAGATCGACATAGGACATGGTCGGATGCTGGTCGTGCATCGACTTGCCGGCGTCCTGCTCCAGATGCAGGCGCTCGATGCCGACCTCGATGTCCTCGAACTCGCCCTGGCGGTCCGGCCCGACGGAGACGATCACCGTGCCCTCGCCGACGATCGGCTGCTTGAACTGCGAGATCTGGTAGCCCTGCGGCAGGTCCGGGTAGAAATAGTTCTTCCGGTCGAAGACGGACTTGTGGTTGATCTGCGCCTTCAAGCCGAGGCCGGTACGGATCGCCTGCTTGACGCATTCCTCATTGATGACGGGGAGCATGCCGGGCATTGCCGCATCGACCAGGCTGACATTGGCGTTGGGGGCAGCGCCGAACGACGTCGAAGCGCCGGAAAAGAGTTTTGCTTCCGATGTCACCTGCGCGTGGACCTCGAGCCCGATGATGATTTCCCAGTCGCCGGTGGCGCCGGGGATAAGGCGTTTCGCGTCGGGCGTGCGGGTGTCGATGATGCTCATGGTAGCCTGCGTAGTAGAACGATGGAAACGTGCGTTTTGCACATCCTGATTTGCAACTTCGCTAGTGCAAACCGCCTCGCGAGACAAGCGTAAAGCCGCCCGCTGGCCTTTTCCGCCGCTTTCGCCTATAGGCCATCCATCCCAATGGAGAGTGGATGTCCACTTACGCTCAGTCCCGGTAAGACCCTGACCTCATAGCGAGGCAGGGCAGAAAACCTGAAACCCCGCGCCGCGAAGCTTCGCGGCGGCGGCTTTTGTTGTTTTCCCGGAAACTCTCCCATGGATATTTCGCGTATTGAACAACGCGTTCTGCACCTGCTCGCGCAGGGCGGACGCATTGAGATCGAAAAAAGTGAGAAGAAACGGATCGCCTCCGTCAAATGCCTGACCCGCGACGGCTGGCACTACCCCGGCGTCGATCTCGACCTGTTTCGGAAGCTGAAGCGCAAGAAGGCGGTTTCGTCGTCGGACGGCGGCCCCTACCGCATCACGCGGCGCGGGCTCCAACTCGTCCGCTCCGAACTCGACAACAGGTAGCCTATCGCCCGCCGGCCGTTTGCGCGGCCGGCGGTTGCTTACCGCTCAGGCGGTAGCGATATAGGCGCGGATTTCCTCAGCCTCGCGCTCGACATCCTCGATACGACGCTTGACCACGTCGCCGATCGAAACGATGCCGTCGAGCATGCCGTCCTTTTCCACCGGAAGATGGCGGAAGCGGCCCCGGGTCATGATCTCCATCACCTCGTTGACGGTGTGATTCTCGTTGCAGATCTTCACTTTCGGCGTCATCGCGGAACGAACGGCTATGTCGAGCGCGGCAGCGCCTTCCCTTGCGACGACGCGCACGATGTCGCGCTCGGACAGGATGCCGACGATCTTGCGGTCTCCATTGGTGATGACCAACGCCCCGATCCTGTGTTCGGCAAGGATGCGGATGGCCTCGCTTAGTTTTTCGTTCGGCCCGAGCGTCAACACGTCGTGGCCTTTTTGCTCGAGAATGGCCTTAACCGTCATGGCGTCCTCCTCTACTTTGCCAACCGGTTCCTGCCCTGACCGGCTTTCACGTAAGAGTGAACATCGTGCGCCGCGATCGGTTGCATTTCAAGTGCGGTGGTCGGTCGTCTCCCAGTCGAGCGGCTGCCAACGCCTATCGAACCAGCGCAAGCCGAAGAAGCCGGCGATAAAGCCGCCAATGTGAGCCTCCCAGGCGATCTGGCTGTCGACGCCGGGGGCGAAGCCGACAAGGCCGGTGACAAGGTTGATCACCATCCAAACGGCAAGGAAGATCATCACGCCACGCGAGCGCAGCACCATTGCGATCGGCAGCACGGGGCCGGCGAAAGCGGCTTTGCCCGCCGAACGATCCGTACGGAAGCCAAAGCGTGCCGCCGCTCCCATCATGCCCGATATCGCACCGGAAGCCCCGACCAGCGGCGCTTCGCCATATGGATGCATGGCCCAGAAAAGCGCCACTGAAGCCAGTCCCGTCGCGGCGAAGAACAACGCGAACCAGAACGCTCCGAGCCGATTGGCCAACGGCGAGCCAAAGGCAGCGAGCCAGACCATATTGATGGCGATATGCGCAAATCCACCATGCATGAAGGCATAGGTGAAGGGCCGCGTGAACAGGAACCAGTCGAAGCCGTATTGGCCGGTGTAGAGGACAGGGATGAAGGCTCCGTCGTAAAGCAGTGTCATTTGCTGAGCATCACTCAGCACGTATTGCTGCAACAGGTAGATGGCCACGCAAATGGCGATCACCGCCAGCACGATCGGCGGCAGGTTGAAGATCGGCTCGCGACGCGGCTCGGGCTCGCGATCCGCCTGTTCTATTTCCGGTGGGCTTACAGGTTCACTCATGTGCACTAGCACTCGGTCCAGGATTCGTTGTTGCGAGCATCTAGACCACTGCCCGCCGGACCACAAAGGGCGAATCGCCGAGCGCGAATCAAAAGTGCCGAATCAAAAGAAAGCCGTCCAAGGTTTCCCTTGAACGGCTGTCGAGTCCCCTGTCCCCCCGAACTCTTGACTGAAGTGCTGCCGATCGTCGCGAAACGACCGCTTCTGGAGTGGTTTTTGTGTGCCACGCGGCTCGACCGGGCGCAACGTAAACCACTTGTTAACCTTAACGGCCCCGACCCGTGAACAAGTGTTAACGACGCTGGCACGCTTCCTGCTCCGCAACGCATGTAGGTCATCGGAGGGCGCCCTTCTGTTCACCGATGGGACATCAGACGACAGAATGCGCGGAGCTGCTTAGCATGAACCAGAACGGATCGATCACGCTGTTCCAGTATTGGAACCGCTTGCGTGATGGACGCCCTGCCCCGAAGCGCTCGGAAGTGGAGCCGGCCGATATCAAGTCGCTGCTGGCCGACACCTTCATCCTGGAAAGGGACACGCGTGGGCAAGCGGTGTTCCGGCTGGCCGGCACAAGGCTCTGCGCCTCCTATGGCCGCGAACTCAAGGGGTTCTCCTTTCCCTCGCTGTGGCGCGAGAAGGACCAGCGGCTGGTCTCGAAGCTGATCCATGGCGTGTTCGACCAGAAATCCGTCGTGCTGATCATGTTCGAGGGCTTCAGCCGCAACGGCCGTTCCAACAAGTTCGAACTGCTTGCCTTGCCGCTGGATGGCGGCGTCGAAAACCCGCGTTGCCTTGGCGTGATCAGCGCTGTGGAGAAGCCGTTCTGGCTGGGCGCCGACCCGCTCACGGACGCGTTGATCGATTCGATCCGTGTCATCGATCCCGAAAAAGAGTTGCTGGCGAGCCGGCCGGCGATCGACGTTCCCTCGCTTGTTCCCGCCGAACTGGAGGCGCCCGAAACCATCTCCGCGCTCGGCCGAGCGCGCCGCATCCGCCACCTCGTCGTCTTCGATGGCGGGCGCGAGGAATAGTTGACGATCCTACAGCCCCGCCTGCCCGTTTTTCCCCTTTGTTAACCCGCTTTGCTGTAGTTCTGGGATGAAGTCCCTGGCATCGGCGCGCGGGGATGCCAAACGGGGTGTAGGCAGTCATGAGGTCAGCGGCGGTCGACTACGCGCCGTCCCAAGCTGAGAGACGTAACTTTCAGCGCGTCCGGGTCAAGATATACGGGCGCTTCATGCTGGAAGACCGCACCGAACATCCTTGCCAGGTCGTCGATATGTCGCCGGGTAACGTCGCGTTTCGCACGGACCGCATCGGCATGCCCGGTGAAAAGGTCATCGCCTATGTCGACCATATCGGCCGCATAGAAGGCGTCGTCACCCGCACCTTGCAGGACGGTTTCGCAATGACGGTGATTGCGTCGGACCGCAAGAAGGACAAGCTCGCCGCGCAATTGACGTGGCTCGCCAACAAGCACGAGCTCGATCTGCCGGAAGACCGCCGCCACGAGCGCGTCGCCCCCCGCAACCCGACCAGCATCCTGCAGCTCACCGACGGGCGTCAGTACCAGTGCCGCATCATCGACCTGTCGCTCTCCGGCGCCGCGATCGAGATCGATGTCAAGCCGGCGATCGGCGTCCAGGTCATGCTCGGCACCATGCGCGGACAGATCGTGCGTCATTTCGAGGATGGCGTCGCCATCGAATTCGCCGTCATCCAGCGGCCTGAGACGCTCGATTCGGAATTCAACACGCCGCGCGCCTGAAGGCCGAACAGCGTCCAGATCAAAACCGGCCTTCGCGGCCGGTTTTTTTGTATTTCACGACAGCGCAATTCGAGTCACTTCAGTCCCCGAAACGTTAAACGATTGACCATTCAAAAGTTTCAAATTTGATACTTATTCTAGGGGCGTTTTACTCAATGTCTACTGCGCGCTTTTGCGTCGAATAAATCCACCTGTGGCAATGTCTCCCTCGAACGGGGAGACAAAAACAATGAAGAAAACGAGGGGCAAGCTGTTGCTGATGGCGATGGCGATGCAGCTTTCCGCTTGGGGATCAGCATATGCCGCGGGACCGGCCTATATGCACACCGGCGGCCGCACCACACAGCCTGTCGGCCACTATGAATTCTGCCAGCGCATGCCGGGCGAATGCAGCGAGCGGACACCCAAGGGGGCGCCGGTCGAACTGACCCGCAAGCTGTGGGCGACGATCCTCAGCATCAACAATTCGGTCAATACCCGCGTCAAGCCGCGCACCGACATGGAAAACAACGGCGTCGAGGAATATTGGGCCTATCCCGACAACGGCTATGGCGATTGCGAGGACTACGCGCTGGAAAAGCGCCGCGAGCTGATGGACGCCGGCGTTCCGGCCGGCAACCTGTTGATGACGGTCGCGCGCCAGCCGAACGGTGACGGCCACGCGGTGCTGACCGTGCGCACCAGCCTCGGCGAGTTCATCCTCGACAATCTGGAAACCAAGGTCCTGTCCTGGACGGACACCGACTACACCTACCTCAAGCGACAGTCGGATACCAATTCCGGCGTCTGGGTGACGATCAACGACGGCCGCGCCGACGCGGTCGCCAGCGTCCGCTGAAGGCGTCGATCCATGGCGATCAACGCGCAGCGTTAGGGGACCGGCACGCGTGAACCAGAGACCAGGCGCTACGCATCAAGGCGATGCGCCTAAGGAGAAACCCGGTCGAGTCCCCACCCTCCCCGTCCCAACGACCGGGTCTAAGGAGCCGGCCCCGTCCCCGGGCCGGCTCCGCCATTTCTGGCTTAGACCTTCTCCAAACCCGCTTTGAAGCGCCTGCCGTTGGCGACATAGTGCGCGGCCGAGGCCCGCAACCTTGCAATCGCAGCCTCGTCCAGAACCCTGATCGCCTTGGCCGGCGAGCCGACGATCAGCGAATTGTCCGGGAATTCCTTGCCTTCGGTGACCAGCGCGCCGGCGCCGACCAGCGAATTCTTGCCGATCCTGGCGCCGTTGAGCACGATTGCGCCCATGCCGATCAGGCTGTTATCGCCGATGGTGCAGCCATGCAGCATGGCGCGGTGGCCGATCGTGCAGCCTTCGCCAATGGTCAGCGGGAAGCCGGGATCGGTGTGCATGACCGTGTGCTCCTGCACGTTGGTGTCGGCGCCGATCACGACAGGCTCATTGTCGCCGCGAATGACGACGCCGAACCAGAAGCCGGCATTGCGGCCGATGCTGATGTCGCCGATCAGCGTCGCATCGGGCGCGATCCAGTTTGAGCCCGCATCCGCGAAGTTCAGTTCGGTGCCATCGATCGCATAAAGCGGCATTTCTGGTCTCCGATTCGTCTCAAGCCTAGAAGTCGAACGACCCTAGGTTGGCACCTCCCAACACGCAACGGCCACAAGAACGATGCCGAGCGCCAGCGTCCAGGCGACCGCCGTGCAGCCACAGGAAATCAGCGCCACCGACGAAATGCGACCGTCGCGGCGGGCGTCCAAGGCATCGTTGACCAGCATGAACGGCCCGGCGCACGCGGTGGCGGCGAGCGAACGCAGTACGTGCGCGGAGGACACATAAGGCTCGGTGAACGCGACCTTGCGCCCGGCAACCAACTCCATCGCCGATCCGACCTGCCCGCAAGCCGTCAACCCGACAAGAAAAGCGAACGCAGTTAGCTCAACCGGGCCCATCTTTACCTTCCGTTTACCATGAAATCGCACAGTCGCTGGAAGGACTGCAAGAGCCGTGCCGTGCGATGCGTGCCGTCACGGGACAGGAATCCGGGGACAGAGATGAAGCAGGCAGCGATCGCCGACGACCCCGAATTCACCGTGGTCGATTCCACGTTGATGAAGCGGGTATTCTACGCCTTCGCAGCACTCGCCCTGCTGTCGGTCGCAATCAGCCTGGGCGGCAAATGGTTCGGCCATTCGATCGCCATGGCCGGCTACACGGATGATGCGACGATGCGCAAGGTGGTGGTCGGCAACAATGTCATCGCCGTGCCTGCCAATTTTATCCGTTTCGAACAGGCGCGGCGCGACGGCATCGCTTCGCGGCTCGACCTCTACCTGCGCTATCCCCAGATGGATGGCTACAGCGAGGCCGCCCGCGGCGATTTCAACCACACGGGGCCAGCCAAAAGCATCGTCTTCCTGTCCTTCGAACCGCAAATGATGTCTCGCGACATGAGCGGACGTTTCGGGCCGATCTACAGCGCGCTGATCGTGCAGCCCGGCACGGCAGGTCCGGGCGGCACGACGATTTACGGTTTCAACGCGAAATCAGGTTACCTCAACGAGGTGCTCGTTGTCGGCAACCGGCCCGGCAAGGACCCATTCGTGGCCCGCTGCCTGAGCGGGCCGGCAGCAGAACAATCGCTGGCGCCTTGCGAGCGCGACATCCATGTCGGCGAGGATCTCAGCCTCACCTATCGCTTCCCGAAGGAATTTCTGGGGGATTGGCAGGCGCTTGACGCGGCAATCACCGCCGAGGCCAGGCGTGTCCTGAAGGCCGGACATTGACGGGAAAGGCCGGTCGCGTTTGCGTCCGGCATCGCCATGGGATGCTGGGATCAGCCCAGATCGATGTCGAGGATCGCCATCGAGAAATTGTAGTCGCCGTCATCCTCGTCCTTGAAGACGATGCCGAGGAACTCGTCGCCGACATAGACTTCGGCCGAATCCTCCTTGCGCGGCCGTGCCTTGACCTCGAGCTTGGGGTTCTGGAAGACGCGCTTGAAATAGGCGTCCAGCTTTCTGATTTCGTCAGGCTTCAACAGTCTTCTCCGATCATCGGGCTTGCTCGTTTGAACGGCGCTTCTGACACGTCGACGATGGCCATGTAAAGGCAAGCTCGCCGCATTGCACGGCAATCGAAGCCGCCGGCGCGAGCAGTGCGAAACTCCGCGACGCCCCTCAGTAAAACTAGATGTCGAAGCTGACGACCTGGTCCATCGTCTGCGACGGCAGAAGCTGGTCCATCTGGCGCGACGGCTGGTCGCAGCCGGTCTCGCCGACGACGCGAGCCGGCACGCCTGCAACCGTCTTGTTATGCGGCACCGGCGACAGCACCACCGAACCGGCGGCGATCTTGGAGCAATGGCCGATTTCGATGTTGCCGAGAATCTTGGCGCCGGCACCGATCAAGACGCCACGACGAATCTTGGGGTGGCGATCTCCGCCGGCCTTGCCGGTGCCGCCGAGCGTGACACCGTGCAGGATCGACACGTCGTCCTCGATGACCGCTGTCTCGCCGACGACCAGACCGGTGGCGTGGTCGATGAAGATGCCCTTGCCGATGCGGGCCGCCGGATTGATATCGGTCTGGAAGACCGAGGACGAACGGCTTTGCAGATAGAGCGCGAAATCCTTGCGCCCCTGGTTCCACAGCCAATGCGCCAGCCTGTGGGTCTGGATGGCGTGAAACCCCTTGAAGTAGAGAACCGGCATGATGAAGCGGTCGCAGGCCGGATCGCGGTCGTAATAGGCCTGGATGTCGACACGCACGGTGGTCGGCCAGTCCTTGTCGTCGGCCAGCATCGACTTGAAGGTCTGGCGGATGAGATCGGAGCCTATGTCCTGGTGCGCCAACCGCTCGGCCAGCCGGTGGATGACCGCCTCCTCCAGGCTCTCCTGGTTGAGGATGGTCGAATAGAGGAAGGCGGCGAGCAGCGGGTCGCGATTGACCGCGTCCATCGCTTCGTCACGGATCGAGCGCCAGATCGGATCGACCGGCTGCAACGCGCTGTGTCGGGAAATGCTGATGCTGTTCATCGACGTCGTCCTGCCGCCTTGCCTAATATCGGGCCGCACATATAAGCCAGATCATAGCACGATTGAACTCAATTTTCCTTAGTGCTCTGTCAAATGGATTTGGTTCGCGGGAATTCAAGCCGGCATGGAAAATGAACTCTTGCTCGACAATGCCCTCAAACGCGAGCTTTCCGTCCTCTATGAGGGACGGGATCGCCACTACCACAACCTTGCCCATATCGAGGCGATGCTGGCGCTCGCCGGCGAGTACCGGAAGCTGCTCGGCGATCCCGAGGCCGTCGAGGCGGCGATCTGGTTCCACGACGCCGTCTACGACAGCCGGGCCAAGGACAATGAGGCGCAAAGCGCGGCGCTCGCGGAAAAAAAGCTCGCGGGCCGCATCGACGCCCAGCGCCTCGGCTGCATCTGCGCCATGATCCTTGCCACCGCAACACACCAGTTGCCGGGCTTCGAAGACACGGCCGCGATGCATGACGCCGCTCTTTTCCTGGACATGGACCTGTCGATCCTCGGCGCAGCGCCGGATGCATTCGATGCTTATGAGCGCGCGATCCGCGCCGAATATCAATGGGTGGAGGAGCCGATCTGGCGGGCCGGACGCGGCGCGGTGCTGAACAGCTTCCTGACACGCCCGCACATCTTCCACAGCGAGGAATTCCGTCGGCGCTTCGAGCAGCAGGCCAGGCTGAATCTCACCCGATCGCTCGAAGCGCTGCAAAAACCAGCGTGACATCTGGCTTGTGCATCAGGTTTTATCGGGCTCTTGCGCCGGGTCAAAGCGGATTTTCGGCGTAGAATTCCAGCACACGCCGCTTGAAGGTCTTGTCGCCGACGGCCAGCATATGGTCGCGGCCTTCGATGTGGAAAGCCTTGGCGTTGGGCATCAGCGTGGCAAGCTCGTCGGGCGAGCCGCCGATGTCGTCGGTGGTGCCGACGGCGATCAGCGTCGGCTGGGCGATCCGGGCAATTTCATCCTCGCTCAGCAACTCGCGGGAGGTGGCGATGCAGGCCGCGAGCGCCCGGCGGTCGCTGCGGGTCTGGTCGGCGAAGGCGCGAAACGAACGGCCGCGGGGATGTGTGGTCTTGGCCGGATCGTCGGCAAGGAGGGCTGCCGCGATCGGATCCCAATCGCCGACGCCGTCGATCATGCCGATGCCGAGACCGCCGAAGACCAGCGTCGCTACCTTGTCGGGATCCGATAGCGCCAGGAATGCCGCTATCCTCGCGCCCATCGAATAGCCCATGACATGGGCGCGCTCGATGCCGAGATGATCGAGCAAAGCAGCCGCGTCCGAGGCCATCCGGGCCGGGGTGTAATCTGCCTCTTCGTAGCTTTTCGATGACGAGCCGTGGCCGCGATTGTCCAGCGCTATAGCGCGGTAGCCGGCATCGTCCAGCGTCTTGAACCAGCCGGGCGAAACCCAGTTGACGTAATGGCTGGAGGCAAAGCCATGGATCATCAGCACAGGATCGCCCCGGCCCGATCCCGGCTGGCGATCGAGGAAGGCGATGTCGAACCCGTCATGGGAAAAAAACTGCATCGGCTATACTGCCCGCGTCCTCAACCGCCACCGCCGTTCGGCGCATCGCCATTGTCCGATGGCGGCACCTCGGGGCCTGATATGGTGCCAACGGCCGGATGCCGCACCAGGTCGCCATAATCGATACCGTTCCTGGCGGCGGTGCCCGCCTTGAGCTCAAGCACGAAGCGCACCGGCACGCCGGGCGAAATGAGCGCCTGGGATTGCGGCTCGCCGTGCTTGACCGCCCGGATCTTGCCATCCTGGCCGATAAAAACCAGGTCAAGCGGCATCGGCGTGTTCTGCATCCAGAAGTTGACCTGCTGCTGCATGTCGAAGACGAACAACATGCCGTGATCGTCCGCCATGTCCTGGCGATACATCAAGCCGGCCTCGCGTTCAGCATCGGTGTCGGCGATTTCGATGGAAAAGGAGCGATCTCCGCCTTTCGTCGCCACGACCAGCGGCGTCGGGTCCACCGGCAGGGTCATCACCCGGCTGTCGGCCGCCGTCGGTGCAGGCGAATAGAAATAGGCGCCCGCGGCGACGATGACGGCAGCCAGGACGCACATTGCGCCCGCCGTCAGCCAGTTCCTATGTGTCATGCGAAAATCCTCGGCAACCGCCCTAATGCGCGACCGGCAAGGTTCCCATATCGGGGTGGATTTCGGCAGCCATAAGGCCTTTGTCGCCGCGCCCGAAGCGGACAAGCACGACCTGCCCCGGCCGAAGCTCGGTGATGCCGTAGCGGCGCAAGGTCTCCATATGGACGAAGATGTCCTCGGTGCCCTCGCCCCGGGTCAGGAAACCAAATCCTTTGGTGCGGTTGAACCACTTCACCAAGGCACGCTCCAGCCCGCTTTCGGGCGTCACCGAGACATGGGTGCGCTGTTCCTGCATTTCCGCCGGATGGACCGCTGTGGTGACATCCATCGAGAGAACCCGGAAAGCCTGCAATCCGCGCTCGCCCTGCTTGACGAGGCAGACAACGCGCGCTCCCTCCAGAGCAGTCTGGAAACCATCCCGTCTAAGGCATGTCACATGGAGGAGGATGTCGCCTGAAACGCCGTCATCCGGGAGGATGAAGCCATAGCCCTTGGCTACATCGAACCACTTGATGGCGCCGGATATTTCGGTCAGATCGACGGCATCGCCGCCTTCCTCGCGCTTCATGGCGTCGCCAAGGGTTTCGGACCGCCCCGTCAAAGAGGCTTTTTCCCCCATAAGAATGCCCCCTTTTTTCAAGAACACCGCAACTGATTCTTGACACCAGATTAACACTGCGGCTTCCGGTGAGTGCAAGACCTGACGTGCCTTTTTTCACGGTTCATTATGCGAATACCGGATTTGTTCTTTGGCGGCGCCGGCAGCCGCCTGGGATTTGCCCTTTGGACGGCCCACCCCTATGTTGCGCCGCAACCCAACAAGTCGAGGAAATCACATGCGCTATCTGCACACCATGGTTCGCGTCGCCGACATCGATGCTTCGCTCGATTTCTACTGCAACAAGCTCGGCCTGAAGGAAGTGCGCCGCTACGAGAACGAGCAGGGCCGCTATACGCTGATCTTCCTGGCCGCGCCGGAAGACGAGCAAAGCGGCATCGACGAGAAAGCACCGCTGGTCGAGCTCACCTACAATTGGGACCCGGAAGACTACAAGGGCGGCCGCAATTTCGGCCACCTCGCCTATGAAGTCGACGACATATACGCCACCTGCCAGCGGCTGATGGACAGCGGTGTCACCATCAACCGGCCGCCGCGCGACGGCAACATGGCTTTTGTCAAGTCGCCGGACGGAATCTCGATCGAACTTCTGCAGAAAGGTCCGGCGAAGGCAAAGGCCGAACCGTGGGCGTCGATGCCGAACACCGGAAGCTGGTGATCGATCACCTTTTCGAGCGGTCCGCAGCCGGCCTATGGCGGCGGGCGAGCTTGCGCCTATCTATGCGGCGATAGCGCCCGCTTCGAAAGCGGCCGCCGTTTCGTGCGTTTCACCCTCGGAGATCCCTTCATGACGATCAGCCATGCCGATGTCACCACCGCACATGCAAGCCGTTATCTGCAGCAATTGTGCAAACATTGGGCGCACAAATTCCCCGTGGAATTCGATCCCAACCATGGCGCCATCGACCTTTCGCTCGGCCGCACCATCATGGATGCCGACGGAGCTGCGCTGCACATCACCGTATCGAGCGACGACCCCGGCTCTATCGAACGCCTCGAAAGCGTCGTCGCCGACCACATCAAACGCTTTGCGTTTCGCGAGGAGCTGACGTTCGACTGGAAACGCGCCGAGGCGGCGTAGGCTCTTGTCTGCGCATTACGGCAGGCATTAATCAGCCGCCGCCGGGCTTGCCAGCCATCTCCAGCAGCGCCAGCACCGAGCGCCAGTTGCGCGCAGTGCCAGGTACCTTCAGTACGCGTGGGATCAGATTGGCAAACACCGATTTGCCCAGTCCGCCGGGTGCATGCAGGTAAAGCACGTCGCCCTTGATCTCGAACCGCTCCGGACCCGTACATTTTTCGGCCAGCCGCGCCGCCTCCTCGGCGGTAGGCGCGCGCTCCAGCGCATACGCGTGCAGCTTTGTCGGCTCCTCGGCAATCTCCGGATAGGGATTTTCCCTGACCAGCCGTTCGACCCAGCCGAGATCGCGCACCATGATGCGCGAATGAAAACCCCATTTCTCCTCGAAAGCCGCTTCGATCTGTTTGGTCAGCGTGGCGGCGTCTCCCTCCTTCGCCCGGAACACCGCGTTGCCGCTCTGCACGTAGGTAGCGACATCGCAAAACCCGAGATCCTCGAAGAACGCCCGCAACTCGGCCATCCTGACGATGCGGTTGCCGCCGACATTGATGCCTGAAAACAGGGCGATGAAGACGTTTCCGCTCATATGATGAACCCGGCCAATGTCTCGTTGTCGGTGATATCCTGATACTGGACGCCTTCGGCCTCGAAATTCGCTTTCAGCAGGTCGAAATTGCGGCGATCCTTGGTTTCGATGCCGATCAGAACCGAGCCGAAATTGCGTGCCGACTTCTTCAGATATTCGAACCGGGCGATGTCGTCGTCCGGCCCCAGCATTTCAAGGAAGTCGCGCAGCGCGCCCGGCCGCTGCGGAAAGCGGATGATGAAGTATTTCTTCAGGCCCTCGAAGCGCAGTGCCCGTTCCTTAACGTCCGGCAGCCGTTCGAAATCGAAATTGCCGCCCGAAACCACCGCCACGATGGTCTTGCCGCGGATTTCCTTCCTGGAAAAATCCTTCAGCGCATCGATAGCCAGCGCGCCGGCCGGCTCCAGCACCACGCCCTCGACATTGAGCATCTCGATCATGGTCGCGCAGAGCCGGTTTTCCGGGATCAACCGCACCGTGTCGGCGGCGAAGTCCTTGAGGTGACGCAGGGGCTCACGGCCGATCTCGGCGACCGCCGCGCCGTCGACGAAATTATCGACCTTGGCGAGTTTGAGCCGTTTTCCCGCCGCAAGGCTCTCGCGCAGGCTTGGCGCCCCTGCCGGTTCGCAAAAGACGAAGCGCGCCTCACGCCCCTGATCGGCGAAGTAGTGCGTCACCCCTGCGGCCAGACCTCCGCCGCCGACCGGCAGCATGACGATGTCGGGCATGCCCGCGCCGGGCATCTGGTGGGCGATCTCATAGGCGACCGTCGCCTGTCCCTCGATGATGTCCTTGTGGTCGAAGGGCGGCACCATATGAGCGCCGGCGCTTTCGGTGAATTCGATGGCGGCGCGATAGCAATCGTCGAAGAAATCGCCGACGAGCCTGATCTCGACGAAGTCGCCGCCGAACAGCCGCGTCTTGTCGATCTTCTGCTGCGGCGTCGTCACCGGCATGAATACAACGCCCTTTTTACCGAAATGACGGCAGACGAAGGCGAAACCCTGCGCATGATTGCCGGCGGAAGCGCAGACGAACAGTTCGGCCTGATTGCCTTCGCCAAGTGCCTTGCGGAAGAAGTTGAAGGCGCCGCGGATCTTGTAGGAGCGCACCGGGCTCAGGTCCTCGCGCTTCAAAAGCACCCGCGCGGCGGTCTTCTTCGACAGATAGTCGTTCTCCTGCAGCGGCGTTTCCGGAAAGATCCGGCGGATCGCGGAAGCAGCGGTGGCAACACGGGAAGAGAAGCTGGTCATCGGAAAGCCACCTTGAACGCATGTCGTTTGAAAACGTCTATCATCGATTGGCTGCGGAACGCCCTTTTGTCGCGAGCCTTGCCGCCAAGCAACCCGATTCCGTCTATTGCACAGGCGACCCCGTGAAACCATTGCCCGTCACTCATGTTCCCAAGCGGTCGGCGTTTAGTGACATATTTGCCGTTAGTTGGAGGTGATTGTTCATGTAATTCTTAAAATCCATGCGGGTGCCAAGGCCCGTCGGGGCTCGCCCTGATGCAGTCTGGCTTTCGTGCAACACTGCGGCGGCGGTCGCGAGACGCCGACCGCTTTTCGGCTGGGCACGACTTACTTCCGCCGCACTTGCGCTGTCGGGGGAGACTTGCGGAGGCGATTGGCCTTTTCGGGCCGGAGTGGAATTTCAGACGTGCCGTTGAAGACGATTTTTGCCATTGGCCTAGCCTTGCTTGTCGCGGGCTGCGCGGGACAGCAGACCCAGGAACTGCTCGGCAGCGCCATCGTGGCAGCGCCGGTGACCGAGATCGCCGGCAATCACAGCATCTTCATCGCCACCACGCGCAAGAAATCCGACGATCCGAACAAGGTCTTCGACGGCGAGCGATCGGCCACGCTGAACTACGCCCGCGTCAACGTCACCGTGCCCGGCATCCACCAGACCGGGCAGATCGAACGCCGCTCGCGCGGCAAGTCGAACGATCCGGCCAAGTATTTCATGGCCTCCGAGGTCGTCGGCTACGACACCCAGCCGAAATTCGCCAATGCGCTAAGTGCTGACATCGCGGCGCGCGGCGACCGCGTCATGGTCTTCGTCCATGGCTACAACACCGGCTTTGACGACGCCGTTTACCGCCTGACCCAGATCGTCCACGATTCCGGCTATCCCGGCACACCCGTGCTGTTTTCCTGGGCATCCGGCGCCAAGACCACCGACTATGTCTACGACAAGGAAAGCGCCAGCGCCGCGCGCGACCAGCTCGAGGTGACGTTGCGCATGCTGGCGCAGACCGGCGCGCGGCGCATCGACATCGTCGCCCATTCAATGGGAACCTGGGTGACCATGGAGACGCTGCGCCAGCTCGCCATCACCGGCGACCGTGATCTCGGCGGCAAGCTCGGCGACGTCGTGCTCGCATCGCCCGACATCGATGTCGACGTGTTCAAGAGCCAGATGCGCCGCTATGGCAAACCCAACAAGCCGTTCATCCTGTTGTTGTCCGATGATGACCGCGCGCTCCGGCTCTCCGGTCTGATTGCCGGCGCGCGGCCGCGCGTCGGCGACTACAAGGACGCCGCCGACCTTGCATCCTACGGCGTAACGGTCGTCGACCTCTCCAAGATCAAGGGAGCGGATAGTTTCAACCATACGAAATTCGCCGACAATCCCGCGCTGGTGAAGATGATCGGCCAACGGCTGCGCGAAGACGATGGATTTGCCAGCGACCGCGACGTGACCGACCGCATCAGCCTGCTCGGCCAATAGATGCATCGCCGCGGGTTCGCGTGGCCCGCTCGGCCTTGCGACAGAGTCGACCAACTTTGAACTGGACCGCGCCGGCCTCTGGCCTTATCGAAATATCCAGCGACGTCACGCGTTTGACGTCCTCCTTTGCGGGAGCCGGCGTGTGACGGTGCATTCGAAGAGTTTCGTCGTCATTGCGTTCACGCTGCTGGTCGCAGGCTGCGCCGGCCGAAACACGCACGATCTGCTGAACAGGACGACGGTTGCCGTACCCGCGTCCGACATCGCGGCCACCCACGAGATATTCGTCGCCACCACCCGCCAGAAGGCGACCAAGGACCCGCGGCAGGTGTTCGACGGCGATCGCTCCTTGACCACCAGCTTCGCCCGGGTCGACGTCACCGTGCCGAAAAGTCACAAGGTCGGCATGATCGAGCGTGTCCGGGGGTCTGCCAACAGCAATCCAGCCAAGGATTTCACCGCCAAGGATGTCGCGTTCTACGCGGATGCGCCGCAATTCGCCAAGGCGGTCGGTGCCGACATCGCCATGCGCGGCGACCGTGCGCTGGTTTTCGTGCACGGGTTCAACAATGGTTTCGACGACGGCATCTACCGGCTGACGCAGATCGCGCACGACACGAAATATCCGGGCACGCCGGTGCTGTTCTCCTGGGCCTCGAGCGGCAAGACGACGGGCTACATCTATGACAAGGAGAGCGCCAACGCGGCGCGTGACGACCTCGAGGCAACGCTCAGGATGCTGGCCAAGACGCGGGCCAAGAGTATCGACATCGTTGCCCATTCGATGGGAACATGGGTGACCATGGAGGCGCTGCGCCAGCTTGCCATCACCGGCGACCGCGATCTCGACGGCAAGCTCGGTTATGTCGTCCTGGCCTCGCCCGACATCGACGTCGACGTGTTCAAGAAACAGATGATCCGCTACGGCAAGCCGGACAAACCGTTCGCCATCCTGCTTTCAGCGGACGACCGGGCGCTCAAACTGTCTTCCCTGATCTCGGGCGACAAGCCCCGCGTCGGCGACTATGGCGACGCGGCCGATCTCGCCAGCTATGGCGTGTCTGTGGTCGATCTCAGCCAGACCAAGGGTGGGGACCGGCTGAACCACGCCAAATTCGCCGACAATCCGATCCTGGTTCAGTTGCTCGGCGACCGGCTGCGGGCCCCGGCCGGCCTGGCGTCGGACGAACCTCCAGTGCAGTTCAACAATCTCGGCCAAGGCCTCGGCAAGGCCGTCGGCTCGGTTGCCGAGATCGTCATCACCACGCCGTTCAAGGTGCTGACGATCGCCACCGGCGGATGAGCGAGGCGACCGCAACTGCTCTTATACGAAGAGGTCGACCTTCTGGAAGGTCGTCACGTCGATCAGGCCGACATCGGAAATCCTGAGCTCCGGAATGACGACCAGCGCCAGCAGCGAGTGCTGCATGTAGGCGTTGTTCAGCGAGCAGCCCATCTGGCGCATGGCCTCGGTCAGTTTGTCGGCCTTGGCCGCGACGATTTCGGCCCGCTCGTCCGACATCAGCCCGGCGATCGGCATTTCGACCAGTGCCAGTTCCTTACCCTTGGAAAACAGCACGACGCCGCCACCGACCTCGCCCAGTCGGTTGGCCGCAAGCGCCATATCCCGCTTGTTGGTGCCAACGACGATGATGTGGTGGGCATCATGCGCCACGCTCGACGCCATCGCGCAATCGCCGATGTAGCCGAAGCCGGAGACAAAGGCATTGGTGACGCCGCCGGTACCCTTGTGACGCTCGACCAGCGCGATCTGGCAGACGTCGTTGCGGCGATCCATGGCGACCAGCCCGTCCTCGACGGCGAGATCCGCTTCCAGCGCCCGCGTCGGTGCCTGATTTTCGATGACCCCGATGACCCGGACCCGGACTTCGTTCGCGCCCTTGGGTGCCGTGATGTCGAAATCGTGGGCCTTCAGCTTCTTGCCGAGCTTGACGGTGTTCTTCGCCGCCTTGGGATAGTCGTAGACCGGAATGTCGATGTCGAGCTTGCCGGCCTTGGCCAGCCTGACGCCACGCGCATAGACCTCGTCGATGGTCATTTCGGCGAGATCCGAGACGATTAAAAGGTCAGCCAGCCGCCCCGGCGCGATCGATCCGATCTCGCGCTCCAGCCGGAAATGCTGAGCGGTGTTGAGCGTCGCCATCTGGATCGCGGTCACCGGTTTCAAGCCCTGGCTGATGGCGTGGCGGACCACGCGGTCCATATGCCCCTGGTGAACCAAGGTGCCGGAATGGCTGTCGTCGGTGCACAGGATGAAATTGCGCGGATCGATGCCGCCCTCGGTAACCGCCTTGATCTGCGAGGCGACGTCGTACCAGGCCGAGCCCAGCCGAAGCATCGCCTTCATACCCTGGCGCACGCGGGCGATGGCATCTTCGGCGCGCGTGCCCTCATGGTCGTCCTCCGGGCCGCCGGCGACATAGCCATGGAACGGCAAGCCGAGATCGCGCGAGGCATAGTGCCCGCCGACGGTCTTGCCGGCTTTCACGGTCGCGGCGATCTCGCCCGACATCACAGGATCGTTGGCGGCGACGCCAGGGAAATTCATCACCTCGCCCAGCCCGATGATATTTTCCCAGCCCATCGCCTCGGCGACGTCGGCGACCGTCAGTTCGGCGCCGGCATGTTCGAGCCCGGGGGCCGACGGCACGCAGGACGGCATTTGGACATGCACGTTGATCGGCATGGCGACGGCCTCGTCATGCATCAGCCGCACGCCGGGCAGGCCGAGCACATTGGCGATCTCGTGCGGATCGATGAACATCGAAGTCGTGCCATGCGGGATCACCGCGCGGCAGAATTCGGTCACCGTCACCATGCCGCTCTCGACATGCATGTGCGCGTCGCAAAGGCCGGGCACCAGATAGCGCCCGCCGGCATCGACCACCTTGGTGCCCTGCCCGATGGCATGGCCGGCGTTCGGACCGCAATAGGCGAAGCGGCCGCCGGCAATAGCGATGTCGGTGCCGGCTACGATCTCGCCGGAGTGAACATTGACCCAGCGCCCGTTGCGGATGACGAGATCGGCGGGTTTCCTGCCCATGGCGACATCGACCAGATGCGTTGCCATTTCAGTCCATGGTCTGGGTTTGCTGCCCGACGGCGTGTTCGCCATGAAGCGACTCCTGTTTGCCCGACTGTGCCAAGCCGCCACGGTTTTGACCAGCCTCACACTTTCTCCCGATTGTTCCAAGACCGACGGAGAGCGTAAATCGGCCGCACAGAAATGCGATGCCGTTTTGCCGCAAATCGGGTTACCGTGCCTGCCAGGATCTTCCAGCTCTTCGTTCGGGCAGTTCGATGCGTCGCCTAATGCTTGCAACTGTCGGTTTTCTTGCCGCTCTGGCCGCACCGGCTTTCGCAGCCGAACCTGTGGCCGATGTGCCGATGACCGCGCCCGGTTTCGACTGGACCGGCTACTATGCCGGCCTGCAAGGCGGTTATGGCTGGGGCAGTTCCGACATCTCGGGAACCGAGGGCGAGCCGTTTGCCGCCTCGCCAGACCTCGACGGCGGTTTCGTCGGTGGCCATGTCGCCGGTCTGTGGCAATTCGACCAGGCTGTGCTCGGCGCCGAAGCAGAGCTTAACTATTCCTCGGCAAAGGGCGCCGAAGAACTGGGTGCGGGAAATCTGCTCGGCACGGATGTCAAGTGGTTCGGTTCCATCAATGCCAAGGCCGGCTATGCGATGGATCGGTTCCTGATCTACGGCATCGGCGGCGTCGCCTTTGCCGGCATCGAAACCTCGCAAGATGCCGGTACCTCGTTCGACAACACGCGAACCAGCATAGGCTGGACGGTTGGCGCCGGCATCGACTATGCGCTGACCGACAGGTTCGTCGTCGCGGCGCAGTATCGCTACTATGATTTCAGCAAGGAGCATTTCGATGCGCCGGACGATTTTCTCGATCGCGACCAGAATGTGAAGCTGAATACGGTCGGCATCAATCTGAGCTACAAGTTCTGAGCCCCATCGCCGCGCCCGGTCACCGGGCAGGATCATGCTCGATCTCGCATGGTCCGTGACGGCAATTCTACGGCAATTCCAAGGACTGAGGGGCCGGCGTCCCCAGTGAGCGGGGGGATGGGTTGGGCCTGGTAGACGCCGGCCTCGACGGATCAGATCCGCCGCGCAGACACCGTATCATTGCCTGCGGCGCGCGGAATTGCGTGATCGCACCAGTATCACCATGCCCGCTTGTCTGAACGTCACCGGCGCAGAACTTGATGCCGCGTGCCGTTTATGATCCTGCCCTCGCACGCAGGCGCGCGTCCGCCATCGCAGTACCCGCGCCCGATCGCGCAGTGAACACTCAAAGAATTGCATCGAGAAAAGAGCCATCGAACCGCAAGTGCGGACGAAGGTCCAAGAACATCAGCAAGACCTTGGTCCGAATACCTACAGCAGAGGTCCGATCAGCTCTCCTGCAAGGAACGTACTCGCATTCCTTTCATTTGTTGAACGGGTGCAGCAATGGTCCTTCATGTGCCCACGAGAGCAGGGTTGCCATCATTGCACCCTCAACCCCCTGCTCATTTCGCAGGCAGAAAGCTCAAATCGAGACCTCGTGCGGCTTGAGCTGTCGTGAAACTACCCCCGAGGGATCTGGAATGGAGAAACACTTATGAAAGCGATTTTTCTGACAAGTGCCATGGCGCTCGTTTTCGTTGCAATGCCGGTTGTCGCTTCGGCGGCAGAAGCCGACGTCGTCATCAAAACCCATCGCCATCATCACCGTCACGTGGCAGTGATCAACGATCAGGGCCATCGCCTCCATCATCGGCGCCATGGCACGGTGGCTTTCTATGACCAAGGTCGCCGGCATCATCGCCGCGACACCGTCGTCATAACGGGCTCAACTGAACGCCGTCACCACCGGCATCACCCAGTGGTGATCTACGACAGCAACGACTAATATTGTGCAATCCGGCCCGGCTGATCGCCAACCCTGCCGGGCCGTGCCCGCGAGCTGCGGACCGACAACAAGGGAAGTGGAGGCTGAGGAAGCCAGGCGGGTCTTCCCTGTTGAAAATGAGTGCTTAATCGCAGCCCGGGTATGAGAGGCCGGTCGTGCTCTCCAGCTTGAGCTTCTGGTCCCTCAAGAGGGCGCCAGTAAAAAATAAACGCCGGCGACCAGTGTCGATGTCAAACAAATCGCCATTGCCACGACCACCTTGGTCGCGAAGCGCTCAGCTCTCGCGCAAAGCGCGTCAGCAAAATCGTCGCGCTGGATACATTTCAAGAGCGGCTTGGTGTCGACGCCAGCCATGTGATTGTCGTTGTCGGGAATTGTGACACGGTCACGGCCATCAGTTTTGATGGAACCAGGGGTCATGCTTTGCCTCACGAAGCTTCGGATTGACATCAGCCACCCTTCGACGGATTCGCCGATGCGGACGGCACTTTGGCTTTGGGAGCGTCAATCTTGACGCCAAATATTTTTTCCGCCTGCCAGAACAATGGCCACGGCAGCGCTGCCGCCAGAATTTACCACAGCGGGGCCGGCTGCCATGATCGGCCTCCAGTTGAAGATCATTAGCAAACGCAACGCACGCTTCCTACCGGCGGTTCCACTGCTAGGGCTTGGGTCCTATTGAACATGCGACCAAAGTCAGATCGCGGCGCGCAAAAGGCCCAAACCCACGGTTGTTTGGAACCCACGCGTCTAAGAGCGATTGCCTGACAGGCCATTGAACGATGGTTCCCCTGATCGATGGCCAGCATTGGGAGCCCTTGCCAATCCCTGGCAATCCTTCGGGCGCCACCGCGCTTCGCGTCAAGCCCAACGAGAGAGAAAGGAAGCAACAATGAGAACCGATCTTACAACCGTCGTAGCGGGATTCCTGCTGCTTGCCGGCATCGGTGCCGCCGCCGCACAGGATGTGGTCATTCAGCCGCAGGACGAAACCGTCATACAAGAATACGTAAAGAAACAGCCTCTGGCCTCAGTCAAGATTCCCGGCGTTGAGCTCAATGTCGGAACCGCCCTGCCCGACACGGTCGAGCTTCATGAAATTCCGAACGTCAAATATCGCTATGTCGTCGTGGACAATCACACCGTCGTCGTGGATCCCGGCACACGCAAGATCGTAAAGATTATCCAGTGAGCGCTTGAACGCCACGATCCGCCGTTTCAGGTCGGCGGATCGTGGCAACGTTCGCCGAGGGCCCATAGCCGACGGCGCGCCTCGGCGCACGGTCGCCGAGCCGCCGCTAAGAGACCCGGGTGGCACCCGTTGGTGGCGGCTAGGCTCTGCAGAGCATTGAAGTAGAGTTAAGGTGGTGCGGACGACGGGAATCGAACCCGTACGATCAGAGATCGAGGGATTTTAAGTCCCTTGCGTCTACCAATTCCGCCACGTCCGCGCGCCTTTCGTTTCAACTACCTAGGCGATCTCGTCAATCGGGGCCATGCAGTCCCCAAAAAGCGTTGTGCAAAACACGTTCGTTTTCATTCGCCCCGCACCGATTCTTCCTCCCGCAGGGGCGACCGGTATCGGTCAAACAGCGATCGGATGGAGCTTCAGATGCTGGATCAGGATGATGGTCTTGGCGTCGATGATGCGGCCATCGGCAATGCCGGCCAGAGCCTCGTCGAGCGGCATTTCCAGCACCTCGATGTCCTCGCCTTCGTCCGCTGCGCCGCCACCGGCCGAAATGCGGTCGGCGGGCGAATAGAGGGCGGTGAAGAACCAGAGCCGCTCGGTGACGCTGCCCGGGCTCATATAGGGCGAAAACAGCCGCTCCACATGGTTCAGCCGATAGCCGAGCTCTTCCTCCGCCTCCTTGCGGATGCAGGTCTCCGGATCGTTTTCGTCGAGCAGTCCCGCGCAGGCCTCGACCAGCGGTTCGCGGTGGCCGGTGACATAGGCGGGATAGCGGAACTGGCGCACCAGGAGCACGGTTGAACGCTGGGGATCATAGGGCAGGATCACCGCGCCATCGCCGCGATCGTAAGTCTGGCGAATTTGTGTCTCCCATTGTCCGTCGCGGCGACGGTAGTCGAGGACGGTCTTCTTCAGAATCGCCCAGTCGTCGGATAGGATTTCTTCAGAACGGATGCGGATACGATCTTCCATCGGCTGCCTCCACGTTGCCCGGGAGGCGTAGCCGCGAACCGGCGTTCGCGCAATCGGGGCAGCGGTTGGTCCAGTAAGCATTTCACTCTCTCGTGTGTGGCATGGCGGCGATCGATCGCCTAAATAGCGCATCCTATTCCCGGAGTTTCGTTCATGACCACATCGCTTTTCCAGCCGATCACGCTCGATGGCTTGAGCTTTCCCAACCGCATCGCCGTCGCGCCGATGTGCCAGTATTCGGCCGAGGACGGCTCGGCGAGCGACTGGCATCTCCACCACTGGATGAACCTGGCAATGTCCGGCGCCGGCATGGTCACGGTCGAGATGACCGATGTCGAGCGGCGTGGCCGCATCAGCCATGGCTGCCTCGGCCTCTATTCCGAAGACAATGAAGCCGCTGCGCGCCGCGCCCTGGACGCAGCAAGGCGCGTGGCCGCACCCGGCACCAAATTCGGCACTCAGCTTGCCCATGCCGGCCGCAAGGCCTCGAACCGCAAGCCCTGGGAGGGGGGCGGACCGCTGCAGCCGAACGAGGATCCCTGGCAGACCGTCTCGGCCTCGGCAATCGCCTACGATACCGGGTGGAACGTGCCGCGAGCGCTGGAGGAAGAGGAGATCCTCCAGCTCATCGAGCGGTTCGCCGAGTCGGCGAGGCGGGCCGAACGCGCGGGCTTTGACTTCATCGAGCTGCACGCGGCGCACGGCTATCTGATCTTCCAGTTCCTGTCGCCGCTCTCCAACCAACGCACGGACCGCTGGGGCGGCTCGCTGGAAAACCGCATGCGTCTTGTCGTCGAGATCGCCAAGGCGGTGAAAAAGGCAGCGCCAAAACTGATGCTGGGCGCCCGGCTGTCGGTCAAGGATTGGGTCGATGGCGGTTTCGACGTCGAGGATGCGATCGAAGTGGCGAAAGCGCTGAAGGCCGAGGGCGTCGCTTATCTCTGTTGCTCGAGCGGCGGCAATTCACCCTTGCAGAAACTGCCCTCCGGGCCCGGCTACCAGGTGCATCTGGCGGAAGCCGTGCGCGGGGGCGCCGGCATCCCTACCCGCGCGGTCGGTCTGATCGACGATCCCAAGCAGGCAGAGGCGATCATCGCCGAAGGCCGCGCCGACATGGTTGCGCTGGCGCGCGCCTTCCTCGCCGACCCGCGCTGGGGGTGGCGAGCGGCCGCCACGTTCAGCGAGACGATCCATCCCGCGCCGCAGCTCGCACGCTCGGTGACGACGATGCAGCACTGGATGAAGGCGGCGGGCTGAGCGCCCTTCCGAGCAGCGCGGAACGCGTCGTCGGACGACCGCCGCAATAGAGCTTCCAAGGAGGTCTGGGACGTTTGGGCGCAGGCTGAGGACACGGTTGCAACCAAATTGACTGCTTTGCGTTGCGGCCATGATGGACAACAAGCCTTTTGAAACACCGGTCGTGGTCGAACTCGGCCATGTCGGCAAATATCGCCACATCCGCAGTACCCAGGAGGCGGCGGAGTGCCTGATGACGGTTTGGCCGCTCAATCGCGGCCCCCGTCATCGTGATGCTCTCGACACTTGCCTCAAAGTGCTGGAAGGTTATCGTTCGACAGCGGATGCGCGCCGGGCCCTTATCGAAGCCGCCAGGGAATCGGAAGTGCTGGTGCCAGACGACAAGCTGTCCGACGACCGCCTGCATTGAGCGGACGGACCTTTAAACCGGAGGTTTTGATGGCGAAGCTGACTTACAAGATCGTCGAGCATGACGGCGGCTGGGCCTACAAGGTCGGAGCGACCTTCTCGGAGACGTTTCCCACGCATCAGGACGCGTTGCGGGCCGCCGAGATCGCTTCAGCCGAGCAGCAGGTCGCGGGGTCGACGGACGGCATCCAGTACGAGGATGCCGACGGCAAATGGCATGAGGAACTGGCTGATGGACGCGACCGGCCGCAGACCGAGGTTTCCGACTGATCTTTCAGCCCAAAGCCCGATCGCCCCAAAGGCCGGCCGCCCCGGAGCGCCGACCGCGGACGTCGGGAGAGAAAACGTCCTACGGTCAGCAGGGAGCTTACGGCTGATTATTTGCCGCAGTACTGGTCATTGACGTTGCCTTGAGCATTGGCGTCCGGACCTGGAGTGTTGTGAGCACATGGGCCCATCCCACCGGTATTGCCTTGGGTGCTCAACCCGGAGCCGTATGCGTTGATGCTCCCGGTGGTGCTCTGGTCGATGGCTGATGAATCCTCATTGCCGAACAGCGACCAATTGTTCCACCAACTGTCATGGTTGTAATACCTGCCGTCAGTCGACTGCGCCATCGCCGATGTGGCAAGACCGGCCGTCAGAACGAATGCCGCGAAAAGTTTTTTGTACATTGGATCACTCCGTTTTGTCTTCGTCGCCTTGGGTGCGACACGGGGCAAACCAGTCATCAGCCGAATGGTTCCTTGAATTCCTTGTGAAGCGTCGGTGAAGCGACGATCCACGGCGTGGACCACAAGCATCGCCAGCAGGAGCAACGCCGGCAGGCACCGGCGGCACAACGATCAGCCGTGCAGCTTCGCGGCGATTTCGGCGACGCGCCCGCCCTGGAACTTCGCGCCTTCGAGTTCCTGCGCCGAAGGCTGGCGCGAACCGTCGCTGTCGCTTGTGGTGGTCATGCCGTAGGGCGCCCCCCCACGCACGACATCGTTGCCCATCTGAGCCTGATAGGCATAGGACAGGGGAACGATGATCATGCCGTGGTGCTGAAGCATGGCCTGGGTGCTGATCAGCGCCAGTTCCGCGCCGCCGTGCTGGGTCGCGGTCGAAGACATCACCGAGCCGATCTTGTTGATCAGCGCGCCCTTGACCCATAGCGGGCCGGTCTGGTCGAAGAAGTTCTTCAGTTGCGCGCACATCATTCCGTAACGCGTCGAGGCGCCGACGATGATCGCGTCATAGTCGCTGAGTTCCAGCGGGCTGGCGATCGCCGCTTCCTGGTCGAGCTTGTAGTGGGCGGCCTTGGCGACCGCTTCGGGCACGAGTTCGGCGACGCGCTTGATGGTCACCTCGGCACCGGCTTCGCGAGCGCCTTCGGCTGCGGCCTTGGCCATCTGCTCCATGTGACCCCAGCTCGAATAGTAGAGAACAAGTACTTTGGCCATTTGCGTCTCCTTGACGTGATGATCCTCGTCCGCCCGGCCACGCCAGGGTACTTAGGGCGCCAATATTCGGGGAATACCGCGTAGGCGGGCACAGTTTGTTAACCGGTCGGGTGGCATTGCCGCTGGCCGCGTGCCGCGCTATTTCAGGCGACCCCGTTTTTGCCGGAGCCTTCGATGTCTGAAATCGTTACCGCCGCCATGCTCGTCATCGGCGATGAGATCCTGTCCGGCCGCACCAAGGACAGGAATATCGGCCATCTGGCTGACATCATGACGGCCATCGGCATCGACCTGAAGGAGGTGCGCATCGTTCCCGATGAGGAAGACGAGATCGTCGCAGCGGTAAATGCAGTGCGGGCCCGCTATACCTATGTGTTCACAACCGGCGGCATCGGCCCGACCCATGACGACATCACAGCCGATTCGATTGCCAAGGCCTTCGGCGTGCCGTGCGAATACGATGCCAAGGCCTATGCCCTGCTGGAAGCAAGCTATGCCGCTCGCGGCATCGAATACACCGAGGCCCGCAAGCGCATGGCCCGAATGCCGCGCGGCGCCGACCATATCGACAATCCGGTGTCGGTCGCGCCCGGATTCCGCATCGGAAATGTCCACGTGATGGCGGGCGTGCCCTCGATCTTCCAGGCCATGCTCGACAATGTCGTGCCGACGCTGAAAGCCGGCACGAAAATGCTGTCGGCAGCGGTGCATTGCCCGTTCGGCGAAGGTCTCGTCGGCGGGCCGCTGGGCGAGATCCAGAAAGCGCATCCGGACACGATCATCGGCTCCTATCCGAAATACGGCGACGGCAAGTTCTGGACCGAACTGGTGGTCCGTGCCCGCAGCCAGCAGGCCCTGGACGCTGCGCGCGCCGATGTCGAGGCGATGGTGGCCGGCTTTGCCAGCAGCGCGAGCTGATCCGGTCCAGGCCGGAACCAAGCACAACGCGGCGACGTTTCCTTGCCGCGGGCGGATCGCTCGCAAAATGAGGGGATCACCATGCGCTTCAAGACCATCGTCGCCATTCTGCAGAACGAGCAGGACGCGGAGCGCGTGCTCGACTTCGCCATTCCGCTTGCCGGCCGCTTCCAGAGCCATCTGATCGGCATCCACGCCGAAGCGCTTCCGGTGCCCTACACGTCGGCCACCGGCTTTCCCGACACCGAGTTCCTGCAGGTTTCGGCCGACATGAACCGCGAACGGGCCGAAAAGCTGCGGGCCGCGTTTCTCAGGCATATCGAGAATTCCGGCCTGTCCTTCGAATGGCACAGCCTGGAGAGTTTTTCCGGCGACAGCGCCCTGACCGGCATTTCAAGCGTGCGTGCCGCCGACCTGATCATCGCCGCGCAGCGCGAGACGGGCGGCGATGCGAGCGCCGACGTCGACACACTGGTCTACGACGCCGGACGGCCGGTGCTGGTAGTGCCGCACCTGGGTCCACTGATCACCACCTTCAAGCGTGTGCTGCTTGCCTGGAACGGCAGCAAGGAGGCCGCACGCGCCGCCTTCGATGCGCTGCCCTTCATCATCGAGGCCGACAAAACCGACATTCTGGTCATCGATCCGCCGGACACGCTCGATGAACGCCCCGAGGCCGCCGGAGCGGAAATCGCTTCCGCCTTGTCGCGTCATGGCGCCAGCGTGAGTGTCTCGGTGCAGAGATCGGGCGGCACCTCGGTCGACGAGGTGATCCAGACCAGGATCGCGGAGACCGGCGCCGATTTGCTGGTGCTTGGCGCCTACAGCCACTCGTGGCTGCGCCAGCTCCTGTTCGGCGGAGTGACGCGCTCCGTGCTGCGCACCGCGCCGGTGGCGGCTTTCCTGTCGCGGTAAGTTCACAGTGTCGTTTGCGGCCGCTCTTGCCAAGCGCGAGGTTTTCCAGTTACTTCCGCGCGCATTCCCCTGTTTTCTGCGCGCGACCGCGCGTGCTGCGGAGTGCGCGAAAGATGTCCCTTCCCGAAAAAGCCTTTCCCGTCTCCTGGGACCAGTTCCACCGCGATGCGCGCGCGCTCGCCTGGCGGCTTGCCGGCACCAACAAGGCGCAATGGAAAGCGATCGTCTGCATCACGCGCGGCGGCCTCGTGCCGGCGGCGATCATCTCGCGGGAGCTTGGCATACGCGTTATCGAGACGGTCTGCGTCGCCTCCTATCATGACTACAGCAGCCAGGGTCAGCTGCAGGTGCTGAAGGAGGTCACGCCGGCCCTGCTTGCCGACGACGGCGCGGGCGTGCTGATTATCGACGACCTGACCGACACCGGCAAGACGGCTGGCATCGTGCGCGCCATGATGCCGAAGGCGCATTTCGCCACCGTCTACGCCAAACCGAAGGGGCGGCCGCTGGTCGATACTTTCGTCACCGAGGTCAGTCAGGATACCTGGATCTATTTTCCCTGGGACATGGGCTTCACCTACCAGAAGCCGATCGCCGACGATCACGCCGGCTGATTCGCGGCAAGCAACCTGCTGCAAATCGAGCCGCAGGGAAGTCTCATCCACTAGGCAAAGGGTCTCGCGAGGCTGGCTGGCGCGCGGAAATCGGCGTCTATTGGCGAAAATCGGCCATCCTGATGAAAGTTTTTACTTTTATTGCCGACAATTGGCCGTAAGATTCGTGAGACGGCAAACGATTCTGGAGGCTGGGGCTAGCTTCTCCGATGCTGACGAGGCCAACGACGCACAACCATCTGGCCGAAAGGGTCCGGCGACTCTTCGGCACCGCGCCGTGCCGTCTGCAGGTAGCCGCCCTGCCCTGGCGCGAAACCGGAAACAGCGTCGAGATCATGCTGATTACCAGCCGCGATACCGGCCGCTGGGTGCTTCCGAAGGGCTGGCCTGAAGCCAGGGAGCCGCTTTGCGAAGCCGCGGCGCGCGAGGCTGTCGAGGAAGCCGGACTGCGCGGGACGATCTCGCATCTCGAGGCCGGCCGCTACTTCTACGCCAAGGCCCTGGCCTCCGGCGAGGAAGTGCCATGCGAGGTATTGGTGTTCCCGCTGCATGTCGACAAGGTCGCCGACCATTGGAAGGAAAAACGCTCCCGCACCCGCAAATGGGTCAGTTCGAGCGAAGCGGTGCGCATGGTCAACGAACCGGATCTTTGCCAGATCATCGCCTATTTCTGCGCCGACCCGCGTCGGTTTGCCTGAACCGGGACCGGCCGCGCCACCAAGCAGCTCGGACGGGGGCGCCTGCGGCGTGAATGCTTTTCTAATGAAGACGTAATAGGATCTGATCCGATCCTGGCGTTTTACCGATGACAAATCCCGCAAATCCCAATCCAGAGAGATCCGACGAGCACAAGCGCGAGCATCGCCAGCGCGTGCTCAAGGGCGGCACGATCATCACGGGCATCTCGAATTCGGAAGTTGGCTGCACGCTGCGCAATCAAAATGAAGGTGGCGCCGAACTCAAGGTTCCGCCCGAAGCAACGATTCCGGATCATTTCCTTCTCTATGTGCCCGTCGACGGCATCGGCTATCGATGCGAGGTCCGCTGGCGCCGCAACGGCCGGATCGGGGTGCACTTCACCGGAACCGAGCCGAAGCCCAGGACGCATTACGGCTGATCCGCGACGTCGGATGCGCCAGATGGTCTGTGCCTGGATCACGCCCCGGAGCCGTCGCGAAGCCTGACAAGCGCGTCTTTGTCCCCTCGGCCGGGGGCTACCGCGGCAGCTCCATTCTATCCCCGTTATCCACATGTGTGACACACAAGATGTTGAGGTCACAAAAGCTACGCAAACGAATCCTTGACGGCGCAAAACGAGTCGCCTTTTATAGGCCATGCGCTCCTGTTGAGAGCGCGACCGGAAAGTTCTGAGCCCGGTCTTTTTCCCGGATTATGTGCGTTTTTCCCCACATTTCCGCCTGTTTACGAGGCTGGCGGAAGCGTTGGGATTGTGGGGCGTGGGCGATAAAAGGGAGAATTGTCGGACTGGAATAAATTGTCTGTTAACACTATATTTAGTGTTTGCAGGCAGGTTCGACGCTAGATAATGTGAATTTCCCTCGAGTGAGGGAATCGGAAAAAATCAGTTTTGAGGGACCCGCGGGTTCGTCGGTGAGTTGGACAGGCGCTTCGCAAGAAGTTTGACCAGCAAGGCGGACGAAGACCGCGAAAATGGAGAGCCGGCCGTTTTCGAACGCCGGCAGACGGCGGACATGCGCGTTTCGCATTGGGAGCAGAAATCTCCTGACGAAAGCGCTATATATAGACAAAAGGGACCGGACCAATGCGCATCGAGCGTCGTTTCACCAGACAGGGACAATCGGCTTACGCGGAGATCGAATTCCGCAAGGCGCTCTCCGAGATCAAGAATCCGGATGGCTCGGTGGTGTTCCGCTTGGACAATATCGACGTGCCGGCGCAATTCTCCCAGGTCGCCGCCGACATCCTGGCGCAGAAATATTTCCGCAAGGCCGGCGTCCCCGCGCGGCTGAAGAAGGTCGAGGAGAACGATGTTCCCTCCTTCCTGTGGCGCTCAGTCGCCGACGAGGCCGAACTTGCCAAGTTGCCGGAAGCCGAGCGCTACGGGTCCGAGATCGACGCCCGCCAGGTCTTCGACCGGTTGGCCGGCACCTGGACCTATTGGGGCTGGAAGGGCGGCTATTTCAAGTCGGAGGAAGACGCGCGCGCCTTCCGCGACGAGCTTGCCTATATGCTGGCCACCCAGCGCGTGGCGCCGAACTCGCCGCAATGGTTCAACACCGGCCTGCACTGGGCCTATGGCATAGACGGCCCGAGCCAGGGCCACTTCTATGTCGACCCGTTCACCGGCAAGCTGACGAAGTCGAAATCCTCCTACGAGCACCCGCAGCCGCATGCCTGCTTCATCCAGGGCGTGCAGGACGACCTCGTCAATGAGGGCGGCATCATGGATCTGTGGGTGCGCGAGGCGCGCCTGTTCAAATACGGCTCGGGCACCGGCTCCAATTTCTCGCTGCTGCGCGGCGAGGGCGAAAAGCTGTCCGGCGGCGGCCGTTCGTCCGGCCTGATGAGCTTCCTCAAGATCGGCGACCGCGCCGCGGGCGCCATCAAGTCGGGCGGCACGACGCGCCGCGCCGCCAAGATGGTCATCGTCGACGCCGATCACCCCGACATCGAGGAATTCATCGACTGGAAGGTCAATGAAGAGCAGAAGGTCGCCTCGCTGGTGACCGGCTCCAAGATCGTCAAGAAGCATCTCGAAGCGATCATGAAGGCCTGCGTCAACTGCGAAGGCCATGACGACGACTGCTTCGACCCCGCCATCAACACGGCGCTGAAGCGCGAGATCAAGGCGGCCAAGAAGGACGCGGTGCCGGAGAACTATATCTACCGCGTCATCCAGTTCGCCAAGCAGGGCTACACCTCGATGTCGTTCAAGACCTACGACACCGACTGGGATTCCGACGCCTACCTCACCGTGTCGGGCCAGAACTCCAACAATTCGGTGTCGCTGAAGGACAATTTCCTGCGCGCCGTCGAGGATGATGCCGACTGGCATCTCACCGCCCGCAAGGACGGCAAGGTGCTGAAGACGCTGAAGGCCAGGGATCTCTGGGAAAAGATCGGCTACGCCGCTTGGGCATCCGCCGATCCGGGCCTGCACTTCAACACGACGATGAACGACTGGCACACCTGCGCATCCGCCGGTGCGATCCGGGCCTCCAACCCGTGCTCGGAATACATGTTCCTCGACGACACGGCCTGCAATCTCGCCTCGATCAATCTGCTCCCCTACCGCAATGCCGACGGCACGATCGACATCGCTGCCTATGAGCATACGGTCAGGCTGTGGACCATCGTGCTGGAAATCTCGGTCATGATGGCGCAGTTCCCGTCAAAGGAGATCGCCAAGCTCTCCTACGACTACCGCACGCTGGGCCTCGGCTATGCCAATATTGGCGGCCTGTTGATGACCTCGGGCATTCCCTACGATTCCGATGAGGGCCGCGCCATCTGCGCCGCGCTCACCGCCGTCATGACCGGCACCGCCTACGCCACCTCGGCCGAGATGGCGTCCGAACTCGGCGCCTTCCCCGATTACGACCGCAATGCGCAGAACATGCTGCGCGTCATGCGCAATCATCGCCGCGCCGCCTATGGCGACAAGGACGGCTACGAGAAGCTGGCCGTCAACCCGGTGCCGCTGGTCGCTTCCGACCTCAAGCAGCAGGAGTTGGCGACGCACGCCAAGGCTGCCTGGGACCGCGCCATCGAACTCGGCGAGGAGCACGGCTATCGCAACGCGCAGGCGACCGTCATCGCGCCGACCGGCACGATCGGACTGGTCATGGATTGCGACACAACAGGCATCGAACCCGACTTCGCGCTGGTGAAGTTCAAGAAGCTTGCCGGCGGCGGCTATTTCAAGATCATCAACCGCGCCGTGCCGGAAGCGCTGCGCACGCTGGGCTATTCGGAAAGCCAGATCGCTGAGATCGAGGCCTACGCCGTCGGCCACGGCAATCTCAACCAGGCTCCCGGCATCAACCCCGGCTCGCTCAAGGCCAAGGGCTTCACCGACGACAAGATCGCGGCGCTCAACGCGGCGCTGAAGTCGGCCTTCGACATCAAGTTCGTCTTCAACCAGTGGACGCTGGGCGCCGACTGGGTGAAGGAGACCTTTGGCTTCACCGACGAGCAGCTCAACGACTTCTCGTTCGAGATGCTGCCGGCGCTGGGCTTCTCCAGGAAGGACATCGAAGCCGCCAACATCCATGTCTGCGGTGCGATGACGCTTGAGGGAGCGCCCTTCCTCAAAGCCGAACACCTTCCCGTGTTCGACTGCGCCAGCCCCTGCGGCAAGATCGGCAAGCGCTCGCTGTCGATCAACAGCCACATCCAGATGATGGCGGCGGCACAGCCCTTCATTTCCGGCGCCATTTCCAAGACCATCAACATGCCGAACGACGCCACGGTGGAGGACGCCAAGAGCGCCTACATGCTGTCGTGGAAGCTGGCGCTGAAGGCCAACGCGCTCTACCGCGACGGCTCGAAGCTGTCGCAGCCGCTCAATGCCTCGCTGCTCGCCGATGGCGAGGAGGACGAGGACGAGGCAATCGAACAACTGGTCGCCGCGCCCGCCGCGCAGCGTGCGGTGCAGGTCACCGAAAAGATCGTCGAGCGCGTCGTCGAGCGTCTCTACCGCGACCGCGAAAAGCTGCCGAACCGCCGCAAGGGTTACACGCAGAAGGCGGTCGTCGGCGGCCACAAGGTCTATCTGCGCACCGGCGAGTTCGACGACGGGCGTCTCGGCGAGATTTTTATCGACATGCACAAGGAAGGCGCGGCCTTCCGGGCGATGATGAACAATTTTGCCATCGCCATCTCGCTCGGCCTGCAATATGGCGTGCCGCTGGAGGAATTTGTCGAAGCCTTCACCTTCACCAAGTTCGAGCCGGCCGGCATGGTGCAGGGCAATGACGCGATCAAGAACGCGACGTCGATCCTCGACTACGTGTTCCGCGAACTTGCGGTCTCTTATCTCAACCGCCACGACCTCGCCCATGTCGACCAGTCGGATTTCGACAAGACGGCACTTGGGCGCGGCATCACCGAAGGCAAGGCCACGCCCTTCTCCAAGGGCCTCTACCGCGGTGCCTCGCCGGTCAAGCTGGTGTCGGGCGCCGAACCCAAGGGATTCGGCGGTTCCGCCCCGGCCACGGCCCCTGCCCGCGTGGCGCCGACGGCCTTCTCCGGCTCCAACGTACTGGCGCTGAAGCCGGCGAGCGACGAGGCCATCGCCTACAAGCGGGACTATGAGGAACGCGCCAGGGAACTGGTCGAGGACATCGCCGAGGAGGAAGCCGGGGCTTCGGGTGCCGAAGGGCTGTTCTCCGACGCCGCCGCGCACGAGGCCGCGGAAGCCAAGGCGCTTGCCGCCACCCGACGCCAGCAATCGCTGATGCAGGGCTACACCGGCAACGAATGCTCGGAATGCCATAACTTCACCATGGTGCGGAACGGCACTTGCGAGAAGTGCGACACCTGTGGTTCGACGAGCGGGTGCAGCTGAGGACTGGCTAGCCTGACGCGTCACTGAATCTCGCTCAACGTCAAGGTAGATCGCTCGTTCGGCACACGAAGTCTGCTCACCTCGTGCAATAAGCCAGAAAAACTCAATTCCCGGGCGCGTTTCGCGCCCGGGAATGCCAACGGGAACAAATCAGGAATTGAACGCATTCCGAGCGAAATAAAGACCGCACAATCAACCGGATTGATTTCGTCGCAGCACGGTGTCCCGGTGTGAACTCACTTGAATTCATTGCGAAGTAGCTGGGCGATCCCAAGCGCCCTTGTCGATAGGAGTAGGTATGTCGAACAACTGGAAATATGATCGCGCCAAGGACGCGATCGATGCCCGCATTAAGGAAGTCGAGTCCGTGACCGTCGTGGACTACAAGCGGGACACATCGCTGAAATCGATACCGACAAACAAGGCGTACCGCATGGATGCGGTTCACCTCTATGTCGACATCCTGAACCTGAGAGGGATGCTGGAAAGCACGCAGTCGGAAGGCGAAACCTGCCACAAGCGAACGCTGCGGTTCCTCAACCTGCATTATCGGGCCGTCCATCGCATTCTGGCCGCCTCCGACGCAATCCGCGTAGACTTCCATAATCAACGGCTCCATGCCGTCGTCGCCAAGCCCTATGGCGAAGACGCGGAAGACGATCGCGTTAACCGTGCCGTCGCCATCGCACAACTGATCAGCGATGTCCTGCTTGAAACTGGCGATGACGACGAGAACATCCCGGCAGCCGAGGTTCGAATTGGCATCGACAGCGGCCGGGCGCTCGTCGTTAACAACGGCCGCAACGGCAACCGTGAACCGCTGTTCCTAGGTCGTCCCGCCAACATGGCAGCGAAGATCGCATCGAATGGGAGCGACACCGGCATATATCTGAGCAACGAGGCGAGGAAGGTAATCAGGCTCGAAGAGCTTGACGACGAAGACGTCCCTCTCACGCCGCTCGCGGAAGCCGAAATCGCAGATTGCCAGGAAGCGGCAAATCTTGGCCTGAGCAAGGATTCCGTCGTGTCCGACTGGCGTGCTGACAACAAGAAAAACCCGATCGGCGCTTTCGTGTTCAGCCGGGCGACCCCTCCTTTGCGCGACCTTGATATCTCGACGCACACATCGATGACGATCCGGAAGACGTCGTTCGCTGTCTCCACGTCATCCGTTCGGAACTCGACCGGGTCCTTTCCTCCGATTTCTCGGGACGGCGTATTCGCTTCATCGGCGATTGCATCCACGGCCACGTGATGGAGGGAACGGCCTACCAGACGTACACCGAGGATACGGTGTCTACCTCAGCCCTGTGTGCCGGAGGATTGCGCAGCAGCTTCGATCTGGCGCTCGAAAGACTTGGGGTGAGTCACGTGGACACCGACGATCTCGGACTAGCCATAGGCTTTGAATTCGGCCCGACGGCGATTACCCGACTGGGCATGCAGGGCGAGCGCGTTCGTTGCTCCACAGGTCGCGCCGTCCTCGATTCGGAAGCCGAGCAGAAGCGCTGCAAGGGCGAGCAAACCGCGATCGGAAAGGCGGCGTACGATGCTGGCCCGGAATCTGTACGGACACTCTTCGGGACATCACGCCGGAAATCCGGACTGACCTATGACGTGGTGCTTGAGGCGCTCACGGCCGAAGGCGACAAGGTGGCCAAAGCAGCGCATGTCGCCGCGTATGCCGCGAAGAGCCCGGCCATCGCCAGGGCTGCGGAGGAACCGTTCCGCCCACACTCGGAGGGGCGCTGACGGCAATGTCGGCCCTCGCCCTTCTGGCCGAAACTGCACGCGACAACCACTCGGATCTGGTGAGCCTGATCGACAATGTCGCGATCTTTGCCGTTCAACTGGTCAACGCGTCCGGTGCACCCGCAACGCGGTTTCTTATCAAGGTCATTGATGCCGGAGACAAGATAGTCGCAAAGGAGACAAAAGCCGAACACCTCCCCTCCTTCTGCCCGGAGCGCCACATCAACTTCGACGGCACGTTCTGTCTCTATTGGGTGGAGGCAGAACCGCATGAAATCACCAACGCAGAGGCCGCCGGGCGATGGTGGGGGAAGCTGCTCATTTTCCTTCTGAGGCAACGCACGGCGGCGGCACTTCGCAGCTGGCCCGGAAAAGGCGAAGCAAGAGCCCACGGGTCCGAAGCTGCGAGATACCAGGCGGCAGCTGAAGCCAGCGCCATAAGCTTAGGCGAGGCTTTCGAGAAGGCATTGAAGGAAGGGCGTCTCGCGACATTGCGAAGGAGGCTTGGCGGCCACGATCGATTGCGGCTTCTGCTCGACGGCAGGAGGCTGCTTACAGTCGACATCGAGAGCGGCCGCGTGATGACCCGGCGCCAGAGGTGCAAGTGTGACCAAGGAAGCGGATTGCCGCTGGTGGCATGCTCCGACCATGCGCAGGTGTTCGCCGACCTCGCGGCGGCGCTTAAAAACTGGCGCCTAGCCGAGGCGGAATTCTTCGACAGCTTCAAGGGCTCCTCCCTCAAGTGCTGCGGAACAATGGACGAGTGTCCCCTCCGGGACCTCGTCGGCACTGAACTGCCTGAAGCCGCATAGGAATTCCGATGGCTAAGGACGATCAGCAGGAAAGCTATGAAAAGGCCTTGGCCGCCAACCACGGTCGAATGATGGATCTCGTCAAATTCGCGGAAGCCAAGAACGCAGCACTGCTTACGTTCTGCTCCGTGTGGATGGGATTCATAATCGGAATCCTCCGTTCCACGGACGAGCCTCCGATCGGGTTTCGAGCTGCCTTTCTGGTGTCTCTGCCGTTGCTGGCAGTGGCAGCGGTGGTGACGCTCGCGTCCTTCCTTCCAAGATTGCTGCACCATCTTCGCCCTGAACGGAAGGAAACTAGCAACCTTCTTTACTTCGGCGACATCGCATCCCTGGAAATCGACGATTTCGGTCCGGCCGCCAAACAGCGGTACTACCCTGTAGAAGGACAGTCGTTCACCGCCGAATATCTGGATGACCTAGCTGTCCAGGTGGCCGTGCAGGCACGCATCGCCAATCGTAAATTCAAGACCTTCAACGCAGCCGGCCGCATGGTTCTGGCTTCGTTTGTCTGCATGGCAGCCCCGCCAATTGTCTGGGCTGTCCAGATCGTGTGGGAAGCCGGCGAGAACTGGGTGTCAGCTCTCCACTAGGCTAAGCTACTCGTCGGAGCTTGTTGCGACGCCGTATCGCCGGGTATGCTATCCATTGAATGGACCTAACCTGTTTATGTGGTCTCGCAGGTCATTGCAGGCCGGCCCCATCAAGGCAGCGGCGTCGTCCCCGGGCACATAGCGATAGGGGATCGTCGTTACGCCTGCCAAGTCGCTTGGAAGCTTCACTTTCTCCTCTCGGGGTTCCATCAGAATTGCGCGTTGACGGTTCAAGCGACCCATAAACAGACCAAGTTCGAAAACGACGTTATCCCTCGGGCTGGGCCAGTCCCTGCCTCTGCTTTCCGTCATGTCATCGGCATGCGCGACCGCAATCGCGAAATCGCACTTTTCCAACTCGTCCTCCAAACTTTGGAGGGGATAGCTCGCGACCTTGAACACCCCGTCGGTCCACGGAACGACCAGGAAGTCCCGGCTGAGTGCGTTCTGGATTATCCTTGCGACGGCCACGGCCTCGCCAGACGAGATCAGGAACACCCGAATCCTATCTCGATATGCGCCGATCGTCGCGTTCCGCTGCAACAGCCGCCTGGAGAGCTCCCTGGCGATGAAGCGATACATTTCCGGATAGCGGGAGGCGATTTCGGTGAATTGCCCTTCGCTCAACCGGGCTACGACGGAGGCTTCGCTCGCAGCCACCATCGCCGATCTTCTCTGTGTCGGCTCAATGGCGGCCATCTCGCCGACACAGTCGCCAGGGCCACGGGCGGCTACCCGACGGCCGTTAACAACGACTTCGAACGAGCCCGCGATGATGAAATAAACGTCATTGTCGTGGCCGCCTTGCTGGATGAGTACCCGCCCCTTCCCCAAGGAGATCAATTCAACGGCGTCAGCCAGCTCTTCGGCCAGTGCACCGTTGCCCGAAACCAATTTCTGCCCGCGCAGAGCCTCCACTCGAAGCCGCCGCCCACCTTCGCCGACGAATCTGTCAATCACCCCAGCCCTCAGAACTTCCAGTAGTAAGTAGACGAATAGATCACATCGTTATTGTGCTTAGTCCACTTCCATGATTTCCACATGTTCGTTCCGTTTGAAAGCTTCTGACCGTCATCCAAATAGTTATACACACGATCGGTGATCCAGGTCGGGTAATCTGCGCTTTCGGCGGTCAACTTGGTCGCCAGGTTTGCCGAATTGCCAACCCACACAAGGTCGTTGTCGCCGACGGTGTTGCCTACGAATATGATGAGGGCCTGGACGACTTGGTCGTTGTCAAACGGAGGGCGAACCGACTGGGGCGAAGCGTTGACCCTCTGCCTCAGAGTGTGAATTTGTCGTCTCTCTCGGCGGCTCGCAGACGATAGAATTCCTTGGCCACATGGTCCTCAAATCGAGCATTCGGGTGCTCTGACGGCGTCAGGCTGTAGAGGCCCTCCGGCGTGAAGATGTCGTCGGCACGAAGAGCGGTGTCGCCGGCATCGTCGAGTTGGAGAACCCAATTGCGAAAAGGTGAGCGGGTGGTTAGCGAAATCCTGAAATTGCCGCTGACCGCCGATCCGGCGGCGCAAAGCGCCTGAACGGAGCCGACGGTTCAATCCGCGTCGGCCACCATCTGCCGGCCGCCGGCCCAGGCGCGCCATTGCCGTTCGTCGCCGTGGAAGACGTTGAGGTCGATGCGGCCGGTTACGCCATGCGACAGGCCGGAGCCGGAATATTGCCAGAACAGCCATTTGCGGCCGGTATAGACCTTCGATGGGTGTCTCGCCACCGCGCGCAGCCAGAACGGGTAGTCCAGGAAGGCGCCTTGCAGATTGTCGCGGTAGAAATCGGGCGCGGTGTAGATGATGGGCCGCTGGCCGTAATGGCGTTCAAGCTTGTCCATGAACACCTGCATCTTCTCCAGCACCTTCTCGCGCGACGGGCGCCGCTTACAGCTGGATTCGCCGTTCCATTCGACATCGATCACCGGCGGCAAGGCGCCCTCGACCCTGGGCACGTTGCGGATGAACCAGTCGGCCTGCTCGCCGGCGGTGCGGCACCAGTAGAAGAAGTGATAGGCGCCGCGCTTCAGCCCTGCGGCGTCGGCGTTGCGCCAATTCCTGGTGAACATCGGATCGAGATGGTCGCCGCCGTCGGTCGCCTTGATGTAGGCGAAGTTGGCGCCTTGGGCGCGCAGCTTCTCCCAGTTGACGTTGCCTTGCCAGCGCGACACGTCGACGCCATGCACGGCAAGATGGCGGGGCGAGGAGCGGCCGAAATTGATCGGCTTGGCATCGCGAAAGCCGTAGCGCGTGACAGGCCCGGCCAGCATCGGCGGTGCCACCCGCGACAAGAGCTTCGGCGGCGATACCAGCGCCGCCGGCTCGACGACCGGCGGCTCGACGCTGTCCGGCAGGTCGGGCGCCGGAAACGCCACCGTCTCTTCCTCCGCCAGGCCGTAAGGCCGGACATTCTCGTCCACCGGCGTGGCTTCCGCCACCCTCCGTTCGGCTGCCATTCTCCGTTCGGCCTTGGTCACTGGGGCGGATGCGATCGGCGCGCTTGGTCGCACCACCGAGTTGGTGATCTCGTTCGACGGCTTCTGGATGTCCAGCGCGTCCATGCCGGATGTCGACGAGCAGCCGGCAAGGCACAGCGTTGCGATCACGAAACTGACGGCGCCTGGTAACCGCATCTGGACCTGTACTCAAACACAACAGACCGAAGGCAACGGCCGACGGACAAACCAGGTCTAGTTATGAACGAGAAATTACCAATAAAGATTGAATCAAGTTTTTAAGCATGTTCGGCACGGTTGCGGGTGTGGGCCGTGCGCGACGACAAGCGCAATCTACGCCTGCCCCATCCTATCGCCTGAAGACGCCGATCATCGGCCCCAGGTTCCAGTAGTCGTCATTGCGGCCGATGGCCGGCGCGAGCAGGCTCGATATCGACCCGTCGAGGAACAGCGCATTGTCGCAGCCGAGCCCGTCGCGAAACAGGCGCGCGAATGCATGGAATGTCACCGTGCCATTCGAAATGGCGAAGACGACGACGCCGTCCTTTCGCACCCCGACACCGTCGCGCGTCTTGCGCGAGGTGCTGTCGGCCCGGAATTTCTGGTGCAATCGGCCGTTGATCACCAGCATCGGCCCGGACTGCGTGGCATAATCGGTGGGCGGACGCTTCTCTAGGAAATCCCTTGTCGCGCGGACCGCGGCCTTGCCGTCGCTGATGTAAAAAATACCATTGGGCTGGAGCGAAAAATTGCCGCTTCCCGACCCGACCTTCGCCGAGGCCAGTTCCTGCCCGCGCTCGACATACAGGCCGACCGGCGCGAGGTTTGGATGGTACATTCCGGCATTGATGGCGAACAGCATCGTGCGCCCGGCCCGCCGCTGGGCATCGTCGAGATTGTGCAGCGAGTGATAGGGCTTGCCGGCCGGATCCTTCCAGAACAATTCGATTCGATATTGCCTGGGATCGACCTCGCAGACCAGGTAGCTGGTGGCCTCGAAGACGAGGTCGCGGCACGGCGGCAACGAGGCGAACCATTGGCCGACCCCCATGATCGCCGCCGCCGACGGCAGCGCGGTCTTGATCAGCGCGAGCAGTAATGGCGCGGATTGGAGGACAGTCAAAAGATCCATGCGCGCACCGGATTGCCTGTTCCAACGAGCCGCCGCCAGCATTCGCCGGCACGACGCAAGAACGGTCCCAAGCGGGAATGGATCAAACGGCCAAGGTCGAAGTGCGGCTGCCGACGCAAGACATCGGCGACATCATTGAACAGAGCTGACGAGCCGCTCGTCGCCGCCAAGGATGGAAACCCAGCGACCGCTGTTGTCGCTCGCCTGTCTCTTCAGATAGCGATAGCCTGTCTGGTTCCAGAGACGAACCTTGTCGCTGAGATTGTCGAGGACGAAATCGCCCTTGTCGGTGCGCACCGTAAGCACGGCGTGGCCTTCGCCGTCGGGCTTGCGCACCACCGTCATCAGCAGATTGGCAATGGCAATGCCGGCGGCCTGGAGTTCGCGCTGCTTTTCAAGCGCGTAGTCTTCGCAGTCGCCAAATCCGTTATCGGGGTAGGCCCACCACTCATCCTTGCCGTAATTGTCCATGTCGCTCATCGGCTTGACGCGGGTGTTGACCGAGAGATTTACGGCGGAAATTTCCCGCAACAGCTGGCCGGTCATGCTCTCCGGAGCGTTGGCGGGCGAGCGGATGGAGCATTCGGCAGAATGGACCTTGCAAAAATCATAGTGCCCGATCGGCTGGGAGGTTTGCCCGCCGATGGTCATGGAAAGCGGTCCCGCATTCGCCAAACCCGCGGCCGAACAAAAAGCCGTCAGCGCAAACGCAAACCCCAAACCCCTCGCCTTGCGGCGCCAACCCACCGAGGATGCCATACGGCCCCACCCATCTATTTTTGTTAACAGAACGTTAAAGATGGATTTTGCCTGGAGTCAATGAAGGCGGCCGATCACATCTTTGGCGATCGACGCATGCCCGACCGGGGTTGCGCCGAAGCAACACCGGCTCGCACGTTCCTGGGGTTGCCTTTTAGTCCCTTGTCTGAAGCCGGCGGAAAACCGCTGCGCGCTTTTCCGGGATTGCTTCAGGCAAGCCATCCCATCGCCAGGGCCAGCAGCAGGGCGATGCCGAGCACGCCGCGATAAATGACGAAAGGCCAGGCTGAGAAGCGTTCCAGCACGCGCATCAGGCCCCATATGGCGAAGAAGGCGGATAGCGAGGCAACCACCAGGCCGACCGCGAGGATCGACCAGCCATGGGCATCGAGATGGGCCTTGTGCAGTTCCCAAAGCTCCTTGAGACCGGCGAGTGCGATGGCCGGCAGCCCAAGCAGGAATGAAAAGCGCGCCGCTTCTTCCCGCTTGAAGCCGAGCCCCAGTGCTGCCGTCAAGGTCGAACCGGACCGCGAGACGCCCGGGATCAATGCGCCGATTTGGGCGATGCCGACGAGCAGCGCATCGGCCATGGACGCCTGGCCCATGGTTCGCGCATGGCGGGCACGGAGTTCGGCCAGCGCCAGCAGGAGTGCCATCACGATGCAGGCCCAGCCGATGACCCCGAGGCCGCGCAACGGCGAATTGCAGGCGTTGAGCATACCAGACAGAGCCACGCCGGCGATGACGATCGGGATCGTCGCCAGCACGATCCAGAGCGCCAGCCGGAAATGTCGGTCGGCCAAATCGCGCCGTTTCAAGGCACTGACCGAACCGGACAGGATGTCCCTGACATCGTTCCAGAAGTAGCTGATCACCGCGGCGAGGGCCGCAAGCTGCATGGCGGCGGAGAAAGCGGAGCCGGGATCCTGCCAGCCCAGCACCGCCGGGACGACGCGCATGTGGGCGGTCGAGGAAATCGGCAGCAGTTCGGTGATGCCTTGCACCAAGCCGAGAAATGCGACCTTGGCGTAGCCCAGGCCGACAAAGCCCATGTCCATCCCTTGCATGCAGCTGCCGGCCATGTCGAATTCCATATATGAGAGATCGAGTGCGCTGAAGACGACCGCTGGCGATCGGCCCGGGCAAGCCATACCGCCATGGGCCGGAAAATCAATTTACGGATTTGTGAACTGGCGCCCGGGAATGGGTCACCGAGTGCGGAAGGCGTGTCGAATATCAACACCGCGCCGCCTCGGCGCGCTGGCAGCGCCAGGCAGTGTCCAGACCGGGCCGGCGGGCCGGTCTGCAAAAACTGGAGGAAATCACGATGCGATCAGGGGCACAGCCAGAGTTTCTGGCACGCCCTGGCGATCACGTGCGCCGGCGGGACAACCGGCTCCTCGACGGAAGGCCGACGCGCCCGTTCGAGCAGCATGCGCACCTGTTCCGGGCGCACACGATCGCGCTCCATCACAAGCAGGACCATCGGATCGCTCAAAAGCTCGTCCAGGGTACTGATGCTGTCGTTCATCCGTCGTCTCCTCGAATGCCGGCCCGCACCGGTTAAATAGGAAGACAATGATGGCTCGCCAATGACGCTTTGCCGGCTTTCGCGTGACTGTTTCGGTTATTTCGTGACTGTTTCGATTAATTTTGGTCACGGTAACGTAACTTCACCCTTCTGTTGGCCCGAAGGGTGGATGCGGCAATGCCGCACTTCATCCAGCACGGCTCAACCGTCTCGGCGCTCGAGCGCAGATCCATTTTCTTTCCTAAGACGAGAAGGGAGGCCAGAGGCCTCAGGCAGGCGGCGCGCCTTCGTGCTGCGGCAAGCCGTCATCGAGCACCACCCAGGGCTGCTTGGAGGCGGTCCAGATATGCATCTGCGGCTTGAAGACGGACGGATCGTCGAGTGACCCGGTGGTGACGCCCATGATGCCGGCGGCATCGCGCCGCGAAAACATCGTCGTACCGCAGCTTGGGCAAAACCCGCGCTTAACATCCGGCGAGCTGTTCACGATCGCGAACGGCCCTTCGACCGTCACATCGTCGATGCGAAACAGCACACGCGCGTTGAAGGCGGCGCCGATCGCCTTTTGACAAAGCCGACAATGGCAGATGCGTTCGTTGACGGGCTCGACGTCGGCGCGATAACGCACCGCTCCGCACAGGCATCCGCCCTGATATTTAGCCATTGCCGTATCCATTCCCGAGAAGATTTGATGCGAGACTATCGACGCCCGACATCGGGTCAATTCAATAGCATTGATGCGATCCCATCGACGGCTGCGATGGCTGCGGCGACAAAAACTGCCGGCCGCCTCGAAGGAGACCGCCGGCAGCCAATGCCGGGCAAGCTATTCGGTTTCGCCGACCACCTCATCCCAGCTCTTCACCTTGGTCTCACCGTTGAGGAACGGCAGCGCGGCGGCCGTCAGCTCTGGAGCGAAGAAGACGTCGTAGTGGGTCCGGTTGGGCAGGATCGCCAGGCGGTTCCGCGACAGGTTTTCACGCATCCAGCCGGCGTCCTTCAAACCGCCGCCGAGCATCTGGTAGAACTTGATCTCGTGCTCGGGCTTGTACATGTCGCTGTCGCCGTAGGCCAGCATGACCGGCATCTTCAGCTTGGGAACATCGGCCGAGTAGTCGTAGTTCTGGCGCATGAAGTTGCCGAGCGTGTCGAGCAGCTTCGGGAACTCCTCGGGATGCGGCGCCACGGCGACGTAGGATTTGTACATCGGCGTGTCCTTCATGAAATCGGCCGCTGCCGCGCTCACTTGCGCCTGCTGCGGGCGCATCTCGTCATAGAAACCGTCGGCGGCATAGCCGGTCGAGACCAGCACAAGCCGGCGCACCGCTTCGGGGTGCTGGACGGCCATCCGGAAGGCGACACCGCCGCCCAGAGAATAACCCATGACGTCGACCTCGCCGTAACCAAGCCGTTTGACGATATCAGCCATGTCGTCGCCCATCGCCTCCAGCGTGAACGGCCGGTCGCCAAGCGCGGTGCGGCCATGGCCTTGCAGGTCGACGGTGATGACAGTGCGATGTTCGGCAAGCTTCGGCAGAATGGGGGCGAACATGTCCGCTGTGCCGAGACCGCCATGCAGCAGAAGCAGCGGCTCGCCTTTGCCGTGGACGGCATAATAGTAATTCAGGCCGTTGATCGGCAGCAGGCCGGATTTTTCAGGCTTCGGCGGTGTCTTCGCTTCGGTCGTCATGGCAGATTTTACCTCGTTTGCGTTGGCGATGCCCGGACAGGCGAGAAGCGCCGCGGCCGAAGCAAGAATGGCGAAAAGCAGGGCTTTGGACATATCGATCTCCTCCAGTCTGTCCGTGTGTCGGTGCGTTCTTGAGCTGGCTGGTGCATCGGCCCCAACCTGGGCGAAAACCGATCGAGAATATTGGTCTGACCCGGCTTCCGTCCCAAGGACGAACCAGCGAAATGCAAACCGACATCATCAAGGAGAAATTCCGGGGCTTTCCCGTGGATGGGGATCAACGGCGAAATCGAGGACGCGTCAGTGGCGCTTGGCTTGCACCAGATAGGCATCGATCTCGGTCTCGCCGAGCCACTTGGCCGCTTCCAGCCGATGCAGGCCTTCTACCAGGATATGACGCTTGCCGTCGTGACGGACCTGGATCGGCATCTTCATGCCATTTTCCAGAATGTCCTCGGCGAGATGACGGACCGTCTCGGGATGCAGCGTCTTCTTACGCGCCGTCGGCACGTAGATGTCGTCGACCTTGACCTTCTGCACTCTGAGCATGTCGACCCCCCGAGCGGAACGCCGCCTTGTCCTGAGATAGTCGCTTTGTTGACGAGGGCCAAGGGCGTGGCGACGAATAGGGCGGAGGCAACCGTGTTTGTCTGCCGCCGCGCAGTCGATATTGCGTATCAGCCTTTGTAGATACGGTCCTCGAGCGGCGTCTCGGCAATCAGCGCCTGCAGCCCTGACAGCAACGCCTTCTCGGCGCGGTTCATCGCCTTGTCCGGATTGACCAGCAGGAAGATATCGATGGCCGGCGGCGCATCATAGGGCGGCAGCCGCCACAGCGCGCCGTCGGCCACATCGCGCCGCGCCACATGCAGCGGCAGCGGGCCGATGCCGAGCCCGGCGACGATCATGCGCCGCACCTCCTCCAGGCTCGACGAAACGCCCACGACATCGGCGTTCAGCCGTGCTTCGCTACGCAACAGTGCGACCGGCCGCAGCGCATCCGAAATATGGTCGGTCTGGAACGATACTGACGGCTCGTCGCGGAGATCGGCGAGTGTCAGTCCGGTTTGCCCATAGAGCCTGTGCCGCGGCCCGCAAAAGAAGCCGAAGAACTCGCGATAGACCATGTCGTATTGCAGCGCCGGATCGCGCTGGCTGACCAGGCAGACGCCAAACGAAGCACGGCGCTCCCTCACCTGCTTGGCCACTTCGGTGCTTGCCGCGACCGAAATGGTGATGCTGGCGCGCGGATAGTTGCGGTGGAATTCCGACAGCGCCCGATCGAACAGCGGCGAGACCACATGGCTGGCGGTCGCGATCATGACGTGGCCGGTGACATCGTCGCTGATGCCGCGCATCAAGAGCGGCAGCTGCGATATGGTGCCGAACACCTCGATGCTCTGCTCGTAGAGAAGCCGTCCAACCTCGGTGAGCTCGAAGCGCGTCGCATCGCGTTCGACCAGCCGCCGGCCGACCCGGTCTTCCAGCCGCCGCAGCGCATTGCTGACGCTTGGCTGCTTGAGGTTCAGCCTCTCGGCGGCACGCGTGATGCTCTTCACCTCCGCGATGACGACGAATGTCCGCAAAAGGTTCCAGTCCAGATCCCAGACCAGCCGTTCGGGGCGCGGCAATGCCATTCCTGATATCTATGCTCCCTATTTCCATTATCTATTTGCGCAATGCTACCGCAAAGGCAATCATTGCCGTCAGGAGTGCGCCCCAACGCCTCCCAAGAACAAGCCTTCGCGCTCCATCCAGAGGACAGGTTTCAAATGAACAAGGTATTTTCCGGCATTGCCGTCGCGGCGCTGCTGTTTGCGTCTTCCTTCGCTAACGTCTCGGCCAGGGCCGATGACCTCGAGAAGGTCAAGGCGGCGGGCGAATTGAAGATTTCCATGAGCGGGCAGTATCCCCCCTTCAACTTCGTCAACGACCAGAACGAGGTCGTCGGCTTCGACGCCGATATCGGCAAGGCCATCGCCGAGCGTATCGGCGTCAAGGGCACCATCATCACGACCGCCTGGGACGGCATCATCGCCGGCCTGCTCGCCAACAAATACGACACCGTGGTCGGCTCGATGACGATCACGCCGGAGCGTGAGAAGGTGGTCGATTTCGTCGGCCCCTACTATCACGCCGGCCGTGCGGTTTTCGTCAACCAGGATTCCAAGGTGCAGAGCCTCGACGAACTCAAGGGCAAGACCCTTGGCGTGACGCTCGGCGAAACGCATGAGAAATGGGCGCGCCAACAGGGCGGCTGGGACATCCGCACCTATAAGGGGCTGCCGGAATTGCTGCTGGAATTGAAGGCGGGCCGCGTCGACGCCATCGTCGTCGACAACATTCCGGTCATGGTCGCCGTCAAGGAGACCGGCGAGAAGGTACGCAAGCTCGACACGCCGGGTATCGAAGGCGGCAGCGTCGCCATCGGCATCGCCATCCGCAAGGACAATCCCGAGCTCAAGGCCGCCATGCAGAAGGCGCTGGACGGCATGATGGCCGATGGTACCTACGAGAAGATATCGATGCACTGGGTCGGCAGCGACATCCGCTAACTTCGCCAGGCTTCGGCGGTCCAGGCCGCCTGAAGCCGAAAGCCACTGCGCCGGGCCATTCCATGGATTTCTCCTTGATGCAGCGCGTCTTCCCGTTCTTCGTGGAAGCCGCCTTGGTGACGCTGGAACTGACAGCGCTGGCCCTGGTTCTGGGGCTGGCCGTGGCAGCACTTGCCGCGACCGCAAGAATGTCGAGATCGACGATCCTGCGGGCCGTCGGCACGCTCTATGTGAGCCTGTTTCGCGGCACACCGTGCCTGATCCAGCTCTTCGTGCTCTATTTCGGCGGCCCGCAGATCGGCATCAATCTGGATCCGTTCGCGGCCGGCGTGATCGGCCTCGGCCTCAATATCGGCGCGTATATGGCGGAATCAATCCGGGGCGCGGTGGTGGCGGTCGACCGCGGCCAGACGGAGGCAGCCCGCACGATCGGATTCGGCCGGTTCCAGACCTTGCGCAAGGTGGTGCTGCCGCAAGCCGCCAGGCTGATGATCCGCCCGCTCGGCGTCAACACGGTTGCGCTGCTGAAAGGCTCGGCCCTGGTGTCCACCATCTCGGTCGTGGAATTGACCTACACCGCGCAGCGCTTCATCGGCTCCACCTACAAGCCGTTCGAAATCTTCGGCGTCGCGGCCCTGCTCTACATGATCATGGTCTATGCCGTCGCCCGCATAGTCGACATGCTCGACAAACGCTTCGCGATCGTCTGAGGCAGAACACGATGCAAGGCCTGGATTTCACAGTCATCGCGCCCTACTGGGATCTTCTGCTGACCGGCGCCTGGTGGACATCAGTGCTGACGGTCTCGGCGGGAGCGCTTAGCTTCGCCGGCGGCATCTTCTTTGCGGTTGTCGTACTCTACGCGCCGGCAATCCTGGCCTACCCCGTGCGCGCCTTCATGTGGGTGTTCATGGGCACGCCGCTGCTGTTGCAGCTCTTCCTGATCTATTTTGGCCTGGTGCAGGTCGGCATCGACATCCCTGCCCTCGTGGCCGGCATTGTCGGCCTTGGACTGCATTTTGCCGTCTACAATGCCGATGTCATCCGCGCGGGCATCGTGGCCGTCGATGTCGGCCAGACGGAAGGTGCACGCAGCATCGGCTTCGGCAAGTGGCAGACGCTGCGCCATGTCGTGATACCGCAGGCCATCCGCAACACGGCGCCGCCGATCGGCAGCAATTTGATCGCGCTGTTGAAGGAATCCTCCATCGTCTCGGTCATCGGCATTGCCGAGCTGGTTCACTCGGCGCAACTGGCGATCAGCGAAACGTTTCGCCCTTTCGAATTCTACATCACTGCCGCCGCGCTCTACTACATTCTCAACCTCGCACTCGAAGCGGCCCTGCATAGGTTCGAAAGACATGTGGAGGTTTCCCGATGAGCACGCAGCGGCCGATGGTCGAGGTCCGCGGCGCACGCAAATCGTTTGGCGCCGTCGAGGTCCTCAGAGGTATCGACCTATCGGTCGAACGTGGGCAGATCGTCGCAATCATCGGCCCGAGCGGCTCCGGCAAGAGCACGCTGCTGCGTTCCATCAACCATCTCGAGGGTTTGAACAGCGGTGAGGTCTGGCTGGACGGCCTGCAGGTCAACCAGAAGCTGCATGGCCAGGCGTTCGAAAGGCACATCAACAAGGTGCGCCAGCAGATGGGCATGGTGTTCCAGCACTTTAACCTGTTCCCGCATTTGACCGTGATCGAGAACATCACGATGGGGCCGGTGATCCTGAAAAGCATGCCGAAAGCCGAAGCTCGTGCGCTGGCGCTTGGTCTTTTGTCCAAGGTCGGGCTCTCCGACAAGATCGACGCCTATCCCTCGCGTCTTTCGGGCGGGCAGAAGCAGCGCGTCGCGATTGCCCGCGCGCTGGCCATGCAGCCCAAGGTGATGCTGTTCGACGAGGCCACCTCGGCGCTCGATCCGGAGCTGGTCGACGAGGTCAACGCGGTGATGAAGCAGCTTGCCGCCGAGCACATGACCATGCTCATCGTAACGCACGAAATGCGCTTTGCCGGCGAAGTGGCCGACAGGGTGCTGTTCATGGATGGCGGCGTGGTGGTGGAAGAAGGCCCGCCGGGCGACATCTTCCGCGCCCCGCAAAAAGAACGCACCCGCACCTTCCTCAAGAAATACCTTTCCGCCTGAGTACGACGATGACCAGATTGACCACTGAATTCCCCGATTTCGGACTGACGCCGGAGCAGCGCCGGCACGCAGTGCGCGGCCACTATTATGAGTGGCCGGGCATGGATGGCGAGCGCGGCGAAATCTGGTGCTACAGCGACCGCTTTTCCTACCGCGCCGGCGAGACAGTGACGCTGCATGTCAGTTCGACGGCTCCGTCCTTCAGCATGACGATCGTCCGCGACGGCGGCACCGAGACAAAGGTGTTCGAGAAGTCCGGCATTGCGGCGCGTTGGCAGGAAAGTCCAGACCAGTGCTCGGCCGAAGGCTGCGGCTGGGAAGCCTCGTTCGAATTCAGCGTCGGCAGCGACTGGCCGTCCGGCGCTTACCGGGTGACGCTGACTGCTGAAGGCCGCGACGGCAAGCCGATCCAATCCCATCATCTTTTCATCGTCGCGCCCCTGCCCGGCAAGAAGCCAGGCCGTGTGCTGCAGGTGGCGGCGACAGGCACCTGGCTCGCCTACAACACCTGGGGCGGCTCCAATCACTACCAGGGCATCACCGGGCCGGACCGTAACGAATATTCTCCGATCGTCTCGACGCAGCGCCCCTGGTGCCGCGGCTTCGTCGTGCTGCCCAAGGAGGCGCCGCGTGTGCCGTTGGAAGTCGCGGTGCCGCCGAAGACAGTGCCGCGCTATCCACACATGGAATGGGCGCTCGCCACCGGCCATTCGAAGAAATACGCATCGTCGGGCTGGGCGAGCTATGACAGCCACTTCTTCCGCTTCGCCGAACGGGCGGGCTACGCCGTCGATCTCGCCAGCCAGCACGATCTGCATTTCTCGCCCGACATTCTCGATGGCTACGACTGCGCCGTCTTTGTCGGCCATGACGAGTACTGGACCTGGGAAATGCGCGATGCGGTCGACAGCTACGTCGAACGTGGCGGCCATGCGGCGCGCTTCGCCGGCAACTTCATGTGGCAGACGCGGCTGGAGGATGAAGGCCGGCGGCAGGTCTGCTACAAATACCGCGCCCGAGCCGAGGACCCCGCCTATCGCGGCGGCGACGTCACCCGCGCCACCAATTCCTGGGAGGCGCCCGAGATCGGCCGGCCGGGTTCGGCGACCTTCGGGCTCAACGCCACACGCGGCCTCTATGCCGGATGGGGCGGCTGCGCGCCACGCGGCGTGCGCGGCTTTCCCGTGTATCGGCCCGAGCACTGGGCCTTTGCCGGAACCGGCATCTACTATGGCGACCTGCTTGGCGCCGACAGCCATGTCTATGGCTATGAGGTCGACGGGCTGGATTTCGAAATCCGCGGCGGCCTTCCCTACCCGACCGCGACCAGCGGCGCACCGGACGGCTTGCAGGTTCTCGCCGTCGGCATGGCCAGCCAGGTCGAGGAAAGCGCCGATATCCCGATCGAGGATCAGTTTCTCACCGACGAGGATGGTCGCTTCAGCGCCGAGACGCTGTTCGGCGATCGGAGCGACGCCAATCTGGAAAAAGTCAAACGCGGCAACGGCATGATCGTCAATTTCCCGCGCTGCAAGGGCGAGGTCTTCCACGCCGGAAGCTGCGAATGGGTCGCCGGCCTGCTGAGGCAGGACCCGATGGTCGAACGCGTTACCCAAAATGTCCTCGATCGTTATCTCGGAAAGTCCTGACATGTCGAAAGCCCAGACCGCCGCCCCGGACACCGAAGCCCGGCGCCAATCGCATCTGTTCTATCTCTCCAGCCTGCGCCGGCCGCTGATCGACCGTGCCGAGGGCATCTATATGTGGACGCAGGACGGCCGCCGCTTCATCGACGGATCAAGCGGCCCGATGGTCGCCAATATCGGTCATTCCAACCGCAATGTGCTCGACGCCATGAAGCGGCAGATGGACCGCGCCACCTTCGCCTACCGGCTGCATTTCGAGAACGAACCGGCAGAAGAGCTGGCGCGTGAGCTGGCCGGCAAGCTGCCCGAAGGCATGGACCGCATCTTCTTCGTCTCAGGCGGCTCGGAAGCGACCGAATCGTGCATTAAGCTGGCGCGGCAGTGGGCGGTGGCTACCGGCCAAGCCAGCCGCTGGAAGGTGATCACGCGCTTCCCCTCCTATCACGGCGGCACGCTGGGTTCACTGTCGATCACCGGCGACTACGCGCTGGCCGAGACCTTCACGCCAATGATGCGGGTGATGCCGACCGTGCCGGCACCGGCGGCCTGGCGCGACCGCGACAATCTCTCGATGGAACAGCGCGGTCTCCGCTATGCCGACATGCTGGAGGAGAAGATCCTGGCCGAGGAGCCGGAGAGCGTGGTCGCCTTCATCATGGAACCGATCGGCGGCGCGGCGACAGCGGCGCTTGTCGCGTCGGACAGTTATTATGGGCGCATCCGCGAAATCTGCGACCGCTACGGCATCCTGCTCATCCATGACGAAGTGATGAGCGGCGCCGGCCGCACGGGAAAATTCCTCGGCGGCGACCATTGGAACTGCAAGCCGGACATCGTCGCGCTATCAAAAGGCCTGGGATCGGGTTACGCGCCGCTCGGCGCGCTGGCGGCGCCGATGCGGCTGGTGCAGCCGCTGCTCGCCTCCGGCGGCTTCCAGCACGGCCATACCTATGCCGGCAATCCGCTCGCCTGCGCCGCAGGGCTGGCCGTGCTCGGCGAAATGGGCCGCCTCGACCTGATCGCCAATGCCGCCGCCATGGGCGATGTGCTGATGGACGGATTGCGAGAGCTAGCCAAGCGCTTCCCGTTCATCGCCGACGTGCGCGGCAAGGGCCTGCTCACCGGCGCCGAGATGCTTGCCGATCCCGAAACGCTGCGGCCGATCGACCAGAGCAGGAAGGCGACGCAGCGCCTGCTCGACCTCGCCTATGAGCGCGGGCTGATCATCTATGGCCGCAAGGTCAAGGGCGGTGTCGACGGCGACAATTTCATGGTCGCACCACCGATGATCGTCACCAGCGAGCAGGTCGGCGAGATCATCTCCATCATCGGCGACTCGCTCGAAGTTCTGGCTGCCGAACTCGACCTTCCGGTCGAAGGCCGGGGATAAAACAATGGCGCCGAGAAAGGTCATCATCACCTGCGCCGTCACCGGCTCGGTGCATACACCGTCCATGTCGCCTTATCTGCCGGTAACGCCGGACCAGATCGCGGCGGATGCCATCGCCGCGGCCGAGGCCGGCGCCTCGATCCTGCACTTGCATGCCCGCGACCCAAAAAACGGACGGCCTACGGCCGATCCGGACGTGTTCATGCAGTTCCTGCCGCGCATCAAGCAGGCGACGTCGGCGGTGATCAACATCACAACCGGCGGCTCCTCCCTGATGACGCTGGACCAGCGGCTGGCGGCACCTTTGCGGGCCGAGCCCGAAATGTGTTCGCTCAACATGGGCTCGATGAATTTCGCGCTGTTCCCGATGCTCGACAAGCCAAAGGAATGGCAACACGAATGGGAACCGAAGCTGCTGGAAGCCACACGCGACACGATCTTCAAGAATACCTTCGCCGATATGGAGGGCGTTCTCGAGAGACTGGGCAAGGGCTGCGGCACGCGTTTCGAATTCGAGTGCTACGATGTCGGCCATCTCTATTCGCTCGCGCATTTCCGCGACCGTGGGCTGGTGTCGGGGCCGCTGTTCATCCAATTCGTGCTGGGCATTCTTGGCGGCATCGGCGCCGATCCGGACAATCTCATCCACATGAAGCGCATCGCCGACAAGCTGTTCTGCGACAGCTACCAGTTCTCGGTGCTGGCCGCGGGCCGCCACCAGATGCCGCTGATCTCGATCGCCGCGGCCATGGGCGGCAATGTCCGTGTCGGGCTCGAAGACAGTCTCTACGACGGCCGCCAGCTGGCGAAATCCAATGCCGATCAGGTGCGCCGTATCCGTGGCATTCTCGATGGACTGTCGCTGGAGGTTGCCACCCCGGCCGAAGCACGCGACATGCTGGCGCTGAAGGGTGGCGACAGGGTAGCGTTTTAATGCGACTGGCTGAGATGATAGTGCTCCGTCACACCTTGGCTCCCTGCTTGCCATGACAAGTCCGGAAAAAATCCTCCTCCGCCCCGGACGAATCGAAGACGTCGAAACCATCCATGCCGCAATTCTGAAGCTCGGCACCCATATCGGCGCGCCCGAAGAAATCGTCTCAACGCCAGACGATCTCAGGACCTGGGGCTTTGGCGAAAGACCTGCCTTCTCGACCCTGATCGCCGAAGTCGATGGCGAATTCGCCGGACTGTGCCTCTATTTCCCGATCTTCTCGACCTGGATGGGGCGGCCCGGCGTCTATGTGCAGGACCTCTATGTCGAGGACCGGTTTCGCGGTCGCAGGATCGGCGAGCGCCTGCTGCGGCGCGTCGCGACCGAGTGCCGCAAGCAAGGCGGCGCTTATCTCAGATTGTCCGTCGATACCGACAATGAGAGCGCAAAGGCCTTTTATGAAAGGCTGGGCATCGCCTGGTCGAGCTACGAGCAGACGCAGAAGATCATCGGCGACGCTTTCTTCGCCTTTGCCGACGCGCCGGAGGAAAAAGAATGAAAGCCTTCTACGCGCAGGAGCAGAAGCGCCACGACCCCAAGGCTTTCCTTTCCAGCGGCGCCCCGCAGCCCAATCCCGAAAAGCCGGAGCGCGTCGAGAGATTGTTAGCAGGCGCAAAATCGGCCGGCTGCACGATCGAGCGGCCGCGCAATCACGGACTTGGTCCGGTCGCGGCGGTGCACACGCCCGAATATCTCGATTTCCTGGAGCATATCTACACGCGTTGGCAACGCATTGAGGGTGCCTCGGCTGAAGTGATCCCCAACATTCACCCGATCGCGCGCAACGGCTCCTATCCGGCCTCCGCGGTCGGCCAGGCTGGGTACCACATGGCCGACACGGCCTGCCCGATCTCTGGCGAGACCTGGCAAAGCGCGCTGTGGAGCGCCTGGAGCGCGGTCGAGGCGGCGGAAGCGGTGATGGCGGGCGCGCCGGCCACCTATGCGCTTTGCCGCCCCCCCGGTCACCATGCGTTCGCCGACGTCGCCGGCGGCTTCTGCTTCATCAACAATTCGGCTGTGGCGGCGCAGGTACTGCGCAAACAGGCGGCACGCGTGGCGATCCTTGACGTTGACCTGCATCACGGCAACGGCACGCAAGGCATTTTCTATGGGCGGCCCGACGTGCTCACCGTCTCGCTGCATGCCGATCCGGTGCGGTTTTATCCGTTCTTCTGGGGCCATGCTGACGAGCGCGGCGAAGGCCCCGGCCTCGGTTATAATTTCAACCTGCCGCTGCCACGCAAATCCGCCGACGCGGCGTTTCTGGAAGCGCTTCAGGTGGCGTTCCAGCGCATCCGCGCCTTCGCGCCCGACGCGCTGGTCGTGGCGCTCGGGCTCGACGCGTTCGAGGGTGATCCGTTCGGCGGGCTTTCGGTGACGACGCCAGGTTTCTCGCGCATCGGCGAAGCCATCGCCAAGCTCGGCCTGCCGACGACAATCGTTCAGGAAGGCGGCTATCTCTGCGACGAACTCTGTGACAACCTCACCGCTTTCCTGACCGGGTTCGGCACCAAGGCACGCTGACAGGTCGAGCTGCGCCTGAGACCTCCATCGGTCAGAGCGAGAGCGGGAAATTTTCCACGCAATGTTTCGATCGGAAAATCCACCATCGTCTCCATCCCGCTGTTACTCCCAGATAATTCAACTTCCGAGTCGATCAAGGACAGGGATTGCCGACCCGCTGATGAATGGCGTCCACTGCCTTCTGCATCTCTTCGGTCCAGACAACCTCCACTGAAGACAGCGCCATTTCCAGCTGCGAAATGGTCGTCGCGCCAATGATGTTCGACGTGACAAAGGGCCGGCTCGATACATAGGCGTTGGCGAACAGCGCCGGCTCCAGGCCGAAGGAGCGCGCCAGCTCGTTGTATTCAAGCTGCGCCTCTGCGGCATTGGGGGTCTCGTAACGCTGGCCGCGGTTGAAGAGCTGCGAGCGCGACCCCTGCGGGCGCGCGCCGTGATCGTATTTGCCCGAGAGATAGCCCTGCGCGAGCGGCGAATAGGCAAGCAGCGAGACCTCTTCGCGATCGCAGACTTCGGCGAGGTTCACCTCGAAGGTCCGGTTGACCAGATTATAGGCGTTCTGGATCGAGGCGACGCGTGGACCAATAGCTTTGTCAGCCTCTGCAATGAAGCGCATGACGCCCCAGGAGCTCTCGTTCGACAGGCCGAAATGACGGATCTTTCCGGCCTTTACCAGCTCATCGAAGACGGCAAGCGTCTCCGCGATCGGCGTTTCACCGGTCGGCGCCCCGACGGAATCAGCGCGGCGCGCCACGGCCCCCACGCGCGTCGGATTGGCGCCCCAAGGTATGTCCCGCTCCGGCCAGTGGATCTGGTAGAGATCGACATAGTCCGTGCCGAGCCTGGCCAACGATTTTTCAACGGCATCGAAGATATCGGTGCGCACCAGCTGCGACGGCCTGTCGCCGCGAAACCAGCTGTTTGCGGTGCGGCCGACGACCTTGGAGGCGAGTATCACCTTGTCGCGGTTGCCCTTTGCCTTCATCCAGCTGCCGATGATCTTCTCGGTCCGCCCTTGCGTCTCCGCCTTGGGCGGGATCGGGTAGAGCTCGGCAGTGTCGATGAAATTCACCCCGCGCGAAAAGGCCAGGTCCATCTGAGCGTGGCCGTCGGCTTCGGTGTTCTGCTGGCCCCAAGTCATCGAACCGAGGCAGATCTGGGTGACAAGAAGATCGGTCCGACCGAGACGGCGTTTGTGCATGGAAGTGTGCTCCGGCGGGAAAGTTTGCGCGGCTGCGCGGGGAAGGAAGTTTCATCCTACAAGAAAGCAGAGGCGCTCTCCAAGCCTCGGCAAGCCGACTTTTGCGTGAACCAGACTGCGCTAGCGGCAAGCCCCTGCCAGGGCGCGCCGCTTGGCCTCGTCGATCAGCATGTTGGCCACCTGCATGCGGATCATGGCGCGCTGGCGCAGGTGCGGCGCGACGCGATCGGGATGGTTGGAAAAGGCGAAACTGCGGCGCATGCGACCAAAGTCGGCGACAGCCTTAGGCGTGTCCAATCCCAATTCCACGGCAATCGATTCGGGATCGATCGGAGGCAGTTTTTCTTCGGGCCTTGTCTCTTCGCCCGCAAGTGCCAGCTTCGCATGATCGAGCAGGGCCGCGAACTCTGCGGCGAGATCCGCGCCTGCCTCGCGATATTCCGTGGCAAATCCGCTGCCAGAAACCTTGATGCGGCCCGAATGGAGCTCGTCGGCGACGGAAAGATAGTCAAACGGAATGGATGGGCGAGTGGCCGCCTCTTCGCCTCCCCCGTCCTTGTCGGAGGCGACGAAGAGGTCATCGAGCAACGAAGCGAAATCCCGCTTGGCGCTGGTAACGATGTCAGCCTCCCCAGTCTCACGGTGTGTTCGAGACATCCACCTTAGGGTCGGCTCGTTAAAAATGCATGCCGCCGATTTTAACAATTGAAGGTTTACGGGGCCGGACCACGCCGGTCAGTCACAAAAAGCCGGACTGGGGTTGGTGCAGTCCGGAATTCGCCAGAAGCGGCGAGGAAAAACCGGCCATCTGCCAGCGAGAGGGATACGATTCGCGATCTGCGAAAGTTTCAGGCGATGCAGGATCATGGCAGAAAAATTTTGCAGAGCATGGCAGGCATGCAAATGCTGCACTGCACAATCGTCACGAATCCCCTATACTCGGACGCTGGGAGGTCCAACAGGGGCCTGGATTATGGGGTTCTTCACTGAAATGTTCGCGCGGCCACGGCCGCAGGAACATCTGCGTTATCGTGCCGCGCTCGCGCTGCTGCATTCCATGAGCAATGCGGACCGCGCCGACATCGGCATCAAGCCCGCCGATTTCCCGCGCATCGCCCGCGAAATGTCCGTTCGCTAGTTCGGCCAGCCAGGGATATTCCGGCTCCGGACGGGCAACGCCTTGACGACGTGATCCGTCAACGCGAGCCCAGGAACGTTGCCTTGCCCAGCGGCACGCCATTATGGCGAAGAATGTCGTAGGCGGTGGTGAGGTGGAAATAGAAGTTGGGCATGGCCAGATGCAGGAGATACTGCAAACCGGCCATCGAGACCTCGCGCCCGCCGAGCCTGACCTCGACAATCCGCTCGTCCGAACCTTCCAGATCGGCCGCGGAGAACGTCGCCAGATGGTCAAGCGTCTTAGCGATGCGCGCATGCAATTCGGCAAAGCTCGCCTCGTTGTCCTCGTATTTGGGAACCTCCCGGCCGGCGAGCCGCGATGGGGCTCCCTTGGCATGGTCGGTGGCGATCTGCACCTGCCTGGTCAAGGCGAACATGTCGGGCGCCAGCCGCGCCGTCAGGAACACCTGCGGGTCGATCTTGCGCTCGCCGGCGTTTTGTTCGGCCGTGGACAGCACGCTGGACAGCGCTTTCAACCGGGCCGAAAACACAGCCACCGATACTTCATACATGGATAGGGTCACGCAATTATCTCCCGGGGCAGTTGAAGCGCCGCGAGCGCGAACTAGCGCCTTCCCGGGCGATTCTTCAAGCGATACCCGCAAGGCGTCACCACGTCGCCGCAATCACCGTGGTAGAATCTCCGTTACCGCGTGGAGATTCCCGATGAGACACGCTTTTCTCGCAGCGACTGCCTTGTTCTCCCTTGCCTCGATCGCCCAGTCGGCACCTGCCGACGAGGCGCCCTACGTCGATGACAGGTCGAGCGCCGAGGCAGTTGTCCGCTCGCTCTACAGTGCCATCAACCGGCATGAATTCGCACGTGCCTGGGGTTATTATGGCGATACCAAGCCGGCCAAGGACTTCGACAGCTTCGTCAAGGGCTATGACGGTACCGACAAGGTGGATGTCAGGACCGGCGCCGTATCCAACGAGGGCGCGGCAGGCAGCATCTACTACAGCGTGCCGGTCGCCATCCAGGCAACCGACAAGAAGGGCGAGGCGAAGGTCTTTGCCGGCTGCTACACGCTGCGCCAGGTCAATGCCCAGATTCAGGCGCCGCCATTCCAGCCGATCTTCATCGACAGCGGAGCGCTGAAGCCGTCGAGCGCGGACTTCGAGGAGGCTGTGCCGGCTAGCTGTGGCGACGGCCCGCCGCCGCCGAAGAGGGATGCAGCGCTGGAGCAGGCCAAGAAGGCTTTCCTGGCCAGCTATAGCGACCAATGCGACAAGGATCTCGCGGCCAAGGAGCCGGAGATTTTTTCCATCAAATACAGGGACAAGGATGCGGCGGCCGGCGATCCCGACAAGGAAACGCGCCTGTTCCATTTTTCCTGCTCGGCGGCCGCCTACAATGAAAGCTCGATCTACTACATGACCGACGAGGCGAACGGCGTCAGGCAACTGCAGTTCACCGAACCGGAGATGGACATCCGCTACGTGAACAACGACAGCGAAGGCAAGGTCGAATCCATGCACATCGTCGGCTTCCGGACCACCGGCTGGGCGACCAATTCCAGCTACGACCAGGACGCCCACACGATAACCACCTTCAACAAGTGGCGCGGCGCCGGCGATGCCTCGTCAGCAGGCACCTATCTGTTCCGCAACGGCGATTTTTCACTCGTCCAGTACGACGTCGACGCCTCCTATGACGGCGAGGAAAACCCGCAAACGGTTGTCGACTACAACACCGCTCCCTGAGCCCCGCGAGGTCCGATCACGGCGCCTTCGACAGCATCCAGTTCAACGCGCCGCGCCAGTCGACCATGCGGATGGGGGTGCCGTGCGTGCCGGTCTCGAAGCGCACGAAGCGGGTCGGATAGGCTTTCGACTTGGCGATGATGGACCGGAAGAAGGATTCCTGGTTTGCCACGGGGAAGACCACGTCATGGCTGCCTTGACCGAAGAAAACCGGCACGTGGCGTCTGAAGGCAAGGCTGGAGAAGAAACTCTCGTCCCACAGCGAGCCAAGCAGCAAAAGCCCACCGATTTGCCTGCCTGTGTCCGTGCGGGCGGCAAGCTTCCAGCACAATGCGCCGCCCATCGAGCCGCAGGCGACGAAGATCTTCGCGCCCGGCGACTGTTGCGCATAGTGATCGATCAGCGCCGCGACCTGTGCCGCCCCCTTGTCGCCGAAATCTGGGAAGTCAGGGCTGAGATAAAGGCCGCCATTGCCTGCCATCAGGTTTTTGATGCGGTTGAAATTGCCGCCGAAGGTGAAGTCGTCGACACCTTGCTTGCGGCTGCCGCCCTGCCCGTGCAGGTAGAGCACGATGACGGAAGCCCCTTGCGTCTTGCCTACAGCGATGTGCCGGACGTCGCCGGCATCGGTTTTCAACAGCAGATCCTGCTGCACCTTGCGCACACCGGTATCGGTATACTGTGCATGCACGCGCTTTTCCGGCACCTCGTCGCGCTGGTTGATGTCGCGCATCTCGCGGTAGTCGATCACCGTGTAGTCGCCGTTGGTGTCTGACGAGAGCGTAGCGGGATAGGCGAACAGATCGTCCTTGAAGGGTTTTAGTTGGAGAGCAGAGGCCTGGGCAGCAGAAAACAGGATAAATATCGAAATCAGAAAGGCAGG
>NZ_JAIUHZ010000018.1:0-111076 GCF_020165355.1 Mesorhizobium sp. BR1-1-6 | reverse complement strand
CCGGCAACGCCGACGCCCATGATGAACACCTTGGCGGCAGGAACAGTGCCGGCCGCCGTCATCATCATCGGCAGCGCCCGGTCATATTCGGCTGCGCCGTCGATCACCGCCTGGTAGCCGGCAAGGTTAGCCTGCGAGGACAAGACGTCCATCGACTGGGCGCGCGTGATGCGCGGCATGAATTCCATCGCAAAGGCGGTCACCCCGGCCTTGGCCAGCGCCGCGACGGCGGCGTCATTGCCATAGGGATCCATGATGGCGATGACCGCAGCGCCTGACTTGTAGCTTTTCAGCTCCGCATCAGTCGGCCGGCGCACCTTCAGAATCACATCCGCACGGGCCGCATCGGATGCGGAACCAATGGTGGCACCGGCCTTCGCGTAGTCTTCGTCGGCGATGCGGGACAGTGTGCCCGCTCCGCTCTCAACCACCACGTCGAAGCCAAGGGCGGCTATGCGCTTCACCGTATCGGGCGACGCCGCGACACGGGGTTCGCCCGAGCCGCCCTCGGCGGGAATGAAGATGATCTGGCTCACGCTTGGCTACCCCTCCCCGGCACGCGGCGCATCTGCGCGCCTGCCGTATCGTTCACATCTTACTACAATCCACAAAATGGGCAATTTGTCCACATATCTGATTGAGGGTACTTGTCCGCCAGTTGCCGATGCCATATCGATGGCCAAACGGCGGTTCTGGAGGTGTAAATGTCCAAGATCAATGGTGCGAAGCGGCTACGCTCGCGCGAGTGGTTCGACAATCCGGACAATCCCGGCATGACGGCGCTCTACCTCGAACGCTATCTGAACTATGGGCTGACCCGCGAAGAACTGCAGTCCGGAAAGCCGCTTATCGGCATCGCCCAGACGGGCTCGGACCTGTCACCTTGCAACCGGCATCATATCGAGCTCGCCAAGCGCGTGCGCGACGGCATTGTGGCCGCCGGCGGGGTGCCGTTGGAATTCCCGGTCCACCCGATCCAGGAGACAGGCAAGCGGCCCACCGCCGCGCTCGACCGCAACCTCGCCTATCTCGCTCTCGTCGAGTTGCTTTATGGCTATCCGCTGGATGGCGTCGTGCTGACCATCGGCTGCGACAAGACCACCCCGGCGCTGCTGATGGCCGCGGCCACCGTCAACATTCCAGCCATAGCGCTGTCCGTCGGCCCGATGCTGAACGGCTGGCACAAGGGCGAACGCACCGGCTCCGGCACGGTCGTGTGGAAGTCACGCGAAAGGCTGGCGGCAGGAGAGATCGACTACGACCAGTTCATGGACATCGTCGCTTCATCGGCGCCGTCCGTCGGCTACTGCAACACGATGGGCACGGCGACGACGATGAACTCGCTGGCCGAGGCGCTCGGCATGCAGTTGCCGGGCTCCGCCGCCATTCCAGCACCCTATCGCGAGCGCGGCCAGATCGCCTACCAAACCGGCAAGCGCATCGTCGACATGGTGCGCGAGGACTTGAAACCCTCCGACATCATGACGCGGGAAGCCTTCGAGAACGCCATCGTCGTCAATTCTGCCATCGGCGGCTCGACCAATGCGCCGATCCACCTCAACGCCATCGCGCGGCATCTCGGCGTGTCGCTGACCGTCGATGACTGGCAGAAGGTCGGTCACCACGTTCCGCTGATCGTAAATCTCCAGCCGGCCGGTGAATATCTCGGCGAGGACTATCATCATGCGGGCGGTGTGCCGGCCGTGGTGGCAGAGCTGATGAAGGCCGGCTTGCTGCCGCATCCTGGAGCCATGACCGTCAACGGCCGCACGATCGGCGACAATTGCGCCGCGGCGGAGAATCTCGACGGCAAGGTCATCCGTACCGTGGCCAATCCGCTCAGGAAGGAAGCCGGCTTCATCAACCTGAAAGGCAATCTGTTCGATTCCGCAATCATGAAGACGTCGGTCATCTCGCCGGAGTTTCGCGACCGCTATCTGTCAAATCCGCGAGACCCCGATGCCTTCGAGGGCGTCGCCGTCGTCTTCGACGGTCCGGAAGACTACCACCGTCGCATTGAGGATCCGTCACTCGGCCTGAACGAGAATACCATCCTGTTCATGCGCGGAGCCGGCCCTGTCGGTTATCCGGGCGGCGCCGAAGTCGTGAACATGCAGCCGCCGGCCTACCTGCTGAAGGCGGGCATCCACTCGCTGCCCTGCATCGGCGATGGCCGTCAGTCCGGCACTTCCGGCTCTCCATCGATCCTCAACGCCTCGCCCGAGGCGGCCGTCGGTGGTGGCCTTGCGCTGCTGCGTACGGGTGACCGGGTACGCATCGACCTGCGCAAGGGGACCGCCGACATCCTCGTGTCGGACGACGAGATCAAGCGCCGTCGCGTCGACCTGCAAAACAAGGGCGGCTATGCATATCCGAAGCATCAGACACCCTGGCAGGAGATCCAGCGGTCAATGGTTGACCAGTTGTCCGAGGGAATGGTTCTGAAGCCGGCGGTGAAGTACCAGAACATCGCCGTCACCAGCGGCCTGCCGCGCGACAATCATTAGAACAGTTCCTACTCTGCGTTCAAGATCGGTGCTCGATTGGCGAAGAACTGTGACTGATCTGGAATTAGGGCCTGAAGATGCGCTATGATTTGTATTCACGCGGGCGACGGAACTCCGGATCCGGTGCCGGCTTCTGCTCTGGGGTTTGACCGGAATGGCTTATCCTTTCACCGCGGCGATCCGCGGCTTGGATGACTGGATCGCGGGACCGGCCTCCCTGCTGGATGAACTTGCGCGCGTCAAATCCGGCAGCCGCGTGGTCGCGCGGGTCGCGGACGATGGGAGCGCGCTTGAAATCGAGCCGGCGACCAGCCGAAAGCCGTCAGCACCCCTGTTGATACCGATTTCTCCAGACACGCAGGCGCCGGCCGCATTGCGCACCGCGGTGAATGGAAAGGCGGTCCATCTCGGCATCCCGGCGAGCTGGGTGATCGCGCGCCGGATCGAACTGCCGATGGAGGCTGCCAGCCACGTCGAAGGCATCGTTACGTCGCGGATGGGCGCGCTTTCGCCATTGCCTGCTTCCGATATCTATTTCGGCCACCGGGTCCTCGGGATCAGCCGTGAGGCGCGGCAGATCACCGTCGCCGTCGCAATCGTTCCGAGGTCGCGTGTCGCTGCTGCCTTGGCCTGCCTGAACGTGGCCGAGGCCCGCCAGGTCGTGATCTCGGCGCCGTTTCCGGAAGGCGATGCCGTGGAAGTATTGACACAGCGGCAACGGGTCACCGGCACGCGTGGCCGGATAAAGTTTGTCCTTGCCGGAGTTCTGGGCGTAAGCCTAGTCGCTGCAGTCACGGCTCCGGCGGTGCGGCCGATGATCCAGAACAACTATGCCGAGCGCCGCGCCGCCGTCGAGATCCGGGCCGAGAAGGCGCGCCAGGCAATCGCGCTGGCGGCGACTCCGGACAAGGCTGAAACAGCGCCTGAGCAGGAGGCGCTGAATATCAAGGACGACGCGATAAGCGCGCTGGGAGCATTGGACGACCTGGCTCAGGTTTTGCCGACGCATTCCTATGCCATTGAGGTGTCCTTCGCCAATGGCCGCATGCGTCTCTCGGGCCGGACCAAGGACGTGCCCGAAGTACTGACCGCGCTGGAATCGTCGGGTCGCTTCGAAGACAGCAAGCTGGTCGGATCGGCCCTGCGCGGCGAGGATGGCGTTACCTCGGAGTTCGAGGTCGATACCCGCCCGCTCATCCGCACGGGAGGTTCGCTGCGATGAGGACGACACCCCTGTGGCGCGACACGCGGCTTCAATCCCTGGTCGTCATGGCCCTGCTGGTCGTCGGAGCTCTTGTACTCGTCGCCGATACGCTGCTGTCCTGGCGCGCGGAGGCGGGCGCGCTGGCGCTCTATGAGGAACGTACCGCCTTGCTCGAAAGCAAGGCGTCCACTTCCCCGGTTCCCCAAGGCGCGAACCAGGCTCTGGATCCCGGCGAGGGCAAGATTCTTCTCGATGCCCAAACCAGTGGGCTCGTCTCGGCCGAATTCCAGAGTCTGCTCTCCAACCGCGTTGAACGCGTGGGTGCCGTTATCCGGCGCGTCGATGTTCCCACAGACGGTGAGGTCGCCGATATAAGCGATCCTCAGTTGGAGTCTTTGGAACGCATTCGTTTAACTGCCGATATCGAGGTTATGGAGCAATCGCTGCCCGATCTCATGTACGCCATCGAGGCAAGCTCGCCCGTCATGGTCGTTGATAGCTTCAGGCTTCGGTTGAACCGAAACGTCGATCTGGGGGGGAATCAGACCTCGGGTTCCATGGATCGGCCGCTGTCGCTGAACGTCACGCTGTCGGCCTTCCGGGAGAAGGGACCCCAGTCATGATGACCATGCTGGGCGCGACAATGATGCTCGCCGCCATCGCGGCCTCTTCGAGCCTGTCCTTCGGCGCAGAAAAGCTATCGGTCAGGGAACGCCAGGTGAGCGACTATGCGGCGCTTCGGGATCGGCCCCTGTTCTCGCCGGACCGGACTGCCCCGATCGCGTTCGGTGCCCCCGAGCCGGAACTTATTGTCGTGCAGCCCGAGCCGGAACCCGAGCCCCCGCCTGCCGCGGCGCCCGAGTGGCAATTGGTTGGCATCGTGCGGTCGGAAAGGCTCAACAGCGCGACCTTCACCACCCCGGCCGAAATGGCGGCCTTCACGCTGCGCACGGGGGAAAGCCGGGAAGGTTGGACCCTGAAGGAAGTCGGCCAGTTCGAAGTCAAGCTCGATGGAGCGGGAGGACGCGCCTCGCTGCGGTTTTCGGATGAGGCAAGCGGTGAACAAATGTTGCCACCGGAGGAGCCGGTGCCCACGCCTTCAGGGGGTTGATCCAAATGGAGTGGTTGCACATTCCGAGCCTCCGGCAGGGATTAATGGAGCGAGTTTCTTTCACAGACAGCTATCAGGAACGAACGTCTCCAGTAGAGGCGTACAGTTAGGAAATTTGGCCTCCATGGTCTCCACGGCATTCGCATACAAGGCTTTGAATGGCGAGGGTCGTCTCGAACTCGGGCGGATCGATGCGTCCGATTCCGACGATGCCGTCCAGAAGCTCGGGGCGCGCGGGCTGATCCCGGTAAGTGTCGAACCGAGGCAGTCTGCATCGCGCGCACCGCTGTTTTCGACCCGAATACCGGCGTCGCAGGTCACGCGGCTGCTCTCCGACCTGTCGATCATGCTGAATGCGGGGATCCGGATCGACGAAGCGCTGGCGATCATGGAAAAGGAATTCGACAGCGGCAGGCTTCAGCCCGTGGTTGCCGGCATTCGCACCGACCTGGCGTCGGGCACCTCGTTCTCCAGAGCGCTGGAAGCCTGGCCCGCTCTGTTCCCGGCGTTCCAGGTCGCCATGGTTCGTGTCGCGGAGACCTCCGGCAAGTTACCCACCCTCCTGTCGCGCATCGTGCAGGAGCGCCAGCATTTCGAGGCATTGCGGGCCAAAGTCAGCGAGGCGCTGCGGTATCCGGCAGTCCTGTTTGCCGGCACGATCTGCGTACTGGTCTTCTTCCTGGTGGGGGTCGTTCCTCAGTTCGAACCGATGCTCATGCAGAGCGGCAAGAAGGACACGCTGATGGTGGTGATGTTCGCGGTCTCGAATTTCCTGCGCGCTTATGGGCTGGTCCTTTTGCTTGCGGCTTCGATACTCGTATTGCTGGGGTTCGTGGCGGCGCGGCGGGGCCTTCTCTGGGCATGGCTTTGGGGTTTCGCCAAGAAACTTCCGCTTTTGTCGGAGATACCGGGGAGCTATCGGACGGGGCGCTTCGCCCGTCTCCTGGGCATCATGGTCGAGACTGGCGTGGCGGTTCCTGTGGCTTTCAAGCTCATCAGCGATACCGTCGACCACGGCGAGGCCGCGCGGGCACGCGCGCAGCAGGCGTCCGACGCGCTGAGGCAGGGGAATAGGCTTGGCCATGCGCTTGAGATTCTTCAGCTTCCCCCGCTGGCGGTGCGCATGTTGAGGCTCGGCGAGCAAAGTGGCGAACTCGCAGGGCTGGCCTATCGTGTCGCCGACTTCTATGAAGTGCGGCTGGAGCGTTCGCTGTCCCGTATCGTCGGGCTTGTCGGCCCTGCGGCAGTGGCAACCATCAGTATCTTGATCGGTGGTATGATCGTGTCGATCATGTCCACCCTCATGTCATTCAACGACATGGTCCGCTAGGAGGCTGTTTGCATGAGCGTTCATTTCGCAGTTGGTCCCAATCTCATGCAGCGCAAGCGTGCCCGGCGCCGCGAGGCAGGCTTTACGCTGATCGAGATGCTGGTCGTGCTGGCCATCATCGGCCTGATCTCGGCGCTCGTCGGTCCTCGTGTTCTCGCGCAGTTGTCCGACTCGCGCGTGCGTGCGGCGAAGCTTCAGATCGAGGCGTTTTCCAGCGCGCTCGACATCTTCTACATCGATGTCGGCCGTTATCCGGTGCAGGCAGAGGGGCTGGGAGCGCTGGTGCGCAAGCCCTCGACCATCCAGGTCTGGAACGGGCCATACGTTCGCGGCGAGACCGTTCCGCTCGATCCGTGGGGTCATGAATACAGATACGCAAGCGACGGAAAGACGTTCAACATCACCACCGACGGGCCCGGTGGGCGCGGCTCCAATGTGTCCGCCCAGCCCTAAGGGCAACAGCAACCGCAAAAGGACGCAACGCGGTGTCGTGCTGCTCGACGTGGTCGCGGCGCTTGCGATCGTCGCTCTCGCGGCCTTCGTGCTGATGCCGCGCCCGCGTTCCAGCATCGGGGCTGCCGAGCTTTCTGGCGAGGCGGTTCGCGTCAGCGGGGAGTTCCGCAAGGGCAGAGCGAAGGCGCTGACCACGGGCAGCGTCGCCGACGTGAGGGTCGATCCGGGAAACAAACGCATCCAGGTGGATGGCGCCAATCCGATCTCGATCAGGGATGGGGTGGCCATGAACTGGGTCACGTCGGACCGGTGTCCCATACGAGGCGGAAGCAGAGCCTTGCGCTTCCTTGCCGACGGACGGTCGTGTGGGGGCGTCATGACACTGTCCGCCAGCGGCCGGGAGATCGAACTGCGCGTCGACTGGTTGACCGGCCGCGTGGAAATGAGGCCGAAATGACAGGACGGCGCAGACGCGGCTTCACGCTGATCGAGGTTCTGGCCTCGCTTGCCGTCGCCGTGCTGCTGATCGTTCCGATCGCGCGCATGATCACGGGCACCGCAGGTGCGTTCGCGGGTCTGGAACGATCGACCGAACGCCGTGTCGGCATGCAGGCTGCCATGGCGGCGGCGATGACCCTTAGCCCGTTGCGAACGGGCCGGCGCGTGATCGGAGGCTTCACGGTCATCGTGGAACCGTACCGCTTCGAACGCGGCACTGCCCTGGCTCGCGCCGGATGGCAGCTTTACTCCGTCACCGTTCGCAGCACCGACGGATCGGATGACGACGCGATGCAGACCGTGCGCCTCGGCAAGCGGCAATGACAAGGAAACGCAGCGCTCGGGCCGGCTTCACGCTGATCGAGGCATTGGCTTCGCTGGTGCTTGCGACGATGCTGTTTGGCGGGCTGGCACTCTACACCGGAACCTGGCTGCGCCAATGGCAGGGGATAATCGCCAGAGGCGGGCAGGAGGACACGGTGGCGGTGATTCTCGACCGGATGGTCGAGGATCTGGAGGCGGCGCAGCCCGGCTATTCCAACCCGGAGGGAGCCGCTGCGATCCGCTTCACCGGCCATGCCGACGAGGTCACCTTCGAGCGCCCGGCGCTCGGCTACGAGCCGCGTGCGGGACTTGATGACATCACCTATTCGATGGGTCGGGCCGGAGCCGACGAGGCCCTCATTCGTGCCCGCCGCGATCACAGGATGGGCGAGGGCGGGGAGGATCTTCCGCTGGTGCGAGGCGATCTGAAGCTTTCGTTCAGCTATGCCGGGCCGGACGGCGCGCTCAGCCCCGAATGGACAAGCACCAACCGCATGCCGTCACTCGTCCGTATCGAGATATCCGGCAGTTCTCCGCGTCCCTGGCGGCAATGGGCCTATGCGCGGTTACGCGTCGAGCTGCCCGCGCGTTGCGGCGCGGCCGAAGCGCTCGCGCCGTGTCTGCAGCGCTACGGCATCGGCTTCTGAACTCCGCAGGGCTGTACGATTGGCGCCGATAACAGGCTTGCAAAACAGCGTGGCATGCAGACGGCGCAAGGCTGCCGCTGGCTATCGACATTCGCGGGCTCTGTCGCAAATCGTTCTTTTGTTTTCGCGTCGCTGATCAGGCTGCCAGGATCTCGAACTGCTCGGCGATCGAGGGAGATGGATTGTAGGCAAACCTCGCCTGCTGTCTGCGCATCATGTGAACCATCTCCATGCCAGTGAGAATAACCTCGGCGGTCGCATTCACTTGAAGCCGAACATGGAGTGGATGCGGCGCTTGACGCGTCGATGGTTCTGTTCGATCCAATTATTGAGGTACTTGCTGTTGCGGATGTGAATCGGCTTCGGTGAACGTCGCGGGCGGTCCCGCAGACGGCTTTCAGCATCGCAGGAAATGACCGCCTCGCGGTTGGTTTGGCTGCCGTCGATGACAATGCGTTCCGGCCTGCCGTAACCCAGCGGCGACCGAAGGTCGTCTCGATTTCCTGCAATGCCTTGCTCGCCCGGTTGCGTCAACGCGACCTGCTGCGAGGCTTTGAGGAGCGAGCCATGCTCGCCCAGCGCGAGTAGGAGCCGCAACTGTTTCAGGTGGATCCTGGAAACGATCGAGTGGAGCGGTGGGGCCATGCCTGGGTTGAGTAAACGTTATACCGAGATCACATCTTCTCAGTTGTCGCGCGAGCGAATGCTGCAATACTCCGGCCGGCCAAGTCTCTGCGGCGATCACGATTAATGAGTTTCGCTGTTCAGGCCCAGATCCAAACAATCCCGAATGCGCTGGCCCGAATGCGCTGGTCTAAAAATATCAGGAGGAGAACGTAATGACAGTCAGCCGACGCTCATTGTTGAAGGCCGGCGCCGGAATCGCCGCCGCAGGGGTGGCCAGCAGCATATTGCAGCCGAGCATTGCCAATGCCGCGGACCCGCGCGTAGCCGATATCGTCGTTGTGGGTTGCGGCTCGGCGGGCCTCGGGGCCGCAGTCGCCGCCGCAGAGGCGGGCGCGTCGGTTATTGTCCTCGAGGCGCAACCGCACATCGGGGGACGTGGCATCGTCAGCTCAGGCAACATTCCCCTGGGAGGCGGAACCCCTGCCCAGATGGCGGCCGGCATCGCGGACTCGCCAGACCTCCTGTATCGCGACCTTACCGACTGGTCCATCGTCCAGGCGAACGGCTTTCCGAGCTACCGCTATAACGATCGCGAGCTGATCCGGGCATTTGCCGACGTCAACGTCGACCTTTACAACTTTCTGGTCCGCCATGGCGTCGTGTGGACGACATCCAGGCCCGACAATGTCGGCGGCAATGAGGTCGGCAACTCGGTGAACCGTATGATGCATACGGCGATCATGAACTACGTCTCGGTCCGGACCGGCTTGCCGGTAGCCGCGAGCCAACAGCGGACGACGTCTCAAGGGCCCGGCTTCATATATCCGCTGGAGGCCGCGGCAAAGGCGCGTGGCGTGAAGATCCTGCTGAATTACCGTTTGGAGTCACTGCTGCGGACGAAAGCGGGCGTGGTCGGGGTCGTAGCCTCCAATCAGGGCCGCCTCGTTAACATTCAGGCACGCAAGGGCGTAGTGATTGCGAGTGGCGGCGGAAACGGCAATGTGGAATACCGCCGACAGTTCGACCCACGGCTCACCGCGGAGTACTGCGGCGTCGCTGGCGAGCCCTATTCCTTCCAGGACGCCAGCGGCATACTCGCAGGGCTGAATGTCGGCGCGTCGCTCGCGGGCACGTACAACCAGACTGGAGAGTTCGGCACTAACATCACCAAGCCAACCGCCATCGGAACGCGGTACAACTACTCGTTCCTGCAGTGGGGGCCCAATAGCCCTGTCTTCCACCTTGCGAAAGCTTCGGGACTAGCCAACGTCAACAACCAGAACGTTATCCATGTAAACATGATCGGGAGGCGGTTCTACGACGAAACGGGAGGTCAATTCGGGACGAACAGCGCTGGCTCGGTCAACCCGTACACTCAGGGCAGCTACCTGAACGCCAAGAACATCACATACAACCCGCAAAACTGGATCAACGCCGCTCTGGCTGGAATCGGCGACGGCCACAACGGCGGTGGCCCGATCTGGGCCATCTTCGATGCAGATGCCGTGGCCCGCCAGAGATGGAATGTGGCGCCGCCCTTCGTCGATCCCGATGGATTCTTCTTCCAGGCAAACACGCTGGAGGAACTCGCACAGAAGATCGTCATGCCGCATCAGCGGGTTCCGATGCCGGCAAGCAACCTGGTCGAAACGGTGACGCGGTACAACAGCTTTGTTGACGCGGGTGCCGACGCCGACTTCGGCAAACCGACACCCCAATACAAGATCCAACGGGGCCCCTTCTATGCCGCCTGGTCGACGCCGGTGATCCACGACGCCCGGTCCGGCCTGCGCATCAACGGCTCAAGCCAGGTCCTCGACTATGCCTCTCAGGTGATTCCCGGCCTCTACGCCGCCGGCGAAGCTGCTGGCGGATTCAGTCAGCACGGGAACGGTCGAGCTCTCTCTCAGGGCATCATCGCAGGAAGGCACGCAGCCTCCAGTTCGTATTAGCAGGACTACAGCTCTCAACAATAGTCCCGCCATGCCTCTCGGTCCGGCGGGACTACCTGTTCCTCGGACCCGAGGCCAGTGAGTCCAGCACCGGCGGCATGAAGAACTTGGCCATGCGCGCGACACAGGCCTGCGCGATGCGCTGGCCGGTGGCCACCGGGCCGGTGAAGCTGATCGCGTTGACGCGTTTGTCGTCCAGCAGCACCTGGCCCACTTCGGAGCCGCGGCCCATCACCAGGTTGAACACCCCGCTGGCAGGCCCGCGCGGTGCAGGATGTCGGCGATGGCCCAGGCGCTGCCGTATACGAGATCGGCGGGCTTGAGCACCACGGCGTTGCCGCAGGCCAAGGCCGGGGCGATCTTCCAGGCGGGGATCGCGATGGGGAAGTTCCAGGGCGTGATCAGGCCCACGACGCCTACGGGCTCGCGGGTGACTTCCACGCCGACGCCGGGCGTACGGAAGGCACCACGTCGCCGCCGACACGCAGCGCTTCGCCGGCAAAGAACTTGAAGATGTTGCGGCCCGTGCCACCTCGCCGATGGCCTCGGGCAGGGTCTTGCCTCCCTCGCGGGCGAGCAGGTCGCCCAGTTCGGCCTTGCGCGCCAGGATCCCGGCGCCGGCGGCGTCGAGGATGTCGAAGCGCTGCTGCGGGGTGGACAGGCCCCAGGCGGACTGGGCCTGGGTGGCTGCGGCGATGGCCTGCCTGGCTTGGGCCGCCTCGGCTTGCGCGAACTCGCCAATGACGTCGCGCGTGTCCGAGGGGTTGATGTTGCGCGAAACGCGAGGGCCTTCGACCCACTCGCCGCCGATCAGGTTGTTGAACATAGTGTGCTTGCTTCCTAAAGGCTGGCTTCGAGCATCGCTTCGTAACCGGTGTCAGATGCCACGCGCGGGTTGGTCAGGTGACTGTGGTCCTTCAAGGCGCCCGGACGATGTCGGGGAACATCGCGCGCCACGCCCAGTTGGGCCAAGCCCGTCGGCAAGCCGAGCCGCTCGGTCATGGCGCGCACGGACGGCCCCCCTCGGCCCCGCTGGCCAGGTCCATCGCCTTGCCCATGCGGCACCCTGGCGGATACAGCGCTGACCGGCGCGGTCGCGCCGACCTGATGCTCAGGACTGGCGATGGACCAATTCGTCGATCAGCAGTTTGGCGGCGGGCGGAACCCACGCCCCCTTGCGGGTGACGAGCTCATAGGCCTCGCTTCGCGACGCCAGGGCCAGCGGCAGGATGCGCGTCATCTGCCGGTGCGCGAAGAACTGCGCGACTTCAATCGACACCAGGGCCACGAAGGACGGGTTGGCCTGCAGCAGCGCCAGCGTCGCAAAAGCGGAGGTCGTCTCGAGCAGGTGCTGCGGGAACCGGATCCCGCAATCGCGGTATTCGCGTTCGAGCAAGAGCCGCATCGGCATGTTCGCGCGGTATACCACCCATCGGTATGGCGCCAGCTCCTGCAGGGTGAGCTTCTTCGCGTGCCGGAGCGGATGGCCGACGTTCGCGATCACCGCGAGCGTTTCATCCTGGAGCTTCACGCTGTCGTAGACCTGCGGCGCCTGGCTGATGGTCGTGCGGCAGATCGCCAGGTCGAGCCGGCCGGCTTCGAGCTGGGCCAGCAGGGCGGCGCTGGTGTCCTCGACGATCTCGACGGACAAGTCGGCCTGCCGCGCAACGAGCGCGGAGATGGCATCGGTGAGCAGCGGCACCGCGCCCATGATGACGCCGGCCGCCACCCGCCCGCCCTGGCCACGCATGATTCCGACGATCTCGTCGCGCAGGTGCGCGAGATCCGTCTGGATCAGGCGCGCATAGCGGATCACGCAATGGCCGACGGCATTGGGCTCCAGGCCCCGGTTGGTGCGAACGAACAGCGGCGTGCCGAAGGTCGTCTCGATTTCCTGCAATGCCTTGCTCGCGCCCGGTTGCGTCAACGCGACCTGCTGCGAGGCCTTCAGGAGCGAGCCGTGCTCGCCCAGCGCGACCAGGAGCCGCAGCTGTTTCAGGTGGAGCCTGGAAATGATCGAGTGGAGCGGTGGGGTCATGCCTGGATTGCGTAAATGTTATATCGAGATCATATCGACCGCAAGCATTTCAAATGAAGATCATTGGCGGTTTCGCCACCGAACAGCGGGACCCGCGTGGGGCCAACCCAGCCGCTGTACCAACAGCGCGTCGGCGAACCAGGACCCGCCAGTGCGTGGAAGGCCTCGGCGCTCGACGGCCGCGAAGGTGCCGATCGTCGTTCCGACAGTGCCGTGGGTCGCAGCAAGATGCGTAAGCTCGTCTGCCAAGTCGGCCGCCGTCTCGTCATCCCGGGCAAGCCCCAGGGCATCGAGAACTCCGACGACGCTCGCCTCGTCAGAAGATCCTCCGCGGGCCGAGTTGCCAGCCAGCGCCAAGCCAATTCGGCCGGCGGGACCGACGTCGTCTCCAGGTCGCGTCAGCAGAACGGCATCACGAAGTGCCGCTTCATCGTCTACACCCCCCATCTGCCGCGCCGTTGCCGCCGCCGCAGAAAGTTTTTTGACGAAAACTGCTCGTTTTTCAACCTCTTCCGACCAAGGTTGACCACGTTTGATCAGCATATTCGGTCAAAAACCAGTCAAAATAATTCTAACCAAGCCAAAACGGTGGGAATTCGCCCACCAAGATGACAAACGATTGGGCTTGCTGGATGGATTCATGATATTTGCGGCAGATCGCTCGCGTGATTCAGGCGAGCGCGTTTGCGGCACCGTGCGGAGATACAAACGTGGCAAGGAATGTCCGAAAATCAGCGGTGGAGGACATGGCGCCCTCGGCGTCCGCCGGGTCATGGGAAGACGATGGCGGGCGCGGACGGGTCGACTTGATTCCGGCCAAGCGTCATGCCTTCATCCTCGAATGCCTTAAACGGCAAGGAGCCGTAGGCGTTCAGGAGCTCATCGATCTCATCGGCGCATCGCCTTCGACGATCCGGCGCGATCTCGAGACGCTTGAACGGCAGGGAGCACTGGAGCGAACGCATGGCGGGGCGATGCTTCAGCGCACGGAACTCGCCACCTTCGAGCCGGATCTCGCCACCGCGGCGCATTTCGCCAGGGCAGAGAAAGAGGCCATCGGTGCCGCCATGATGTCGGAACTCCGCGCCGGCCAAAGCGTCATTTTCGACGCAAGCACGACCGTGCTGGAAGTCGCCCGCGCCATCGCCGCGACGCCTATTCCGCTTACCGCCGTTACCAACAGTCTTGCGATCGCGCAGATACTTGCAGCCGTGCCGGAAGTACGTCTCGTCATGCTTGGCGGCACCTGCAAGCCGGGCTCACTGACCCTGGTCGGCCAGCCCGGCGAGAATTTCCTGCGAACCATCCACGCCGATGTGGCCATTCTTGGGACCCATGCCATCACCGGAGACATGCTCACGGAGACCTCGCTAGAGGTTGCGGCGATGAAGCAGGCGATGATCGCGGCGGCGCGCCGTGTCGTCGTGCTTGCGGACAATTCGAAGTTCACTGCCCCCAATTTCTGCACCATCTGCCGTCTGGCCGATATCCACCAGATCATTACCGACGAGGGCATCGATCAGGCTCACCTCACCAATCTTCGGACGCTCGATGTGAACGTCCGCGTCGTGCGCGTCAGCCGTCCAGGTTCTTCAGTTGAGCGCTCTTGAGATTGCGGATATTCGGGTCGTAGCCGACGACCTGACCGGCGCCCTGGATAGCGCGGTTTCCTTCGCCTCGCCTGGCTACGGCATCGGGGTGAGCTGGCAACTGGACCGTGCGTTTTCGGGGCGTATGGCTGTCGATGCGGCCACGCGAGAGGGCGCCGAGGCGACGGCCGTCGCCAGGCACCGGGCGCTCGCGCCATGGCTCGCCGCCGGACAATTGAGTTTCAAGAAGATCGACAGCCTTTTGCGCGGTCACGTCATCGCCGAAATAGAAGCCTGCATCGTCGAGGGGACGTACCAGCGCGTTGTGCTGGCGCCTGCTTTCCCATTTCAAGGGCGTGTTACGCGCGCCGGGCGCCAATGGCGGCTCGATCGGCCTGAAATGGTTGGTCCCGACCTCCTCGCCGACCTCGGCCAGCGCTTTTCGGTCGGGCGTTCAACACCGAGGGCACGACCGGTCCATTTCATCACCCTCTACGATGCCGAAACGGACACGGACCTGGACAAGATCGTCGCAACGGCCGGAATGCCGGAGGCACGGATCTTGTGGGTCGGCACAGGCGGCCTGGCGGCGGCACTCGCCCGGCACATGAAAGCACAGCAGAAGCCTGCTCTTGCGTTATCCGGGCCGTTCCTTGGCCTTGTCGGCACAAATCACGAGGTCACAGCGGGACAGGTGGCCCTCTTTGCCGCCCGGCATGCGGATGCGCATATCGTTATCGAACGCGACATCGACAAAGCGAGAAAGCGCTTGGCGGAGCGGATGATGCAAGGCGCGCCATCAATTGTCAGCGTCGCTGCATCGGGTGATCGCCACGCGGTGGCGGATCATATCGGCAAGGTGTTTGCCTCGCTTCTCGAAGATTTGCCGAAGCCCGGCACGTTGCTCGTCACTGGCGGCGAAACATTGCGGTCGGTGTGCGACAGCCTAGGCGCCGTCGAACTCACGGTCGAAAGCGAGATCGAGCCGGGGCTGCCGGTTTCCGTCATCAAAGGCGGCGTTTTCGAGGGGCTGGCCACGATTTCGAAATCGGGCGCGTTCGGCGACAGCGCCCTGCTCTGCAGGCTTGCCGCTCTCGCGCGTTCCTGATCAGGACGATCGCCGGCGAAGACGCGGCACATCCGCCTTGCCGGTCAAATAGCGTCAAAAAACACTGCGAAGCCGGGTGCGGTCGAGATTTCAGCCCGCAGAGGGAGAGGCGCAGTCCGATCATCCGTGAAATTTGATTGCGAATGATCGCGAAAGAAAACTATTGCGCATATCTGGCCAGAAGGATTAGAAGATGATCACAATTGACCGATATGGGGTGTTTATGTCTGGTCCAAGGCTCGGCATCACAATGGGTGATCCCGCGGGCATCGGCCCCGAGATCATCGCGAAGGCATGCGCACGGCTGAAACCGCGCCTTGCCGAGGGGTCACTGTCGCTTCTCATCATCGGCAGCGTCACCGCGATGCGCGCGATGGAGTCCATTTCAGGACGTATCGAGCGGGAAGAACCGTCGGCTTCGCCCAACGGACATTTTCCGCCCGTGGCCATTCTTGAGGCCGGACCAGAGCGGACACCCATAGAGACAGGCGTCATGTCGGCCGAAGGCGGGCGCCTTGCCTACCTGGCCATCGAAAAGGCTGTTCGCCTGGCCCAGGCCGGCTCGATAGCAGGCATCGTTACGGCCCCTCTCAACAAGGAAGCACTCAACCTGGCCGGCTATCACTATGCCGGCCATACCGACATGCTGGCGGAGCTGACAGGCGCACGCGATTCCGTGATGATGCTTGCCCATGGCGATTTTCGCGTCAGCCATGTCTCGACCCATGTGGCGCTGGCTCAGGTTCCGTCGAAACTGACCGAACCTCGTTTGCGCCGGGTTATCGAGTTGACTGTCGAGGCATTGCAGAGCCTCGGCATTGCCCATCCGCGCATTGCGATTGCCGCGCTCAACCCGCACGCTGGCGAAGGCGGCATTTTCGGTCGTGAGGACATCGACATCACGACCCCGGTCGTCGCCTCTTACACATCGCCCGATTTCGCCGTGGTTGGACCTGTTCCGGGCGACACGGTCTTCGTCAAGCTACGTGCCCGTCAGTATGATGCGGTGGTCGCGATGTATCACGATCAGGGCCATGTTCCGGTGAAGCTGCTCGGCTTCAATGTCGATCCCGCGACCGGTGAATGGAAAGCGCTCTCCGGTGTCAATGTGACGCTCGGCCTTCCGATCATTCGTACCTCCGTCGACCACGGCACGGCCTTCGACATCGCCGGCAAGGGCATCGCCAACGAGGACAGCCTGGTCGAGGCGATCGAGTTCGCCGTTCAGATGGCCGCGGCAAAATCCAAACCTTAGGCACCGGCACGCCTGCAACGCACGAAGAAGCGGATCGAATCATGGCTGTAGAGAAGTCCCATCTCATGCTGATCGACGGCAGATTTGTCACCGGCGAAGCCGGCACGCGCCCGGTGATCAACCCGGCCAACGGCAAGGTTTTTGTCGACGTGCCCGAGGCAAGTCCGGATCAGGCTCGCCAGGCGATAGAGGCAGCCCGTAAGGCGCAGAAAGCCTGGGGGCTCAAATCACCCCTCGCCCGTGCGGCGATCATGAAGCGGATCGCGGTGTTGATCCGGCAGAACACCCGACATCTGGCCGAGGTGGTCGTCAGGGAACAAGGCAAGCCGATCAATGAGGCCATGGGTGAAGTGGGCGGTGCGGCCGAGTTCTTCGACTACTACGCCGAGTTTGCCCGCCGCATTCAAGGTGAGATCCTGCCATCCGACTACGCGGGAGAGCAGGTCTGGATCCAGCGCGTACCCGTAGGCGTCGTCGCCGCCATCATTCCCTGGAATTATCCGAGCGCCCTGGTCAGCCGAAAGGTGGCGCCCGCCATGATCGCCGGCGACACCATCGTCCTCAAACCGCATGAAGACACGCCGCTTTCGGCGCTCGAAATGGCTCGCATCTTTGTGGAAGCGGGCGTGCCGGACGGCGTCGTCAACATCATAACAGGACGAGGCGAAACCATAGGCGAGGTGCTGTGCACGGAACCCGGCGTCGACCTCATCACCATGACCGGAAGCGTGCCGACCGGCAAGCGCATCATGGCGAATGCTTCGCGCCACCTGACGCCCGTTTCGCTGGAGCTTGGCGGCAAGGCGCCCTTCATCGTCCTGGCCGATGCCGATCTCGACCTGGCGGTACGGTCGGCGGCCACTTCGCGCTACATGAATTGCGGGCAGGTCTGCATATGCAACGAACGCACGCTCGTTCACCGTTCGATTTACGATCAGTTCGTCACGCGCTTCGTGGAGTTCTCGAAGTCGCTGGTCGTCGGTGACCCGATGCAGGCGAATACCGATATCGGTCCCAAAGTCAGCCGTGAGGAATTGGAAAAGGTCGAGGTGGTCCTGGCGGAAGCCGTCGCGGGCGGCGCGAAGCTGGGGCTGGCCGGCGGACGCCCGGCCAAGGCGCCGATCGACGGCGGCTACTGGCTCAATCCGACCGTATTGACCGACGTGACGCCCGACATGCCGATCATGACGCGGGAAATCTTCGGCCCGGTCGTGCCGATCATGCCCTTCGACACCTTCGAGGAGGCAGTCAGCATCGCCAATACCAGTCGCTATGGCCTGTCGGCCTATCTTTTCACCAACGATCTTGGTCGCGTCATGAACGCCGTCAACGAGGTTTCGTTTGGCGAAATCTATGTGAACCGGATCGGGCCAGAAATGCTGCAGGGCTTCCATGTCGGCTTCCGCGAGAGCGGATTGGGCGGTGACGACGGCGTACACGGGCTCGAGAGCTACATGCGCAAGAAGACGGTCTACGTGAATTACTCGGGTGCCGCCACGGCGGCATTGATGCCTTACGGGCGCTGAACAGCGCCCAGCCAGTACGACCAGCCAGGTCGCTACCCGGCCGCAATGGCCGTTTCATCTCATCGGGAGGAATAAAATGCACTATCGTGGATTCATGGCGGCGGCTTTGGCCGTGGCACTATCAGGACTGGCCGCATCTTCGGCGATCGCCGACGACACCATTCCACCGGAAGCAAAGGCGTTGCTTGAGCCGTTGCCTCTATCGCCGAGAGGCCAACCCGTTCCGGGCTTCCCGGACGGTCCACCGGCGGTGTCGCCAGACGTGCTGAAATTCTCCGATGCCGACCTTGCAAAGCTGAAGGCCGGAAAGTTCACCGCCGGGCTGGTGATGCACACGATGGATGCCGGCTGGCCTCAATTGCAGGTGGCCGGGATCTCGAACACGCTCAAGGATTTTGGCATCGAGGTTGTCGGAACCACCGACGCCAAGTTCCAGCCCGGCCAGCAGATCAGTGATCTCGAGCAGATGATCGCACGCAAGCCGGATGTGATCTTCTCGATCCCGATCGATCCGAAGTCCGAATCCGAAGCCTACAAGAAGGCGGCGGCAGCCGGCATCAAGCTGGTTTTCATGGACAACGTTCCGGTCGATATGGCGCCGGGCAAGGACTATGTGTCCGTTGTCGCTTCCGACAATGAGAAGAACGCCTATTTCGCCGCGCAGGAACTTGTCGGGGCCATTGGCGGCAAGGGCGAGGTCGGCATCATCACGCTGGTCTATGACTATTACTACTCTGTCGCGGCCCGCAAGGTCGGCGCACTCAAGGCATTCGGCGAACACCCCGACATCAAGGTCGCGGACGTCGGTACCTTCACCGCGCCTGAGAAGGCCTACGAGGTCGCCACAGCCATGTTGACGGCGCATCCCGACATGAAGGGCATTTTCGTTGCCTGGGACACGCCCGCGCAGCAGGTCGTGGCAGCGACCAAGACACTCGGCCGCGACATCGTCATCACCACGAATGACATTGCCGCAGACAGCGCGCTGAACGTTGCACGTGGCGAGTTTCTGGCCGTGGGTGCGCAACGCCCCTATGACCAGGGCGTCGCGGAGGCCAAGGCGGCCGCGCTTGCTCTGCTTGGACATGACGTCCCGCCGTATATTTCGGTACCGACGTTGCGCGTCAAGAAGCTCGACCTTCTCAGTGCCCTCAAGCAGGTCACCAAGGAAGATGCGCCGGCTTCGGTGGTGAAAATCTGCAACGGCGAGTGCTTCTAGAGCAGTTCACCGTTTCACGGAAACGGCGAACCGCTCTATCTCTTTGTTTTTGCGCAATTCCGGACGGAAAACCGTACACACTTTTCTTGGAATTGCTCTAGCTCCTTCTTTCGCCGGCGGGCCGCAGCAGTCCGCCGGCGCTCCCCGAGCGATCGAGAAAATCGTCATGGCCGAAGCGAAAACTCCAACGTCCCAGCGCCCTATCGTAACGATGCAACGCATCGGCAAGTCGTTTGGCGCGAACCGCGTGCTGTCGGACATTTCGTTCGAGGTCAAGGCCGGCGAAACGCATGCACTGCTCGGCGAAAACGGTGCGGGCAAGTCGACGCTCATGAAGATCCTCATGGGCGCGTATCGGACGGACGAAGGCCGGATTCTGTTCGACGGCGAGGATGTCACCGCCCTGTCGCTTCGAGAGAGGATCGATCGCGGAATCGCAATGATCTTCCAGGAGCTGAGCGTGTTGCCGAATCGTTCGGTTGCCGAAAACCTGTTTATCCTTCGCGAGCCGCTCGCCTTCGGCCGACGTGTCGATGCCAGAAAAATGCTGCGCGAGGCCCGGGCTCTGATCGAGCGATATGCCTTCTCGCTCGATGCTTCGGCACGTGTGGGCGACCTGGCGTTCGCTCAGCGCCAGATGGTCGAGATTCTCAAAGCGATCTCGCGGGGCGCCAAGCTGCTCGTAATGGACGAGCCGACTTCGTCCCTGACCATCCATGAGGAGGAAACGCTTTTTCGGACAATCGGTCAGCTCAAGCAGAACGGAATCGGTATCGTCTACATCAGCCATCGCATGGCCGATGTGCTGCACCTTTCGGATCGCATCTCGATCATCAAGGATGGGCGTCTGGTCGGTCCGCTCGATCCGGAGAAGACGTCCATCGAGGATATCGCGGCGTTTATGTCCCGGCCCAAGGTCGAAACAGTTTCCCCAGCCGCAGCCGCGCCAGCAAATCGTCAACCGGCAATGCCCGCCGGAACGCCGGCTCTTGAGGTCCGTGGCCTTGCCACCTCGCGCAAACTGTCCGGGGTGTCGTTCTCGATCGGCCCGGGCGAGATCGTCGGCCTTGCCGGGCTTGTCGGCAGTGGCCGCTCGACCCTGGGCAAGGCCTTGTTCGGCGTCCTTCCGGATGTAACCGGCCACATCGCCGTCGGGAACGACCCCGTTCAGCCGGGCAGTGTCAGCAGGGCCATCGCTGCCGGTATCGCGCTTGTTCCCGAAGACCGTGGGCTCGAAGGTCTTGTGGGTGGTCGCTCGATCGAGGAGAACCTCGCCCTTCCGCGTCTTTCCGATTTCTCGCTGGCGGGTCCGTTCGGGCCGATGGCGAAGGCCCGGATAACGGCTCTGTTCAGACAATACCGGGACGATCTCAGTATCCTGTGCCGCGGTCCCTTACAGAAAGCCCAGGAGCTTTCGGGCGGCAATCAGCAGAAGATCGTCTTCGCCAAATGGCTGGCCATGAAGCCGAAGCTGTTGATCCTCGACGAGCCAACCTCCGGCGTCGACATCAATGCCAAGCGCGATATGCGCGACCTTGTGCGCCGCACGGCCGGCGAAGGCGTCGCCGTGCTGCTCATTTCTTCGGAACTCGAAGAACTCCTGGATTTGTCCGATCGCATTCTGGTGATGGCGCAAGGGCGGATCACGCGCAGCATCGATCGCGCGGACGACGAGACAAAACTTCGCGCGTTGCTGCAGGCCGAGGCGGCCAGACAAGCCAGTACGCGCGCCCAGGGAGTTGCAGCATGAAACCTTCGCCTATGCCCTCGCACGCAAATGCGATAAATTTTTTCCGCGATCACATCACCTATGTGATCTTCCTGGCGATAACCCTCTACTTCGTCCTGTTTGCTCCCCACTTCGCGTCTGTCTCGACCGCAAGCGCGGTTCTGCGCATCACGGCCATCGTTTCGGCAATGGCGATCGGCATGACATTCGTCATCATCTGCGGCGAAATCGACCTGTCGGTAGGATCGGTTGCAAGTTTTTCAGGGATGATCGGAGCGCTGCTGCTCGGCCAGGATGTTCCCACCTACGTCGCAGCTCTTCTGGTGCTGGCAGCCGGCGCAGCGATCGGGGCCACCTCCGGCATCCTTGTTACAAAAATACGCATCCCATCGTTTCTTGTGACCCTTGGCATGCTGTCGATCTTTTCCGGACTGGCGCTGACGATCACCGGCACCCGGCCAGTGTCGATCGTCGACGATGATTTCTCGAACCTGTTCTGGAACGGCAGTTTTCTGGGCGTGCAGGCGCCAATCTGGTGGACGATCGTCCTAACTGCCGTCGGCTATTATCTTCTGCACCAGATGCCCTTCGGCAGGCGTGTTTATGCGACTGGTGGAAACCCTGTAGCCGCCCGCTTTTCCGGGGTGCGGACGGACAGCGTCAAGATTTTCGCCTTTGTGCTGTCCGGCATGATGGCATCCCTTGCAGGCATGATGCTCGCGGCCCGCTCCACCGCCGGCAATCCCAGCCTGGGGGCGGGTCTCGAACTCGACGTCATCGCGGCCGTGATCATAGGCGGGACAAGTCTCTTCGGCGGCTATGGATCGATCGTCGGTTCTGTCGTCGGAGCAATCTTCATAGGAATTCTCGGATTCGGTCTTCTCGTGCTCGGTCTTTCGACCAGCATCCAGGAGGTGATCAAGGGCGCTATCATCATCATTGCCGTCTCGTTGAACCGGCGTTGAAAGCAGCAGAGTTCCATGACCCGACGAAACGCGCGCGTTCCACGCGTTGACTGCCGAAATCGCGCCGTGCCCACCTGAAATTTCTTCACCGGCTATACGGCCCGCTCGGTGTCTGCGCTAGGTAGCGGCTTCGTTGGCCAGGTGGTCCTTCATGAGGTCACCATAAGATTCAACATCGAATGCGGTTGGAAAATTCTCGGGCTTATAGGCCGGAATCGCCGCCTTCCGATCCAGAACCGACTGATGGACCAGCGGCCGCCGTCCCTGTCGCTCGATCGTGCGCGGCTCGGCTTGCGGTAGGTAGAAGCCGAGGACCGATTTTCGCTTCCATTCACGCCATTTGACGGACTTTGGGATCCACTCGAGCGGCTTCCAGCCCACGGTCATTGAATCATGCACGATCCCCAACGGATCGGGGCTGACGAACGTCATCGTCCCCTCGCCCTTCCCTTCCCCGAAGACAAGCCGCTCCAGCATGCGGGAATTGGTCTGCAATCCAAATGCTTTGGCCTGATCAACCATCCAGTCGAGCGGAAATTTGGATATGGCGCTTTCCTCTTCAGGATAGCCACCGCCGACATCCGAATGAGATCCGGCGAACCAGACTTGCCTGATGTCCTGCTCTTTTGCCGGCGCAATCTTGTCGAAAGGGTTTTCGACGAATGGCTGCGGCTCGATCCACCGGTTCAACCGGAACATGCGGCGATGCTCATCGATCGCAATTGCATGTCGAAAGACTTCGACGCTCGGGTTGGTCCTCGTATGCGGCAGTGTGAGGAGCTGTGGCAGAAGCCGGTCGCCTCGCGGCACGATGATCGACGCTACGGTGTCCCAGACACCAAGAAACTTGATGCGCGCGTCCCGGGCTCCTGAAACCTTGGAAAAGTGCCAGGCAACGTTAAGGTCGTGCTCGTCGCTGGCTTGCTTGTAAGAGCTTACGGCATACTCGACGATGTTGAGTTGGTCCGGATGCAGCAGGCCGATCATGTGGATCAAGCCCGCAACGGCGCGGGCTGTATAGGCTCCCCGGCTGAAGCCAAAGAGGAAGATTGCGTCCCCTTCGACGTAGTGCCTGCAGATGAAGGCGTAGGCGCCGGCGATTTCGGCGTCGAGACCATATCCAGTTGCGAGCTCGAACACGGATTTCGCGTTCTGGCGCCATCGCGTCAAGGCATCGCTGGCACCGATGGTTCCTATGCCGGCGTCGTAATAGACGCGCTGCTCCTCATTCTTCTTCAGGATGCGGAACAACTTCAAGACGTTCGAGAGATTGCGCTCGATCTGGTTTCCCGTTCCATCGCAGCAGACAACGATGTTTTTGCCAGTCCGCTTCAACACCACCGCCTTTGAAGGTCCAGTTCAGACCAACCAATTTTGACCCAAGCTGTGGATCACATCAACAGGCGTCTGACGATGGGTACCGATGAGAATGTAGCGGCGCGGTCGGCGTGGTTCCGGTGGCGAAAGAAGAGGGGCTCAATCAAAGAAGCCCGTATCCTCTTCCCTGAGATACTTCCTGGCTGCTTCGGCGTCGATATCGAGGCCCAGGCCCGGCGCTTCCAGCAGGTCCACCATGCTGTCCTTCACGATCTGCGACGGCAGGCCGATCACGAGATCCTCCCACCAGGGGTCGGAGGCGCTGGGATATTCGAAGGCGATGTAGTTGGCGGGCAAGGTGGCGCAAACGTTGATCAGGGCGCCGAGGCCCAGCAGGCCGTTCGCGGTGCCGTGCGGCGCCATCAGGATCGAGTGCATGTAGGCATGCTCGGCGACCCATTTGAGCTCGGCAATGCCGCCGATATCGGCAGGATCTGGGCCGATGACGCGCACCGCCTGCGTCTCGATCAGCTCCTTGAAATTGTGCCGCAGGTAAATCTGCTCGCCGGTATGGATCGGCGTCGAGGTGGAGGTGGTCAGCTCCCGATAGGCCTGCGGATTGACCCACGGCACATAGTCGCCGGTCAGCATGTCCTCGAGCCACATCAAATTGTACTTCTCCACCGCGCGAGCGAACTTGATCGCATCGGGCAGCATCCAGCCCGGGCCGCAGTCGAGCGCCAGGCTGACCTTGTCGCCCAGCACTTCCTTCATGGCGATCACGCAGTCGAGCATGTGGTTGAAACCGCGCTCGCTGATCACGCCCTGATCCATGGCACCGTGATAGCCGGCCTTCTTCTGCGTCACGCCATAATGGAAGTCCTCGATGCTGTCCTTCATGTTCGAGTGGAACGAGATTCCTTGCTTGACCATGAAGAAGTTCTGCGGCTGCTCCATCATCCATTTGACGTCGGCCGCATAATCCTCCGGCCGGTCGCCCGCGCGTTTCCGGCGGATCGAGCCGTTATAGACGCGCACCTTGTCGCGCACCTTGCCGCCGAGCAGTTTGTAGGCCGGCACGCCAGCGGCCTTGCCGGCAATGTCCCACAGCGCATGCTCGATCGCGGAGACGGCGGCGCCATAGGGCTTGAACGAACCTCGCTGGCGGATCTTCAGCATCACCCGCTCGACGTCGGTCGGATCCTCGCCGATCAGCGCCTCGCGGAAATGCAGCACAAAGGGCTTGAGATAGGTCTTTGTGAACTCGACCTCGCCAAGGCCATGGAGGCCCTCGTCAGTGACGACGCGAACGATGGGATGCCGCCCGATGACGGCGCAGCGCAGGTCGGTGATCTTCATGGCACAGTCCTATTTCACAGACGAGAAAGCTGTCGGTGTGAGCAGCTGGCTGGCGATATTGGCAACGATCTGCCCGTCACGCTCAGACTCGTCCCGGGCCCTGTGCCATGCCGGATCGGTGACGAAAGCCGCCCATTTCGCCTCACGCTCGGCCAGCGATTCCCAGGCGAGGAAATAGGTAAGGCGATTGCTGTTTTCGCCGATCGCCGTGGTGAAAAACCCGGCTTGGCGGATGCCATGCCTCTCCCAGATGGCCAGCGTCTGGTCGGAAAAGCGCTTGAGCAAAGCCGGCAGCCTGCCCGGCAGGCAGTCATAGATACGCAGTTCGTAGATCATGGTTTCGTCCGTTTCTTTCTTCGCCTCTCCCCACGGAGAGGTCGACACAAATGGTCGGTCGTTAGCCCTGTGAGCTTGAGGAATGAGGGCTGGGCGTCTGGGCTAACTCCAGGTCCGGTCCCAGCTATATTCATTGTCCCAATGCTCGGTGGATTGCCAGATGCCGGTGACACCCGGCTGCAGATGCTGCGAGATCACCTCGTCTACGACGTCGTCGATCCCCAGACCCGGCTTGTCCGGAACAGTGATGAACCCGTCCTGCACGAGCGGCTTGGGAAGGCCGGTGACGATATCGTCCCACCAGTCGACATCGGCGGAGTGGTATTCGAGCGCCATGAAATTCTCGGTCGCGGTCGCGACATGGGCCGCGGCCATCGCAGCGATTGGACTTTCGGCCATGTGGATGGCCATGGCGACGCCGTGATCCTGCGCCATGTCGCCGATCTTCTTGGTCTCCAGGATGCCCCCGCTGGTGAGCAGGTCCGGGTGGATAATGGAGAGGCCCCCGCTCTTGAGCAGCGGTTCGAACCCCTCCTTGAGGTAAATGTCCTCGCCGGTGCAGATGGGCACCGTGGTGGCGTCCTGCAACTGCCGGTACTGCTCGGTGTACTGCCAGGGGATTACATCCTCGAGCCAGGCCGGCACGTATTTTTCAATTCGCCTGGCGAGCCGAATGCCGTTCTGGAGTGAGATGTGGCCGACGTGGTCGATAGCGAGCGGGATCTCCATGCCGATGACCTCGCGAACTTCGGCAATGTACTGCTCGAGCAGGTCGAGGCCCTTGTCGGAAAAATGGAGGCCGGTAAACGGGTGGGCGACATTATGCAGGTCGTAGGCCGCGTTGCGGGCGCGCCGCTCATCAACGGTCTTGAGTGGGCCGCGGGCGGGATGAACGCGATAGCCTTCCAGTGAGCCGGCAGGAGACACGACCGCGCCGGGCACATCCGCGATCTGCATCAGCCCCAGATCCATCTTGAGGAAGGTGAAGCCGAGCTCCATGCGCTGCTTGAGACGTTTGCCGGTCTCTGTGCCGCTCGGCACGGTTGCATCGGTATCGCAATAGAGGCGCACCTTCTCCCGAAACCGGCCGCCGAGCATCTGGTAGATCGGAACGCCATAGGCCTTGCCGGCGAGATCCCACAGCGCGATTTCGACCGCCGAGACGCCGCCACCTTGCCGGCCGTGCCCGCCGAACTGCTTGATCCGGCGAAACAGGCGATCGATGTTGCAGGGATTCTCGCCAAGCAACCGGCTCTTCAGCATCAGCGCGTAGGTGGCGCTGGCCCCGTCGCGCACCTCGCCAAGCCCGACGATGCCCTGGTTGGTGTAGATCTTGAGCAGCGCCGTTGTGAACGGTGCGCCGACGATTTCAGCCACCCGCATGTCGGTGATGCGAAGATCGGACGGCTTGGAGTTCATGTTCACCCGATCAAGGGCTTCGTCGGCTCCACCGGTCTTGGGCATCACTTATCCTCGTTTTTGGTAGGCGGGCTTTTCGGCGGCATGCAGCCCCGACATGAGGCGACATGCGTCAGCCCAGCTCAATCTCGTGGGCTTGCAGGTACTCGCGGTCCATCTCGATGCCGAGACCGGGCCTCGACGTCAGTTTCAGGCTGCCGTTCGAAACGTCGAGCGGTGTGTCGATGAGATGATCGTATTTACCCAGGTTCCACTCCGACGTCTCGAGCTTGTAGAAGTTAGGAACTGTCATCATCACCTGCGCCCCCGCCACCACGTTGATCGGCCCCGCGGCGTCATGCGGCGAGACCGGGACGTAGTAGGCTTCGCACAGGGCTGAGATCTTCTTGAGTTCGGTAATGCCGCCGGTCCAGGTGACGTCAGGCATGATGTAGTCAGCGAGCTTGTTTTCGAGCACCGGCACGAAGTCCCACTTGGTGTGGCCGCGTTCGCCCCACGAGATGGCGGCGCTGACCTTCTCACGCACCTGCTTGAGGGCATTGAGGCTCTCGGGCGGGCAAGGCTCCTCGAACCAGTCGATCTGGCCGGCTTCCTCGAGGCTTCGGCAGAGGCGAATGGCGGTCGGAACGTCGAAACGGCCGTGCGCATCGATGAGGATATCGACATCAGGGCCCGCCGTTTCGCGGATCAGAGCCGTGAGTTCGGCCGCTTCGCGCTCGTCCTTGCGAGTCATGCTGCCATCGAGGTAGCCGTCCCGCTGTTCGCGCGACACGCCATCGGCGCCACGTCCCTGATGCGGGAAAGGATCAAACTTGAGCGCGGTGTGTCCGGACTCGACGATGTCCCGAATTTCGCGGACCACCGCCTCCTTGCTGGTAAATTTGGACTGGTTGGGATGGGTGTAGAGCGCGATTTCATCGCGCACCGGCCCGCCCAGCAGCTCGTAGATGGGCTTGCCCAAAACTTTGCCCCGGATGTCCCAGAGAGCTATGTCGATGGCGCTCACGCATTCGACCGCGGCGCCGCGGCTGCCCATATAGGTGAAGCTGCGGAAAATCTTGTGCCAGAGATGCTCGATCCGGGCCGGGTCCTCGCCGGTCACGGCGGCGCCGATCTGCCGTAGGATCGTGCAGAGCGCGCGGTTGGCGAGCTTGGTGGTGGTCGTGATCTCTCCCCAGCCGCTCACCCCCTCGTCGGTCGTCACTTCGACGAACAGGTACTCTCCCCAATAGGACGCATCGGACTTGATCAGCCACGGCCGAATGCTCGTAATTTTCATGTCAGCTACCTCTGTCTGATCGTCTGGCTAACGATGTTCTGGATCGCGCATTCTATCCGGCCCGAGCGGCGTTGCGCGCACGCATATGTTCGAGGATGTGCCGGCCGGAGCCCTCGACATGGCGAGCAACGAGTTCGGCCGCCTTGTCGGCATCTCCCGCCTTTACCAGCGCGATGAGCTCGCGGTGCTCGCGAATGATCGCGGCACGCCGGGCAAGCGTGAAATTGAAACGCCGGCTCACGGCTCGCAGCACTTCACGATGCTTCCACCAAAGCTCGGCGGCATGGCGGTTGTAATGCCGCTGGTACATCACGGTGTGGAAGGCGGTATCCAGCTCGCTGTGCCTGAACGTATCGGCGAAGTTGTTCTCTTCAATCAGGTCCTGGAGACGTTGGAGTTCGGCGATGTCCTCGCCGGTGGCCATATTCACAAACCATCGCGTCAGGGCCGGCTCGATCAGAACGCCGATCTCATAAATGTCGCGGACAAACTCTTGATCGATAGGCCGGACGCGCGCCCCGCGGTTGGGGAGAAAGGTGACAAAGCCTTCGCCGCGCAACAGCTGCAAGGCTTCGCGCACGGGGTTGGTCGAGGTGCCGTGGCGCCGGGCGAGATCAGTGACCACGAGCCGTTCGTTGGCGGCAAGCCGTCCCTCGATGATGTCTTCCCTGATCAGCTCATAAAGCGAGGCGCCCTCGCTGGACGCCCCTATGGGGTCAATCCCCACCGGTGGCTTGGCTTTGAAATCGTTTGGTTCGGCCAAGGCCGGCTCCCCTGGATTAATACACACCCTTTCCGATTAACACGCAAAGTTTCGATAAACAATGTACGATCTAACGCGTTGACAGGCAATTCATGATCTGAAAACGTACAAGGCTCCCGAACGGGTACACAGATACAAAGACGTCCTGCGATCAAACGAGCAAGACCGCTTTGCCTCGCCGCAAAGCGGCATGGGAGAACCAGGGAGGATACCTATGACGAGGATTATACTCGGCAGTGCGGTCCTGCGCGGCACTGTCGTCAGCGTTTTGGCGGCATCACTGATGTCCACATCGGCGCTGGGCGCACCGCCGGTCGACCTCAGCAAGTGGTCGCCGGAATATGTTCGCGCCATTGCGGGCACACAGGATTTCGACACGGCGGCCGATTGTGCCAAGGTCACCCCGCTGGACTACAAGGGGCGACTGACCTTCTGGTATCAGGGCGTGTTCGAGGGCGACCCCGACCTCCTGCGCCAATACTACAAGGAATTCTTCGAAACCTTCCGCAAGACCTATCCAAACATCCAGCTCGAGGAACAAGCCCTCACCTATAACGATCTTCTCGACAAGTTCCGCACCGCGCTCCTCGGCAATGCCGCGCCGATGGCGGTCCGCTTGCAAATCCTGGGTGGTACCGAATTCGCTTCAAAAGGCTATCTGCAGCCGCTGAAGCCCGAGGACGTGGGCTATTCGACCGAGGACTTCTGGCCCGGCGCCATGAAGGCCGTGACCTGGGACGGGGTGACCTACGGCATTCCAACCAACAACGAAACGATGGCGTTCATCTGGAACGCCGACATCTTCAAACGCGCCGGCCTCGATCCGGACAAGCCACCGGCAACCTGGGACGACGTCATCAAGTATTCCAAGCAGATCCACGACAAGCTCGGCATTGCCGGGTATGGCCTCGTGGCTCGCAAGAATGCCGGCAATACGCCGTATCGCTTCATGCCGCAGCTATGGGCCTATGGTGGCGGCGTCTTCGACGAAGCGGCGGCAAACCCGACCTATGAGCAGGTCGAGCTGGACAGCCCGCAGAGCAAGGCGGCGCTGCAGGCTTCCTACGACATGTATGTTCGCGACAAGTCGGTTCCGGTTTCGGCACTCACCAACCAGCAGGCCGATAACCAGCCCCTGTTCGTCGCCGGCCAACTCGGCATGATGATCTCGCACCCGTCCGATTACAATGTCATGCTCGACCTGCAGAAGAAGGCGACGGGCACCGACAAGGACAAGGCGCAGACCGTCATAGACAACATGCGCTACGGCCTGATCCCGGCCGGGCCCGACGGCAAGCGCGCCGTCGTGTTCGGCGGCTCGAACATCCACATCCTGAAGCCCGAATATGTCGAAGGCGGCAAGGTAGACGAGCCGGCGGCGAAGGCTATCATCTGCATGTGGACGAGCCCTGAATGGTCGCTGAAGATGGCCTATGCCGGATCGAATCCCGGCAACCTGAACGGCTTCAAGACCAAATGGATGAAGGAACGTCTGGACAACATCAAATTCCTCGATGTCACGACCTCGATGCTGCCATACGGCATCCCGTTCCCGGCGCTGCCGCAGGCCCCGGAGATCATGAACATCATCGTCCCGGACATGCTGCAGAATGCCCTGACCGGAGCGATGACCGTCGACCAGGCGGCGGACGACGCGGCCCAGAAGGTGAAAGACCTGATGGGCGGGCTCTAGCCTGCGCCTGACCCACGACCTGACCGGCCGCGCTGACAGCGCAGCCGGTTCGTTCCGAAGAAACAAGGGCATATCATCGTGACGATCGTGACCGGCCAGGCCGAGGCGCGCCGAAAATTGCAACCCGGCAGGTCCGGTGCGCTGCGGGATATCTGGGAGCATCGCGCCGACTACGCGTACGTGCTGCCCGCGATCGCCGTGATGCTCATCGTCATCGCCTATCCGATCTACTACACGATCGAGCTGTCGTTCTATAAGACGCCGCCCGGCTTGCAGCTTCGTGACAAGACCTTCATCGGCTTCGACAACTACACGGCCATCCTCACCAGCGAGGTGTTCTGGAAAGTCACCTGGAACACGCTGATCTGGACATTCGGGTCCACCTTCATCTCCTTTGTCCTGGGGTTTGCCACTGCGCTGGCGCTCCACCGCGACTTTATCGGACGCGGTGTGCTGCGCGCTATCCTGATCATTCCCTGGGTCATCAGCGCGGTCGCCGCCTCCTATATCTGGAAGTGGATCTACCATTCGGATTTCGGCATCATCGGCGCAGTGCTGGTCGGCCTCGGATTGGCCGACCGACCGCCGAATTTCATCGACAACGTCAGCACGGTTCTCCCCTCGCTGATCGTCGTCAATATCTGGCGCGAGTTTCCGTTCGCCATGATCATGATGATGGCGGGCCTGCAGACAGTCCCCGAGCAGTTGCTGCTCGCCGCGAAAGTTGACGGAGCCAATGCCTGGCAGCGCTTCTGGCACGTCACCTTCCCGCATCTGCGCAACGTCTCGGTGGTGACGATCCTGCTGCTGGCAGTGGCCAACTTCAATTCCTTCATCATCCCCTGGATCATGACCGGCGGCGGGCCGTCGAACGCATCGCATATCTGGATCACCCATATTTACGAACTCGCCTTCGGCCGGCAGCGCTGGGGCGTGGCATCGGCCTATTCGGTGCTCCTGTTCATCATCCTGATGACGCTGGGCTACTTCTACGTCCGTGCGCTGAGCGGCAACGAGCGGAAGGAGGGCGGCGTATGAGCGCGATTGCCGAGACGGTCTCCCGAGGCCAGACCCGTCGCCGTATGCGCGTCGACGGATGGCGGTGGGCCGGGCGCATCTTCCTCGTTTTCATGCTGCTTTATACGGCGTTGCCGATGATCTGGATGCTGATCACCTCGATCAAATCGGGGTTCGCGGCGACGCAATTCCCGCCGCAATGGTGGCCGGACGAGCCGACCCTCGCCAGCTATCAGAAATTGCTCGATCCGCAGAACAGCGTCGGCCAGGACTTCCTCCGCTTCTTCTGGAACAGCCTGTTCGTGTCGACCGTCACGACAATCCTTTCCGTAATCGTGGCTGTCCCCGCGGCCTACGCTTTTTCGCGCTTCAGTTTCCCCGGACGGAACTTCCTGTTCTTCGCCGTTTTGCTGCGCAACATGTTTCCGGCAGTGATCTTTCTCGTGCCGCTCTTCATCCTGATGCGCGCGATCGGCCTGGTGAACACGCACGGCTCGCTCATTCTCACCTATCTGACGTTCGGGCTGCCGCTGGCGATCTGGCTGCTCAAGGGCTTCTACGACAACATCCCGGTGCAACTCGAGCAAGCGGCGCGCATCGACGGCGCAACGCGGTTCCAGGCCTTCATCCTGATCGTGATGCCGCTCTCGACGCCCGGGATCATCGCCACCGCGATCTATTCCTTCATCGGCGCCTGGAACGAATACATCTACGCCTACACCTTCCTTTCCAAGAACGAGCAATTGACGCTGCCGGTCGGCATCCAGCGCTTCTTCTCGGAAAACACGACGGACTTTCCGGGCCTGATGGCGGCCAGCTTCATGATGAGCGTGCCCGTCGTGGTGCTGTTCCTCGTCCTGCAACGATACTTCGTACGCGCCCTTACAGAAGGCGCGGTCAAGCATTAGGGAGTTGCCAATGGCCCACGTGGTCCTCAAAGATCTCGTCAAGACCTATGGCGGCTTCAAAGCTGTCAACGATGTTTCGCTGACGGTCAATGACGGCGAGTTCGTTGCGCTGGTCGGCCCGTCAGGCTGCGGCAAGACAACCACGCTCAATCTCGTCGCGGGGCTGACCTCGATCACATCGGGCGACATCGTCATCGGAGACCGGGTGGTCAATGATCTCGACCCCAAGGACCGGGACATCGCAATGGTGTTCCAGAACTACGCGCTGTACCCGCAGAAATCGGTCTACAAGAACCTGGCGTTCCCGCTGCAGATGCGGAAACTCTCCAGGGACGAGATCGACAAGAAGGTCAGGGAAGCGGCGCGCGTTCTCGACATGACGCACCTGCTCGAGCGCAAACCGCGGGAACTTTCGGGCGGGCAGCAGCAGCGCGTCGCCCTTGGCCGTGCCCTCGTCCGCGACCCCGCTGTGTTCCTCATGGACGAGCCGCTCTCCAACCTCGACGCCAAACTGCGCGTGCAGATGCGATCCGAGATCAAGCGCTTCCACCAGGACCTCAAGGCAACGATCATCTACGTGACGCACGACCAGCTCGAAGCCGTGACCATGGCCGACAAGATGGCGGTGATGAATGGCGGCTATCTGCAGCAATACGATTCGCCGGCGCAGGTCTTTGCCCATCCGGTCAACATGTTCGTCGCCAGCTTCATCGGCAGCCCGGCGATGAGCCTCATTCCGCTGGAGGCTTCGACGGCAAACGGCAGCACCGCATTGACCAGCGCGGAAGGCTGGACGCTTGAGCTGTCGCAACTCAACGCGCGCAAGGTCCAGGGAGCGACCACCAAGAAGGTCGTGCTCGGCGCGCGGCACTCGACGATCAAGCTGCACAAAAGCGCGGTCCCCGGTGCCATTCCGGCCAAGGCCTATACGGTGGAGCCGACCGGAGACGTCACCTTCGTGCAAGCATTCCTGTCGGGCGCCATCGTCAACATCAGCGTGTCGCCCAACGTCGCCGTCAAAGCTGATGAGCGTATCTGGCTCGAGTTCGACCAGGAGCGGATGCATCTGTTCGATGGCGAAACTGAAATGGCCCTCAAGGCCGACTGAGACAGGGGATGCGCGTGGAACGCGGGCGTGGATGACTAAGAACCTGAAGATCACCGCGATCAAGCCCTACCCGGTGTGGGTGGGAACGCGCAACCAGATGCTCGTCAAGGTCGAGACCGATCAGGGTATCTTCGGCTGGGGCGAAAGCGGCTTGAGCGGTCGCGAGAAAGCCGTGGCGGGCGCGGTCGAGCACTATCGCGAGTTTCTCATCGGCCGCGACCCGATGCAGATCGGGCGTATCTGGCAGGAGGTTTATCGCAGCCAGTACTTCGAGGGGGGTCGGGTCCTGCAGGCGGCGATTTCCGCCATCGACATCGCCCTTCATGACATCAAAGGCAAGGCGCTGGGGGTGCCGGTCTACGAGTTGCTTGGCGGCAAGCAGCGCGACCGCGTGCCCACCTTCGCCTCGACCGGAGACGAGGCCGAGGGCGATGTTGCGATCGAACGCGCCCGCGAACTGCGCGCGCAGGGCTGGCAGGCGATCCGCTTCTTCCCCATCGGACAAAGCAGCAAGGACGTCTTCGAGCCGCGTGAATCGATCGGCCCTACCGCGAGCATGCTGAACAAAGCGCGCGAGGCGCTGGGCGATGAGGTGGTGCTCGGCGTCGATTATCATCATCGGCTGTCGGTGGCCGAGGCGGCGAGCTTCTGCAGCAAGCTCGGCCGCGGCGTGCTTGATTTCCTCGAGGAGCCGATACGGGCTGAGACACCGGAGGCGTACGAGTCCCTTCGTACGATGACCGACATCCCCTTTGCCATCGGCGAGGAATTTGCCAGCAAGTGGCAGTTCCTGCCTTACATCGAGCGCGGCATCCACCAGTTCAACCGGCTCGATGTCTGCAATGTCGGCGGGCTCACCGAGGCGATGAAAGTCGCTGGCTGGAGCGAGGCGCACTATGTGGACCTGATGCCACACAATCCCCTTGGCCCGGTGTGCACGGCCGCAACCGTGCATCTCGCCGCCGCGGTGCCCAACTTTGCGTGGCTAGAAACCAGGATCCCCGAAAGGAAGCTGGGTTTCGACAATTCCGACTTTTTCCCCGTACAGCCAAGGCTCGACGGGCCCGATTATCCGGTCAGCGACCTGCCGGGGCTCGGCGTCGAGGTCAATGAAGCGGCGGTCCAGGCGCAGAGTTTCCGTTTCTGGGAAGCGCCACATCTCAAGCGCCGCGACGGCTCTGTCACCAACTGGTAATTCAATTTCAACCGGAGTCCGAAAATGACGCATACTCCCGATATCACGCGGCCGCCCAAGGACCTGATCGACGCGCTAAGGGAGATCGGCGCCGCCACGGTCGCGGGCACACTTGGCCATATGGGCTTTCGCAATCCGCACATGGTCGGCCCGGTGCCGCAGAACCATGGGAAGTCGATCGTCGGGCCGGCACTGACATTGCAGTTCATGCCGCAGAGACCGGACCTCTTCACCGAGGGAGAATATGCCGATCCGGAGACGCAACTTCACAGACATGTGCTCTACCATGCGCAGGAGGGCGACGTGGTCGTCGTCGACGCGCGCGGCGACATGAGCTCCGGTGTCTTCGGCGATATGATGTCGACCTATTTCAAGGGCAGAGGCGGTGCGGGCATTGTCATCGATGGGTGCATGCGCGACCGGCCCAATGTCGAAAAGCTCGACCTGCCTCTTTGGCTGCGCGGCTGGACGCCAAATTATCATGTGCAGACCAGCATCTATCCCAATGCGGTCAACGTTCCGATTGCCTGCGGCGGTGTCACGGTGATCCCCGGCGACATCATCGTCGCCGATGACGACGGGGTGGTGGTGCTTCCCGTCGCAATGGCCCCGAAGGTCATCGAAGAATCCCAGAAGCATCACGATTGGGAGGAATTCTCACGAATGAAACTCATGGGGGGCGCGCCGTTGCAACGCTACTATCCACTGCACCCAAGCGCGAACGACGAGTACGAGGCTTGGCGGAAAGCCAACGCCAAACCTTGATAGACAGGATGAACTGACAGTCGCCAGCGCGCGTCAGCCATTCCCCCTAATTTATCCTGGCGCCGCGCTGTGCGTCGAACAGGTGCGCCTTGCGCACCATCGTCTCCAGCCCGATCTCCTGATCAGGTTTGAATGGCGGCCGATCCCGGCTCTCCGCCCGCTCGTTGACCTAAGCTGGGTTTAATCCCTGGCCACTCCAGACCTGTCCCTGCCGAAAGCTGGCGGCTTTTGCATCGGGAGATACCTGACCGCGCTGGTGGCGACACATTACCGTAACGGAAGCGGTCCTATCATTCATTCGGTGATTTTGGGCGGGGGCCGGGATCGTCGGCCGGGACCGTCAAGATTAGGGGACCTGATATGGCCACGCAGCTTTGTCACATAGAGACAGCATTCTCGGGAGCGGGCTCGGCAATGGCTCCAAAGTTCGCGGAATCATGCGCTTGGGCGAATGCACGAGGCGTAACAATCTATCAGCGTTCAAAAACGGTATGGATCGCGGCCGGCGGCTATCGAGGCCGCGATTTGAAAGTAAAGGGACGGTCGCCTGCCACCGCGCTCGCACTATGGATTGAGGCTGTCCAGTACAGAGGTTCTACATGAGGCTGACCAACGAGGCGTCCAAGGCACGCAAGGAGATCAGCATCCATCGTATCGCCGCCCTGATACCAGCTTAGGATATCGCAGGCCGTCGCCGAAAATCGATCCCCGGCCGAGCTTTGTCCATGCGATCAGCCCGGCCGCTTTGGTCGAGCTGGTTCATCATGAGCCCGCGAGCGCCAGCATGACGCTCGCCCCAAGTGCGGAACGCACCTGGCTCAACATCAAGCGGACGCCCGGAGCTGAAAATTTTACGCGGCCGCGCCTGGCGCCGCGGCTCCGGTCGCGTAAAAATGCTTCTGTCGAAGCTCGAATCAACTCCGCCATCATGTTTTCTCCAGAAGAAACGCCCATATAAAAGCAGGTTGGCGGGCCGTTGCCATTCGGGCAGACACCGCTGGCGTTGCGGCGGTGATCCGAACCCGCCAAAACGGATGGCGCGCCCTGCCGGACGGTTTGATATCGCGGTCAACACGTAGGGAGAAACACGCGATCGGGTTGCGCTCGGCATGTGTTGATGGTTTGTTGCCGGTCAGCGGAGAACGAGTGATGCGAGAATCCATCGGTCAAGACGAATACGGGTCGACCAGCCCCTTCGATCCGGATGACCTGCCGAATTTGAATGCGATCGGTCCGGCGATGGGCAGCGGCAATGACTTCGAGAGATACGCGGTCGCCGTCATAATCGTGTTCGGCGCCCTGATCATAGGCGGGCTGATGGCCGCGTCGATGACCTTCGGCCACCGCAACGGTTTCCTGTTCGCGCTCGGCGGCGCCACATCGGCCTGGATATCGGGAAACGCGCTTCTGCTCGACCGGCCGCGCATCTACGCACTGTTCGTCGGCATCGCGGCCCTGATGCTGATCGCATCCACCGTCACGCTGATTTCGTGACGGCTTGATCGTCAATTAAAGCGGTCGTTTCACGGAAACCCAGACCGCCCTGTTTTTTCGTTTTCGATGCGATTGCGGACGCGGGTTCACGCGCTTGCGGAGTGCGCCAGTCCCATCAATAGCCGAGCGCCTCGCCGGAAGCGGCGCGGCTGTCGATGGCGCCATTGTAGCGGGCGCCGCCACCCTTCCCAATTTCCGCCAGGCTCTTGCCGCCGACCAGTATGCCCGCTGCCTGACCCCAGGTCTTGTCGCTGAGATCGAGATGATAACCCATGCCGGCCAGCAACCTTTCGGTGTCCGGCGACAGTCCGAACGGCTCGATATAGACCGTGTCGGGCAGCCATTGATGATGGATGCGCGGCGCGTCGATCGCCTCCTGGATGTTCATGCCGTGGTCGATGACGTTGACGATGGTTTCCAGTGTAATGGTGATGATGCGCGAACCGCCGGGGCTGCCGATGACCATGAACGGCTTGCCGTCCTTGGCCACCACGGTCGGGCTCATCGACGACAGCGGCGTCTTCTTCGGCTGGATGGCGTTGGCCTCGCCCTGGACCAGGCCGTAGAGGTTGGGCACGCCGGGCTTCTGGGTGAAATCGTCCATCTCGTTGTTGAGCAGGATACCGGTGCCGTCGGCGACAACGCCGGCGCCAAACGAGCCGTTCAGTGTGTAGGTGACCGCGACCGCGTTGCCGTCCTTGTCGATGATCGAATAATGCGTCGTCTCCTTGCTCTCGCCGAACCCCTTCGGCATCAGGTCCTGAGAGACGCCGGCCCGGAACGGATCGATCTTGTCGCGGATATCCTTGGCGTAGGCCTTGTCCAGCAGCTTCGAGACCGGATTGTCGACGAAATCGGGATCTCCGAGCGCCGAATTGCGGTCGACATAGGCGTGGCGCATGGCTTCGACCATGACATGCACGGTCTCGGCCGAACCGGCGCCAAGATAGGACAGCGGATAGCCTTCCAGCACGTTGAGGATTTCGCAGATGATGACGCCGCCGGAGCTTGGCGGCGGCGAGGAAATGATCTCGTAGCCGCGATAGGAACAGGTCACCGGCTTGAGCTCGCGCACCGCATATTGTTCGAAATCGCCCTTGGCCAGGATACCGCCCTTGGCGCCGCTTGCCTTGACGATGGCATCGGCGATGGCGCCCTTGTAGAAGGCGTCGGGGCCTTTTTCGGAAATCGCCGAGAGCGACGCGGCTAGGTCGGGTTGGACCAGCCGCTCGCCGATGCCATAGGGCTTGCCATCCGGCTTCAGGAATATGGCCGCCGCAGCGGGATCCTTCGCCAGCCTGTCGGCACCTCCGGCAAACGAGGCGGCGTCACCCTGATTGAGGATGAACCCGTCCTTGGCATAGCGAATGGCCGGCGCCATGAGGTCCTGCCGGGACAAGGTGCCGTATTTTTCGCGCGCCATCTCGAAACCGGCGACGGAGCCCGGCACGCCGACGGCGAGGTAGCCGTCGAGGCTGGCGCCTTTCACCGGTTTGCCGTCCTTGTCGAGATACATGGTCTTGGTCGCGGCCAGCGGCGCACGTTCGCGGAAATCGAGGAAGGTCGACTTGCCGTCCTTGAAGCGGACAGTCATGAAGCCGCCGCCGCCGATATTGCCGGCATTGGGATAGACGACGGCGAGCGCATAACCAACAGCGACCGCCGCATCGACGGCGTTGCCGCCCTTCTTCAGGACTTCGACGCCCACCTCCGACGCCAGATGCTGCGCGGTGACAACCATGCCGTTCTCGCCCTTGGCAGGCGCTGGCGAGGCGGCGATGGCGGCCGCCCATGGCGCGAAAGCGATTGTGAATGAGAGGCTGACGGCGATCAGCGTGCGGCGAGTGATATGCATGGCGAGGCTCCTGGCGGGGGACGCCTAGGAAACCGTGTTGGGGTGATCGAGTCCACTAACAATTGAGGGAGCACGAGAAAGAGCCCCCTCACCCGCTTGCCATGCGAATTGCGAAGGGCAATTCGGGGCAATCCGACCTATCCTGGTGGAAGGAGGCCGTCAGCGCTGGTGCCAGTCTCTTCTCCCCAGCGGAGAGAAGGTGGCCGCGAAGCCGCCGGATGAGGGGGCGGGCTCGGCCTCAGACAATGCCCCCGCTGCCGCCGGCAACGGCCGGGCGTTCCGCCGCGACCTTGGCGCGGTAGCCTGCCGCCCGGTAGGCGGCGACCGGGTCGATGGCGCCGCCGGTGTTCAGCCGCGCCATGGCCAAGATCGGCTCGACATCGGTGCGGTAGGCTGATTTTAGCGTCTGCGTTGCCATCAGCGCATCGTTGCCGTCCTGAAAACCTTCAAGCGCCTTGCGGTCGACCAGCAGCGCCTGCGCGTAGGCGCGCTGCACCTCGACCGCGGACAGCATCAGGCTCTCGATCGGATCGGTGACGTTGTGGCTCTGGTCGAGCATATGCGCCGGATCGAAGCCGTCGGCGCCGGACAGTTCGGCGTCGACCAGTTCGTTGAAGACCAGGAACAGCCGGTAGGGGTCGATCGAACCGGCATCGAGGTCGTCGTCGCCATATTTCGAATCGTTGAAGTGGAAGCCGCCGAGTTTCCTGAACTGGATCAGCCGCGACACGATCATCTCGATGTTGACGTTGGGCGCGTGGTGGCCGAGGTCGACCAGGCAGAACGCCTTGTCGCCGAGTTCCTTGGCAATAATGTAATTGGTGCCCCAATCCTGCACGACGGTGGAATAGAAGGCAGGCTCGTATATCTTGTGTTCGGTAAACAGCTTCCAGTCAGCGGGCAGCCCGACATAGACCTCTTTCATGGCATCGAGATAGCGCTCGAACGCCTTGGCGAAGTTGACCTGGCCGGGGAAGTTCGAGCCGTCGCCGATCCACACCGTCAGCGCCTTCGACCCAAGCGTCTTGCCGATCTCGATGCATTCAAGATTGTGCTCGACCGCTTGCCGGCGCGTTCCGGCATCGGCATGCGAGAGCGAGCCGAATTTGTAGGACAGCTTTTGGTCCCTGGCGTCGGAGAACGTATTGGAGTTCATGGCGTCGAAGCCGAGGCCGAAACGCGAGGCCGCCTGCTTCAGCCGGTTCGGGTCGGCCTTGTCCCAGGGAATGTGCAGCGACACCGTCGGTGTCGCCTGCGTCAATTGCTTGATGACGGCGCAATCCTCGATCTTGTCGAAGATGTCGCGCGGTTCGCCGGCGCCGGGGAAACGGGCAAAGCGCGTGCCGCCGGTACCGACACCCCAGGAGGGGATCGCCACCGCGAATTTCTCGACCTTGTCTCGGATCGCGTCGATGGCGATGCCGCGACGGTCGAGCCGTTCGCCGAGCGAGGCGTAGTCACGCTCGAGGTCGGCCTTGCGCGCCGCGTTGTTTTTTTCGACGACGTCGGCCGAGATGATGGTTTCGGACACTGCTGCTCCTCCCAAATTTCGTTCAGCTGGCGCTGCCCCTCATCCGCCTGCCGGCACCTTCTCCCCGTGAACGGGGAGAAGGAGGGCCTAGCGCGTAAAGCTTTGCGCGTTGCCGGCGTCGACATTGACGATGTTGCCGGTCGACTTGGCCGACATGTCGGAGGCGAAGAAATAGATCGCTTCGGCTATGTCCTCGGGAAACACCGAGCGCTTCAGCATCGAGCGCGAGCGGTAATGTTCCTCAAGGTCGTCGGTCGACATCTTGTAGGCGGCGGCGCGCTGTTCCTTCCACTCGCCGGACCAGATCTTGGAGCCGCGCAGTACGGCGTCCGGATTGACGACGTTGACCCTAATCTGCGCCTCCGCGCCCTCAAGCGCCAAGCAGCGGGCGAGATGAATCTCGGCGGCCTTGGCGGTGCAATAGGCGGCAGCGTTCGGCGAGGCGGCAAGGCCGTTCTTGGAGGCGACGAAAACGACGTTGCCGCCGATCTTCTGCACCCTGAACAGCCGGAACGCTTCCCGCGAGACCAGGAAATATCCCGTCGACAGGATGTCCATGTTCTTGTTCCACAGCGCCAGCGTCGTGTCCTCGATCGGCGCCGAGGAGGCGAGGCCGGCGTTGGAGACCAGAATATCGATGCCGCCGAACTCGACCGCCGTTTCGGCAAAGCCGGCGACGACCTGATCCTCCGACGTGACGTTGATGACCACGGGGCGGACAAAATCCTTGCCATAGGCCTTGGCCAGTTCGTCGTTGGCGCTGGCAAGTGCTGTCTCGTCAATGTCGGCGAGCACCACGCAGGCGCCTTCTCGCAGCAGCCGGCTCGCCGTCGCGCGGCCGATGCCGCCCGCGCCGCCAGTGACGAGCGCGATCTTGCCGGCAAGAGCCTTGGGCTTCGGCATGCGCTGCAGCTTCAGATCCTCGAGCAGCCAGTATTCGATGTCGAAGGCTTCCTGCGCAGGCAGGCCGACATAGGAGGAGACGGTCGAGGCGCCGCGCATGACGTTGATGGCGTTGACGTAGAACTCCCCCGAAATGCGCGCCGTGGCCTTGTCGCCGGCGAAGGTGAACATGCCGACGCCGGGCATCAGATAGACGACGGCGTTGGGATCGCGGATGGCGGGCGAGTCCGCATGCTTGCAGCTGTCATAATAGGCCTGGTAGCCGACGCGGTATTCGGCAATGTCGTCGGCCAGCCGCGCGATGACGGCATCGACATCGGGCTTGGACGGATCGAACTCGATGACCAGCGGCCGGATCTTGGTGCGCAGGAAATGGTCCGGGCATGAGGTGCCGAGTGCCGCCAGCGGGCGCAGATCCCTGGAATTGACGAATTCGAGCACGGCGGCGGAATCGTCGAAATGGCCGAGCTTATGGCTCTTTTCCGAGATGAGGCCGCGGATCCTCGGCATCAGCTTCGCGGCGATGGCGCGGCGTTCGGCGGCGTCGAGCGACTTGACCGCTTCGCCACCGAAAATGGCGACGCCCTCGGAACGGCGCTCGAACCACTCGATCGCCTGGTTGATCACCGAGATCGTCGTTTCGTAGCATTCCTTCGGGCTGTCGCCCCAGGTGAACAGGCCGTGGCTTTCCAGGATCACGCCCTTGGCGGCTGGATGGTCGAGGCAGAATTTCTCCAGCCACAGGCCAAGTTCGAAGCCCGGCCGCTTCCACGGCAGCCAGCCTATGGCGTCGCCGAAGATTTCCTTCGTCAGGGCCTTGGAATCTTTGGCGGCAGCGATGGCGATGATGGCGTCGGGATGCATGTGATCGACATAGGGCTTCGGCACGTAGGCATGCAGCGGCGTGTCGATCGAGGCCGCGCGCGGATTGAGATTGAAGGTGCAATGGGGTAGATAACCCACCATCTCGTCTTCATGCTCGACGCCGCGATAAAGGCCTTTGAGGGCTCGCAATTTGTCCATGTAGAGCGTGGCAAAACCATCAAGCTTGATCGAAGCGCTGTCGCCGCCGGAGCCCTTCACCCACAGCACTTCCACGTCCTGTCCGGTGAGCGGATCCTGTTGCCGGATTTTCGACGATGTGTTGCCGCCGCCGTAATTGGTGACACGCTTGTCGGAGCCGAGCGTGTTCGAACGATAGACCAGAAGCTCGGGATCGCTCATCCCCCTTACCTTCGCATCATCCCAAAGATTGGCGAGGCGCGAGCCGGAGCGCTTGTCGAGCATGGGTAATCCTCCCTTGAAGCGCGGACGGTGCGCTCCTCTTTTCGTCGGGAATGTCTACGCAAGGCGTGGCTTTGTCAATCACAAACGATCAACATCAATCATATTGCACTGCACAATGAAATTATATGATCGGAAATGATTGACACTGCGCGATTTCTAATGCCAGATGGCCATGCAGGGAGGAACCATGCACGAAAAAGAGCGCCACAGGATCATTCTGTCCGCCGTCCAGGAAAAGCCTGTGGTGACGGTGCAGGAAATGGTCGACCTGACGGAGTCTTCCGAGGCGACGATCCGGCGCGATATCGCGGCCCTGCACGTGCAAAAGCGACTGCGCCGGGTGCGCGGCGGCGCCGAGGCGATCACGCCGCCACAGTTCATCGGCCTTGCCGGCAGGCCTTTTTCCGTCAACGAGACGCTCAATGCCGCGCAGAAGCGGGCGATAGCGCGGGAAGCGGTGGAACTCTGCAAGGACGGCGAGCCGATCATCATCAACGGCGGCACCACCACCTTCCAGATGGTGCATTTCCTGACCGGCCGCCGCATGCCGATCTTCACCAATTCCTTCCCGATCGCCGAAAGCCTGCTCAAGCACTCCAAGAACACGGTGATGCTGTCCGGCGGCACCATCTACCGCGAGCAGAACATCATCCTGTCGCCCTTCGACAATGACGTGACGCGCAATTTCTACGCGCGCCGCATGTTCATGGGCGCCCAGGGGCTCGGGCCGCTCGGCCTGATGGAAGGCGATCCGCTCTTGATCCAGGCGGAACAGAAGCTGATCGATCAGGCCGACGAGTTGGTGGTGCTGGTCGATTCCTCGAAATTCCGCAAACGCTCCAGCCTGATCCTGTGCGGGCTGTCGCGCATCGCCACCGTCATCACCGACGACGGCATCGAGGACCGCGAGGCAAAGATGCTCGAAACAGCGGGGGTAACGCTGATCGTCGCCCGCAAGTCGGCAAAGGAAGAATCTTCGCTGCAAGCCTGAGACACCCTCACGCCCGCAGCGGCGATGGAATGCAACGCTCAAGGGAGGAGTATTCGATGAGCTTTCTGAAGAAACTGATGGTTACGGCGGCCTTTTCCGCCGCCATGGTCGTGAATGCCGCCTATGCCGAGAACGTCAAGATCGCGCTGGTGGTGAAGTCGCTCGGCAACGGCTTCTTCGACGCCGCCAACAAGGGCGCCGAAGAGGCGGCCAAGGAACTGGGCGATATCGACATCATCTACACCGGCCCGACCAAGGCGACCGCCGAAGCGCAAATCGAGGTGGTCAATTCACTGATCGCGCAAAAGGTCAACGCCATCGCCATCTCGGCCAATGACGCCGACGCGCTGGTGCCGGTGCTGAAGAAGGCCATGGAGCGCGGCATCACCGTCATCTCCTGGGATTCGGGCGTCGCCAAGGAAGGCCGCCAGCTTCACCTCAACCCGTCCGATACCGGCCTGATCGGCGAGACCATCATCAAGCTCGCCGCCGACTATTTGCCTGAGGGCGGCGACGTCGCCATCCTGTCGGCCTCCTCGACCGCGACCAACCAGAACGCCTGGATCGACGCGGCCAAGAAGGTGCTGCCGGAGAAATTTCCGAAGATCAAGCTCGTCGCTACCGTCTATGGCGATGACGACTCGGCCAAGAGCACCGACGAAGCCAAGGGCCTCTTGAAGTCCTATCCGAACCTGAAGGCGATCATCGCGCCGACCACCGTCGGCGTCGTCGCCGCTGCCCAGGTCGTCACCGATGAGAAGCTGATCGGCAAGGTCAACGTCACTGGCCTCGCGCTGCCGTCGGAGTTCAAGAAGTTCATCGACAACGGCGCTTCACAGGCCGTGGCTCTTTGGAACCCGATCGACCTCGGTTACTCCGCCGTCTACCTCGCCCACGATCTGGCGGTGAAGAAGGAAGAGGCCAAGCCCGGCGCGACGCTGTCGATCGGCCGCGTCGGCAAGGTCACGCTCGACGACACCAATTCGGCTGCGATGGCTCCGCCCTTCCAGTTTGACAAGACCAACATCGAGAAGTTCTCCAAGATCTACTGATCCGGAGCTTCAAGCTGACGCGGCGGGGTTCACGCCCCGCCGCAACTTCAAACGCACCTTGTTTCAGGGCTTGATACGACCATGGACACGACAGCCCAACACGGCACGGTGAAGGACGGGCCCCTGGCCTCCACGCCGCGCCTGACGCTGTCCGGCATCTCGAAGAGCTTTCCCGGCGTGCGCGCGCTGCACAATGTCAGCCTCTCGCTCTATCCGGGCCAGGTGACGGCGCTGATCGGCGAGAACGGCGCCGGCAAGTCGACGCTGGTCAAGATCATGACCGGCATCTACCAGCCCGATGCGGGCACGATCAGCATAGACGGGCAGGACGTCACCCTGCCCAGCGCGCACGCCGCCTTCGGCCATGGCGTTACCGCCATCCATCAGGAAACCGTGCTGTTCGACGATCTGACGGTCGCCGAAAACATCTTTCTCGGCCATGCGCCGCGCACCCGCTTTGGCACCATCGACTGGCGCACCATGCGCAGAAATGCGCGCGAAGTGCTCGACACCATGCATGCCCGCCATATCGACGCCGATGCAAGGCTGAAGGACCTCGGCATCGCCAACAAGCATCTCGTTGCCGTGGCGCGGGCCATGTCGATCGACGCGCAGATCGTCATCATGGACGAACCGACGGCCGCCCTTTCGATGAAGGAGATCGAAGAGCTCTTTTTGCTAATCGAGTTCCTCAAGAGCGAAGGCAAGGCGATCCTGTTCATCAGCCACAAGTTCGACGAGATCTACCGCATCGCCGACCGCTACACCGTGTTCCGCGACGGCGAGATGGTCGGCGAAGGGCTGATCAAGGATGCCGCCCAGAACCAGATCGTGCGCATGATGGTGGGACGTGCGGTCGACCACATCTTTCCACAGCGCAAGGCCGAGATCGGCGCGCCGGTGCTGTCGGTCTCCGGCCTGTCGCACCCCACCGAATTCAACGACATCGGTTTCGAGCTGCGCAAAGGCGAGATTCTCGGCTTCTACGGCCTTGTCGGCGCCGGCCGCAGCGAGGTGATGCAGGCGATTTCAGGGATCACTCGCACCTCCGGCGGCACGATCACGCTGGACGGCAAGTCGATCGTGCCGAAATCGGCGGCGGATTCGATCGAGGCCGGCATCGTCTACGTGCCGGAGGAACGCGGCAAGCAAGGCGTGGTGATCGGCCTGCCCATCTTCCAGAATGTTTCTCTCCCGTCGCTGGCACGCACCTCCAAATCCGGCGTGCTGCGGCTGGCGGAGGAATTTTCGCTCGCCCGCTCCTACACCGAGCGGCTCGACCTCAGGGCCTCCTCGCTCAGCCAGGATGTCGGCACGCTGTCGGGCGGCAACCAGCAGAAGATCGTCATTGCCAAATGGCTGGCGACCACGCCCAAGGTCATCATCCTGGACGAGCCGACCAAGGGCATCGACATCGGCTCCAAGGCCGCCGTGCACGGCTTCATGGCCGAGCTGGTGGCGCAAGGCCTGTCGGTTATCATGGTGTCGTCGGAGCTGCCCGAAATCCTCGGCATGTCCGACCGCGTCGTCGTCATGCGCGAGGGCCTTGTCGCGGCCGTCTACGACAACAACGGACTGGACGCCGAGACGCTGGTCCGGACGGCGGCGGGGATCGCGGCATGAAAACTTTGCTGAAATATCGCGAAATCTGGTTGCTGGCGGCCATCGTCGTGCTGATCGGGCTGATCTCGACGCGTTTTCCCGCCTTCGCCGACCCCGGCAATTTGCGCCAGGTGTTCAACGACACCTCGATCCTGATGATCCTGGCGCTCGGGCAGATGGTGGTCATCCTGACCCGTTCGATCGACCTGTCGATGGCATCGAACCTCTGCTTCACCGGCATGGTGGTGGCGATGCTGAACGCCGCTCACCCGGCGATCCCGATCCCGCTGCTGATCGTCATTGCCCTGGTCGTCGGCCTGGTGCTCGGCGCCATCAACGGCCTTCTGGTGTGGCGGCTGAATATCCCCTCGATCGTGGTGACATTGGGAACGCTGACCATCTATCGCGGCGCCACCTTCGTCATCTCCGGCGGCGCCTGGGTCAATGCCGACAAGATGAGCCCCGAGTTCATCGGCTTCCAACGCGCGGCCTTACTCGGCATTCCGGTGCTGTCCTGGATCGCCATTCTGGTCATCGCGCTGTTCTTCATCCTGATGACACGCACCGCGCTCGGCCGCTCGATCTATGCCATCGGCGTCAATCCGACGGCGTCGGTCTATGCCGGCATCGATGTCGGGCGGACGAAATTCATCGTCTTCTGCATCTCCGGCATGATCGGCGGGCTCGCCGGCTATCTCTGGATCTCACGTTACGTGATCGCCTCGGTCGAGGTCGCCAATGGCTACGAGCTCAACATCATCGCCGCCTGCGTCATCGGCGGCATCTCGATTGCCGGCGGCATCGGTTCGGTCGGGGGCGCGGTGTTGGGGGCGCTGTTCCTGGGCATCATCTCCAACGCGCTGCCGGTCATCAACATCTCGCCCTTCTGGCAGATGGCGATTTCGGGGAGCGCCATCATCCTCGCCGTCGTGCTCAACGCGCGCGGCGAACGCCAGCAGGGCCGCATCATCCTGAGAAAAATGGAGGCGGCATGAGCGACGTCCCTGCCCCGCGCCACATTCCGGACCGGCTCGACAAGCCGTTTCGTTCGGCGATCTTTTCCTGGGAAGCGCTGCTGGTCGTGGTGGCCCTCGCCATCTTCGCCATCAACAGCTTCGCCTCGCCCTATTTCCTCGACCCCTATTCGCTGTCGGACCTGACCTTCAACTTCACCGAGAAGGGCCTGATCGCCTTCGCCATGGCGCTGCTGATCATTTCGGGCGAGATCGACCTGTCGGTCGCCGCCATCATCGCGCTGGCCTCGACCATGATGGGCATGGCGGTGCAGGCCGGCGCCGGAACGCCGGTGCTGGTGGCGATCGGCATCGTCGTCGGGCTCGGCTGCGGCGCCTTCAACGGCCTGCTGGTCACGAGGCTTGGCCTGCCCTCGATCGTCGTCACCATCGGCACGATGAGCCTGTTTCGAGGCATCGCCTTCATCATCCTCGGCGACCAGGCCTACAAGGGTTATCCCGAGAGCTTCGCCTTCTTCGGCCAGGGTTACGTCCGGTGGGTGGTGTCGTTCGAATTGGTGCTCTTTCTCATCGCCGCCGTCGTCTACTGGTTCGTGCTGCACCGCACGAGTTTCGGCCGCCGCGTCTTCGCCATCGGCAACAATCCGGTCGCGGCACAGTTTTCCGGCGTGCGTGTCGGCCGCATCAAGTTCATCCTGTTCTGCCTGACCGGGCTGATGTCCGGCATCGCCTCTGTGCTGATCACCTCCCGGCTCGGTTCGACCCGTCCCTCGATCGCGCAGGGCTATGAGCTGGAAGTCATCACCATGGTGGTGCTTGGCGGCGTCAGCATCCTTGGCGGCGCAGGCAGCATTGTCGGCGTCGTGCTCGCCGCCTTCATCATGGGGCTGGTGACCTTCGGGCTCGGCCTGCTCAACGTGCCCGGCATCGTCATGTCGATCTTCATCGGCCTGCTCCTGATCATCGTCATCGCGCTGCCGATCGTCTGGCGGCGGCTGCGCGGGGGACGCTGATGGCCGAAAAATACGCGTTCAAGATGATGCTCAAGCCCGGCATGAAGGCGGAATACAAGAAGCGTCACGACGAGATATGGCCATCGCTGGTCGCGCTGTTGAAGCAGGCCGGGGTTTCCGACTATTCCATCCATCTCGACGAGGAGACCAACATCCTGTTCGGCGTGCTGTGGCGGCGGGACGACCATGGCATGGCCGACCTGCCGAAGCATCCGGTGATGCAGCGCTGGTGGGCAGACATGGCCGACCTCATGGAGACCAGGCCTGACAATGAGCCGGTGGCCGTGCCCCTGGAAACCATGTTCCACATGGCATGAGTGCCCCGCGCCACATCGCCGTCATCGACATCGGCAAGACCAACGCCAAGGTGGCGCTGGTCGACCTCGCCACGCTGCGCGAGGTCTCGCTGCGCCGAGTGGCGAACGCGCCGGTGCGGCAAGCCCGCTACCCGCATCACGACGTCGAGGCGCTGTGGGCCTTCATCCTCGACAGTCTTGCCGATCTCAACCGCGAACAGACCATCGACGCCGTTTCGATCACTACCCATGGCGCGACGGGCGCTCTGGTTGAGGCCTCCGGCGAACTGGTGTTGCCCGTGCTCGACTACGAATTCGACGGCCCCGAGGAACTCGCGGCCGAGTATGACGCGATCCGTCCGCCCTTCGCTGAAACCGGCACGCCGCGGCTGCCGCTCGGCCTCAATCTCGGCGCGCAATTCTTCTGGCAGCAGAAGCGCTTTCCGACGGAATTCGCCAGGGCAACGGCGATGTTGATGTATCCCCAATATTGGGCGCTGCGGCTGACCGGCATCGCCGCCAACGAGGTGACCTCGCTCGGCTGCCACACCGATCTGTGGAACCCGTGGAAAGCGGATTTTTCGGCAATGATCGACCGCCTCGGTTGGCGCGCGTTGATGGCGCCGGTGCGGCCGGCAAGGGACCGGCTCGGCCCGCTCCTGCCGGCGCTTGCCGAGCGAACGGGGCTCGATCCGCGGACGCCTGTGTTCTGCGGCCTGCACGATTCCAACGCCTCGCTGTTGCCGCATCTTCTCGCCGACGCGCCGCCTTTCAGCGTCGTCTCGACCGGCACCTGGGTGGTGTCGATGTCGGTCAGCGGCAGATCGGTGGCGCTCGATCCGGCGTGTGATACGCTGGTCAACGTCAACGCGCTGGGCGATCCCGTGCCATCGGCGCGCTTCATGGGCGGCCGCGAATTTTCCGTGCTGACGGATGATCAGCCGGAGAACTGGACCGAAGACGATGTCGGGGCCGTGCTGGCAAAAAGGACGCTGCTGCTGCCATCGACACAACAGGGGTCGGGACCGTTCCCGCATCATGCGGCGGCGTGGCTCAACGCTGACGGCATGAATAGCGGCCAGCGCTTTGCCGCCATCTCTTTCTATCTGGCGCTGATGTCGGCGACCTGCCTCGATCTGATCGGCGCCGACGGCCCGACCATTGTCGAAGGCCCTTTCGCCCGCAACCGGCTCTTTGTCGGCATGCTGGCGGCGGCGACCGCCAGAAGCGTCGTCGCCTCCGAAGCCGCGACCGGCACCAGCATCGGCGCCGCGTTGCTGGCATCGGACAAGGCTGAGGCGCATGGCAAGGGCTTGAGACAAGAACCGCCGGTCGACCCCGCCTTGACGGATTATGCAAGCACCTGGCGTGCGGCGGTCGAAGGGCGGGGCTAACTACGGATCCGCTTGCCTAATCTTCATAGACCAGCCCCTGTGGATCGATTTCGGGCTTTCGGCCGGCGACGAGGTCGGCGAGGAATTTGCCCGAGCCGCAGGCCATGGTCCATCCGACATGGCCGTGGCCGGTGTCGAGATAGAGATTTTTGTAGCGGGCCCGGCCGATGACCGGCACGGAATTGGGCATCATCGGCCGCAGGCCCGCCCAGAACATGGCCTTCTTCTCGTCGAAGGCGCCAGGGAAAAGATCCTTGCCGGTGCTGATGATGGTGTTGAAGTCAGCGGGCTTGAAGCTTCGGTCAAAGCCGGTGAACTCGGCCGTCGAGGACATCCGCAAGCGGTTGCCCAGCCTGGAATAGCCGATCAGCCGGTCCTCGTCGGCGCCACCCATAGTCGGCCCCTTGCTTTCGTCCTCCAGGGGGATCGTCGCGGTATAGCCTTTCACCGGATAAACCGGCAGGTCGATGCCGTAGCGGCGGCCGAGTAGGCCGCTTTCCGGGCCCATTGCGATGACAACCGCATCGCCGGCCACCGGGCCTGACGAGGTGATGACGGCCCGCACCCTGTCGCCTTCGATATCGAAACCTTCGACCGTGGTGCCGAACCGGAACTCGGCGCCAAGCCTCTCGGTCGCATAGGCGGCGAGCCTGTCGACAAACAGTTTGGAATCGCCAGTCTGGTCAGTGGGCGAATAAACCCCGCCGGCTATCTTGTCCTTCACCCCGGCAAGCCCCGGCTCCAGTTCGACCAGCCGGTCGCGCCCGACGATCTCGATCGGCAAGCCATGCTCGGCAAGATAGCGATAATTGTCGGTCCCGGTGTCGAGACTCTTCTGCGAGCGGAAGAAGTAGAGGATGCCCTTCTTGCGCTCGTCATAGTGGATGCCGGTCGCCTCCGACAGCGCATTGATGCAGTCGCGCGAATAGAGCGCGAGCCGCAGCTTGATGTCGGTGTTGGCGCGCAGGCGCGCCACCGTGCACTGGCGCAGGAAGCGCAGGCTCCAGGCGAGAAAATAGGGATCGAAGCGCAGTCGCACCTTGATGCCGAGATCGTGGTTGTAGAGCCCGCGCAGGAAGGTCTTCAGCGCCGCCGGGGAAGCCCAGGCGGTGGCATCGCCCGGCGACACCAGCCCGGCATTCGACTGGCTGGTGCCCCGCGCCGGCGCCGGATGACGCTCGATGACGGTGACCTCATGGCCGTCGCTCGCCAGATAGTAGGCGGCCGCCGTGCCGACGACGCCGGCCCCGAGCACCGTTATCTTCATGTCGTCCCCCCAAAAAAGGTCGAACCGGGCAGCGCGCTTCCGCACCCTCCGCGAACGCTTCCATAGCGCTTCGCGGAGCGGCTTGCGAGCCCTTGGGAAAACCCGCTCAACCGCGTGCGGAATTCTTCCCCGTCAGGATACGCTCCCAGGCGAGCGCATCTGCAACGATCTGGTCGAGATCGTCGCGTTGCGGAGTCCAGCCGAGTTCCGTCCGGGCGAGATCGGAATTGGCAACCACCGCGGCGGCGTCACCGGGGCGGCGCTCGCCCGTCCTGACCTCGAAATCATGGCCGAAGGCGCGGCGCACGCTCTCGATCACCTCCAGCACCGAGTAGCCGTGGCTGTAGCCGCAATTGGCGACGAGGCTCGCGCCCCCGGCGCGCAGCCGCTCAAGGGCCAGGCGATGCGCCGCGGCCAGGTCGCTGACATGGATATAATCGCGCATGCAGGTGCCGTCGGGCGTCGGATAATCGCTGCCGTACACCTGCATGAACGGCCGCTTGCCGAGCGCCGTCTCGCAAGCGACCTTGATCAGATGCGTGGCGCCCGGCGTCGACTGGCCGGTGCGCCCCCTGGGATCGGCGCCCGCGACGTTGAAATAGCGCAGCGCCGTATAGCGCAGGCCATGCGCGATCGCCGCATCGCGCAGCATCCATTCGCTCATCAGCTTGGAGAGGCCGTAGGGCGATTCCGGCGCCAGGCGGGCATCCTCGCGCACCGGTTCCAGCCCAGCGCCGCCATAGACGGCGGCTGTCGAGGAGAAGATGAAGTTCGGCACGCCCTCGCGCACCGCCGTTTCGATCAGCGTGCGCGTCTTGCAGGTGTTGTTCTCGTAGTAGCCGAGCGGATCGGCGACGGATTCGGGAACGACGATCGAGCCGGCAAAATGGATGATCGCATCGACATTGTTGTCGCGGATGATGGAGCCGACCAATTCCTTGTCGGCGACATCGCCGACGACCAGCTTTGCCTCCGGTGCCACCGCCCATTCGAAACCGGTCGAAAGCCGGTCGAGAACGACCACGCTTTCGCCCGCATCCAGCAATTCCCAGACCATATGGCTGCCGATATAACCGGCGCCGCCCGTCACCAAAACCGTCATTCCGCGTCCTCGCATTCAAGATCTATCGGAAACTGTCTCAATACCGCTCTACTGGAAAGCCCGCCCCATGACCAATAAAACCCTGCGTAACCGACTTGGCCGGCATATGGCATCATGTCGAAACAAAAGCGCCCTACAGGCCGTTATCGCCAGGAAATAGGCCATGATCCGCCCCTCGTTAGGAACAGGTGCGGGGCGTGGCATTTTGACCAAAACGGGCCGGTGGACGGCCAATCGGGCAATGATTATGATCCAGCGCAAAACTGGGAAGCCGACATGAATTATCAGCGGTTCTTCGAGGACGCGATCGACCAGCTCCATGCGGAACGACGCTACCGCGTCTTTGCCGACCTCGAGCGCATAGCGGGCAAATTTCCGCGTGCCATCTGGCGCGCCAACGGCCGCGCAGAGGAAATCACCGTCTGGTGCTCCAACGACTATCTCGGCATGGGCCAGCACCCGGATGTCATCGCAGCGTTTCAGAACGCGGCGGGCCGGATGGGTTCGGGCGCCGGCGGCACCCGCAACATCTCCGGCACCAGCAATCCGCTGGTCGAACTCGAGCATGAGCTCGCCGACCTGCACGACAAGGAAGCCGCGCTGGTCTTCACCTCCGGTTTTGTCTCCAACGAGGCCTCGATCTCGACCATCGCGCGGCTTTTGCCCAACTGCCTGATCATCTCGGACGAGTTGAACCATGCCTCGATGATCGAAGGCGTGCGGCGCTCGGGCGCGGAAAAGAAGATTTTTCGCCACAACGATGTCGCGCACCTGGAAAGCCTGCTGCAGGCGGCGGGCCGCGAACGCGCCAAGCTGATCGTGTTCGAGGGCGTCTATTCGATGGATGGCGATATCGCGCCGATCAGAGAGATCGTCGACCTCGCCGAGCGCTATAACGCCATGACCTATATCGACGAGGTCCACGCCGTGGGCATGTACGGTCCGCGCGGCGGCGGCATCACCGAGCGGGAAGGCCTCGCCGACCGCATCGACATCATCGAGGGCACGCTCGCCAAGGCTTTCGGCACGCTGGGCGGCTACATCACCGGCACGAGTGCTGTCATCGACGCCGTGCGCTCCTATGCGCCGGGCTTCATCTTCACCACCGCGCTGCCGCCGGCCATCGCCGCCGCTGCCACCACATCGATCCGTCATCTCAAGCGCTCGCAGGCCGAGCGTGACGCCCAGCAGCAGCAGGCGACGCGGACCAAGCAGATCCTCTCCGCCGCCGGCCTGCCGGTGATGGAATCGGCGACCCACATCGTGCCAGTGCTGGTTGGCGACCCCGAGCTTTGCAAGATGGCCAGCGACCGGCTGCTCGGCGTGCACGGCATCTACATCCAGCCGATCAACTATCCGACCGTGCCGCGCGGCACGGAGCGGCTGCGCATCACGCCGACGCCGTTCCATTCCGATGCGCTGATCGCCGAGCTGCAGGACGCCCTGGTCGAGACCTGGGACGCGCTCGGCATTTCCTATGGTTCAGCAGGACGACCTTCCGTGGCCAAGACCGACCGGATCATTCCCCTGCTGGTGCCCAAGTCAGGCGGCTGAAAGCCGTTTGAAACTCCACTCCGGCGGCCATCTGGCGCGCCGGAGCGACTTTCAATTCGGGCTTCGTCAATCTCTCAAACAGCTGTCATCCACTTCGCAAGCCGGTGCGCCGCCTCCTCGAGCTGGTCGAGGCGGCGGTGGAAGCACAGCCTGAGGAAGGCTTCGCCGCCCGGGCCGAAAGCCGTGCCCGGCGCCAGGCCGACATTGGCCTTGTCGACGATCTCGAAGGCGGCGCTGCGCGAATCGGTAATGCCGTCGACCCTGAAGAACAGGTAGAAAGCACCTTGCGGCACGGTGAACCGAGCGCGGTCGGTGGCGCCGAGAATGCCGCAGACCAGATCGCGCGCCTTCCTAGCCCTCTCCACCTGTTCGGCGACGAAGACATCGCCTTCATCGAGCGCCGCGACCGCGCCGCGCTGCATGAACTGGGCGACACCTGAATTCGAATACTGGATCAGGTTCTCGAACACCTGCTGCAAACTCGGATGGGTTTTGATCCATCCGACGCGCCAGCCGGTCATCGCCCAGTTCTTGGAGAAGCTGTTGACGAACAGGATGCGGTCCTCTGCGGTCGCGATGTCGAGGAAGGACGGCGCGCGGCCTTGGCCATAGTGGAACAGCGAATAGATCTCGTCGGCGATGATCCAAAGGCCATTTGCCCGGGCGAGATCGAGAATGGCACGCAAAGTCTCGTTGTCGGCGGTCCAGCCGGTCGGATTGGACGGCGTGTTGATGAACAGCGCCCTGGTCCGGGGCGTGATGGCGGCCGCGATCTTCTCGACATCGCACGACCAGCCATTGCCGGATTGATCGAGCGTGACCGGCACCGGCACGGCACCGGCGATGGCGGCGGCGGCGTCGAAATTCGGCCAGGCGGGCGACAGATAGATCACCTCGTCGCCGGCACCGGCGAGCGCGTCGAGCGCAAGCTGGATCGCATGCATGCCCGAGCCGGTGACGATGAATTCGTCCTCGGCGAAGTGTTTGCCGAAATGCCTGTGGTAATAGCGGGCAAGCGCCTGCCTCAGATCGGGGATGCCCCTCTGCCAGGTGTAGAACGTCTCGCCACCGGCCAGCGCCTTCGACGCGGCATCGGTGATGAAGGACGGCGTCGGCAGATCGCCCTCGCCGGCCCAGAGCGGGATCAAGCCGTCGCGCAGCCTGCCATAGTTGACGACGGCGACGATACCGCTTTCGGGCGCAGCCAAGGCCTCGGGGCGCAGGTTCTGGATCAGGGTCATGGGCGGGTCCGTTCGAATAGCGACAGCATGCCGGCTGTTCTACTACGGGCGAAAGCAAAAAACCCCGGCCGTGAACGACCGGGGTTTTGGTCCAGAAGAACCTGATGCCTCTACTTCCTGGCGAGCAGATCGCGGATTTCGGTCAGAAGCTGCACATCGGCAGGCGGCGGCGCGGCGGCAGGCGCGGGCTTTTCGGCCTCCAGGCGCCTGCGCAGGTTGTTCACCGCCTTGACCATCAAGAAGATGATGAATGCGAGGATGAGGAAGTTCAGCACGACGGTGATGAAGCTGCCATAGGCGAAGACGGCGCCCTCTTTCTTTGCCTCCGCCAGCGTGCCCGAGTGGACGTTCGAGGACAGTCCGAAGAAGTAGTTGTTGAAGTCCAACCCGCCGAAAATCGCGCCCACGATCGGCATGATGATGTCGTTGACAAGGGAATCGACGATCCTCCCGAAAGCAGCGCCGATGATGACGCCGACGGCCAGGTCCATCACATTGCCCTTGGAAATGAATTCCTGGAATTCTTTCAGCATTTCGACCCTCCTTGCCATGATCGGCCGCGTTCTCCAGCGCCGGCCAAGCCCACAATAGCAAAAACCTCCGGTTGCAAAACCGGAAAAAGGGCCAAGGCACCGGTTTGTTTTTACCCGCATCATCAGACGTCCATGCGCCGAACGCCGCGATGGACTCAGCTTCCAAGCTGTGGTTGCGTGCGGTGAGCGGGCGTCGAGCCGGCCAGGGAGGAAGCGCGAGCCGTGCAGGGCTTGTTCATCGTTGTCATCGCGATCGCTTATGTGACGCTTCTGTTCGCCATCGCCAGCCTTGGCGACCGCCGCTCGGCCAGCTCCGGGCCCGGTCGCGCACGTCCGTTCATCTACGCGCTCAGCCTGGCCATCTATTGCACCTCCTGGACGTTTTTCGGTTCTGTCGGCCTGTCTTCCGAGCGCGGCCTGGAGTTCCTCGGCATCTATACCGGCCCGGTGCTGGTGTTCGTGTTCGGTTTTCCCTTGCTCAACCGTCTCGTGCGGCTGGCCAAGACCGAGAAGATCACCTCGATCGCCGACTTCCTCGGCGCGCGCTATGGCAAAAGCTTCACCGTGGCCGCCATCGCCACGCTGATCGCGACCATCGGCGCGGTGCCCTATATCGCGCTGCAGCTGAAGGCGATCTCCGGTTCTGTCAGCCTGATGGTCGAGCATTACACCGGCTCGCCGCCCTCGTTCGATCCTTTCGTCAGCGACATCTCGCTGGTGGTCGCCATGCTGCTGGCACTGTTCGCGGTGCTGTTCGGCACGCGCCACGCCGACGCCACCGAGCACCAGGACGGGCTGGTGCTGGCGGTGGCGGTCGAAACCGTGGTCAAGCTTGCCGCCTTCCTGGCGATCGGCCTGATGGTCACTTTCCTGATCTTCGGCGGGCCCGGCGACATGTTCGGCAAGCTGGCCGAAAACGACCAGGTGCGGCAGGCGATGGGCTATTCGACGTCGCTCGCCACCTGGCTGGTGCTGACCTGCCTGAGTGGCTTCGCCATCATCCTTCTGCCCCGGCAATTCTACGTCACCATCGTCGAGAACCGCAGCGAGGCGGAACTGCGCACCGCGACATGGGTGTTTCCGCTCTATCTGGTGGCGATCAACCTATTCGTGCTGCCGATCGCCTTCGCCGGACTGTCGCTGGTTGGCACGAAGACGAGCAGCGACCTTTATGTGCTGTCGCTGCCCTTGTTCGGCGGTCACGATTTCCTGGCCATGGCTGCCTTCATCGGCGGCCTGTCGGCGGCCACCGCCATGGTCATCGTCGAGAGCGTGGCGCTGTCGATCATGATCTCCAACGACCTCATCATCCCGCTGTTCGTGCGGCGGCTGCTGAGGACGACGTCTTCCGAAAACGAGGACTGGTCTACGCTCATCCTCAACGTGCGGCGGGCATCGATCTTCATCATGCTTTTCATCGCCTTCCTCTACTATCGCGAGAGCACCGACAGCGCGCGGCTGTCGTCGATCGGCCTGATGTCGTTCGCGGCGATCGCGCAATTCGCGCCGGCGCTGATCGGCGGGCTGATCTGGCGCGGCGCCAATGGCAGGGGCGCGGCCCTCGGCATGGTCGCCGGCATCCTGATCTGGGGCTACACGCTGCTGTTGCCATCGCTCGTCGCGCCCGAAACCGGCATATTGGTGCATGGCCTGTTCGGCTTCGAAGCGCTGCGGCCGCAGGCGCTGTTCGGCACCGTTGCGGAGCCGTTGAACCACGGCGTGCTGTGGAGCCTGTCGATCAACGCACTGTTTTTCGTGCTGGGCTCGCTGTCGCGCGCCGCGGTGCCGCTGGAGCGCATCCAGGCGTCGATCTTCGTGCCGCGCGAAGCCGGGCCGATGCCCAGCCTGCGCCGTTTCCGTACCGCCGTCACCGTCAACGACCTGAAGGACACCATCGCGCGCTATCTCGGCGTGCAGCGCACCGAGCGGTCGTTCCAGTCCTTCGAAAAGACCACCAACGTCATCCTGCATGGCAATGAGCAAGCCAGCATGGACGTCATCCGCTTTTCCGAGCAGCTTTTGGCCAGCGCCGTCGGCTCTTCGTCGGCGCGGCTGATCCTGTCGCTGCTGTTTCGCCGCCACGACCGCGAATCCAGGGATGCCTTCCGGCTGCTCGACGACGCCACGGAAGCGTTGCAACACAATCGCGACCTGTTGCAGATCGCGCTCGACCAGATGGAACAGGGCATCACCGTCTTCGACCGGGATTTCCGGCTGATCTGCTGGAACCGCCAGTACCGCGAGCTGTTCGACCTGCCCGACGACATGGGCCAGGTCGGCGTCTCGCTCGACCAGATCCTGCGCCATCTGGCGGAGCGCGGCGATATCCCGACCGACCAGCGGGTGACGATGCTCAACCGGCTGACCAGCTTCGTCAGCCCCTGGCAGATGGAACTGAAGACCAGCGGCCGGATCCTGGAGCTGCGCTCCAACCCGATGCCGGACGGCGGCATCGTCGCCACCTATGCCGACATTTCCGGCCGCGTCGAGCAGGACCTGGCGCTGAAGCGGGCGAACGAGTCGCTGGAACAGCGGGTGAAGACCCGCACCATCGAACTGACCAGGGTCAACGAGGAGTTGACCCGGGTCAACGAGGAACTGGCGCAGGCGCAGATGCTTGCCGAGGAGGCCAATCTGGGCAAGACGCGCTTCCTCGCCGCGGCCGGCCACGACATCCTTCAACCGCTCAACGCCGCCAGGCTCTACTGCTCGTCGTTGATCGAAAAGGCCGGCAAGGGCCCGGCCGGCAAGGCCGCGGTCAACATCGACTCCTCGCTGGAATCGGTCGAGACCATTCTGGGCGCCGTGCTCGACATTTCCCGCCTCGATGCCGGTGCCATGAAACCGGACGACACGGCCTTCAACCTAGACGCATTGCTGCGCCAGATCGGCAACGATTTCCGGCCGCTTGCCGCGGAAAAGCAACTCAAGCTGACGATCATGCCCTCGTCGCTGACAGTGATGACGGATCGCAACCTGTTGCGCCGCCTGATCCAGAACCTCGTTTCCAATGCCATCAAATACACACGTCACGGCCGCATCCTGGTTGGCGTGCGGCGGCGCGGCGAACTGGCGGAAATCCAGGTGATCGACACTGGCATCGGCATTGCCGGCGACAAGCTGAACACGGTGTTTCGCGAATTCACCCGGCTGGACGAAGGCGCGCGCGAGGCCGAAGGCCTCGGCCTCGGCCTTTCGATCGTCGATCGCATCGCGCGGGTGCTGAGGCTTGAAATCCGTATTTTCTCCAACCCGGGCAAGGGCACGCGCTTTTCCGTCATCCTGCCGGTGGCGGCCGTGCAGGAACCGAAACGCGAGGTTGAAACCAGGGCGCCGGCCCGCGCGGCGGCTTCGCTGTCCGGACTGAGCGTGCTGTGTATCGACAACGACGCCCGCATCCTCGAAGGCATGCGGCTGCTGCTCGAAGGCTGGGGCTGCGCCGTCGAGACCGTGTCCGGCACAACGAACCTGGATATCGCGATCCGCCACCCGGACATTGTCCTTGCCGACTATCATCTCGATGGCGAAACCGGCCTCGACGCCATTGTCAGGCTGCGAGCGATCCACGGCGACGACCTGCCCGCCGTGCTGGTCACCGCCGACCGTTCCAACGAGGTACGCACGGCGGCGGCCGGGCTCGACGTCCCGGTGATCAACAAGCCGCTCAAACCGGCCGTGCTGCGCTCTATGATGGCCAGGGTCAGGCCGCTGGCGCCGGCGGCGGAGTAACTGTCAGGTTTGCTTCATTTCGGCCCCGCCGACAGCGCCCAGGCTTCGAGATAGGCGCAGAACATGTCGGCCGTCGCGTCGGCATGGCTTGTATCTCTGCTGACGGGCGAGGCGTTTCCGAGAAACTGCTCGCCGATCCGATATCCACATAACCATCCGCAGGCTCGGGCGCTCAGCTCACCGGCTGCAGCGGATCGCTGCCGATCTTGGACAGCAGGATCACCGCCTGGGTGCGGCTGTCGACGCCGAGCTTCTGCAATATCGCCGAGACATGCGCCTTGATCGTCGCCTCGGAGACGCCGAGCTCATAGGCGATCTGCTTGTTGAGAAGGCCTTCCGCCAACATGCCGAGCACGCGGGTTTGCTGCGGCGTGAGCGCCTGCAGGCGCTTGATCAGGTCCGATATTTCGGGGTCGCGCTCGACACCGAGATCGATGCCGGCCGGTGCCGCGATATCGCCCGCAAGGACCGATCGCACGGCGTCGCGGATTTCCTCCATGCTGGCCGATTTGGAGATGAAACCGGACGCGCCGAGGTCGAGCGCGCGCCGGATGGTCGCCGGGTCGTCATGGGCGGAGACCACTACCAGCGGCGCCGCCGGATGGATGCCGCGCAACGAGATCAGGCCGGAAAGGCCGCTCGCGCCCGGCATCGACAGGTCGAGCAGCACCAGATCGACCTCCTCGTTGGCCACGACCAGCGCCTTGGCGCTTTCGAAATCGCCGGCTTCGTGAATAGCGGTGACATTGCCGATGCCGGCAAGCGCTTCGCGCAACGCACCGCGAAACAGCGGGTGATCGTCGGCGATCACGAAAGAATAGCCTGATGGCAAATATCCCTCCCCGGATCCCTTGATGGTCTTCTGTTTTCTCGGGACCTGATGCAACGATTATGAGGCGCTTCGCGCTGTTTTCAAGCAGCAAAGCCGGCGCACCGGATTTCCCCAGACGGCCTGTCTTCAGGTCTTCTGCGAGTTGGGCTTGGCGCCGTCGCCGCTGTCCTTGTCCATATCCTTGACGATGCCCATGAAGCCCTTCAGGAAACGCTCCATGTAGCTCATCGTCTTGTTGAAATCCTCCTCGCTCGGCAATGTCGATTCGAGGCGGGCCGAGAGCGAATTCTCGAGCCTGGTGACGCGCTCGTCCATGGCTTTCATCGAAGTTTGCAGGCGATCGACCTCGTTCTGGAAGGCAGCGCGTTCATCGGCCGCCATCTTGCAGACGAGTTGGCCGGAGCGCTCCTCGCAGATCGACATCGCGCCTGTCTGCGTGTCCATGCGGACATAGCCGTTGGCGGATTTCTCCAGACGATAGCGGTCGGTCTCCTCGGAAAAGGCGGACGCCGCGACCAGCGAAACGAGCGCGGCGGGGATCAAGATGTGCTGCAGACGCATGTTGTCCTCCATGGCCAAAGCCTGAGATATCGCATGTTTGCGCCGGAAATGGGGAAGACGCTTGGCACGGCCTTCCCCGCACGGCTGGTTCGGACTATAGCGCAACCATGTCTCAGATTATCTACAAGATAACCCCGGAAGGGCCCTGGCGCGAGGCCGAAGCGAACGGCCGCTTCACCGGTGCGCCGATCGATGTCGCCGACGGCTTCATCCATTTCTCCACGGCGGCACAGGTCAAAGAGACGGCGGCGAAGCATTTTGCCGGCCAGGCGGGGCTTCTGCTGGTCGCCATCGACGGGACCAGCCTGGGCGATGCGCTAAAATACGAAGCCTCGCGCGGCGGCGCGCTGTTTCCGCACCTCTACGGCGTGCTCGACCTGAAAGCCGTGCTGTGGGTCCGGCCGCTGCCGCTCGGCGCCGACGGCACCCACCAGTTCCCGGCGCTGGAGGCCGAATGAGCGTGCTCGACCGGATTGGCCAGAAGCTGCTCTTCACGTTCGACCCGGAAACCGCGCATGGCCTGTCGATCGCGGCGCTGCGCTGTGGCCTGCCGGTCGGCGCACGGACGGCGCGAGATGCGCGGCTGAAGGTCAGCCTCTGCGGCCTCGATTTCCCCAATCCGCTCGGCATGGCTGCCGGTTACGACAAGAATGCCGAGGTGCCCGATGCGCTTCTCGGCCTCGGCTTCGGCTTTGCCGAGGTCGGCACGGTGACGCCGCTGCCGCAGCCTGGCAATCCGAAGCCGCGCATCTTCCGGTTGCCGGCGGATGAAGCGGTGATCAACCGGCTCGGCTTCAACAATGAAGGCCATGCGGCCGCCGAGAAACGCCTGGTCGGCCGCAAAGGGCGCCCCGGCATCGTCGGCGTCAACATCGGCGCCAATAAGGACAGCGCCGACCGCGTCGGTGACTATGAGCGCGGCGTCATCCGCTTCGCGCCCTACGCCAGCTATCTCACCGTCAATATTTCCTCGCCCAATACGCCCGGCCTGCGCACCATGCAGGCGCGCGAACAGCTTGGCGAGCTCCTGTCGCGCGTCATGGCCGCGCGCGCGGCGGCGGCAAGGCAGCCGCCGGTGTTTCTCAAGATTGCGCCGGACCTGGTCGAAGCCGAGCTGGAAGACATCGCCGCCGAGGTCACCCAGAAGGCCATAGACGGCATCATCGTGTCCAACACCACCATTTCTCGCCCGGCGCTACGCTCCAGCGGCGCGGCAAGCGAGACCGGCGGGCTTTCCGGCCGGCCATTATTCGAGCGCTCGACCATCGTGCTGGCCCGTATGCGCAGGCTGCTGGGGCCGGACGTGGCCATCATCGGCGTGGGTGGGGTCAACTCCGCCGAAACGGCGCTGGAGAAGATCCGCGCCGGCGCCGATCTCGTCCAGCTTTACACCGGCATGATCTATGCCGGGCCGGCGCTGCCGGGACGCATCGCCGCCGGCATGGCGCGTTTCGCCGACACGGAACGGCTCAACTCCATCAGCGATTTGCGCGACCGCCATCTCGACCAATGGGCTTCAAGGCCGCTCAACTGAATGCCGTCCGCAGCCGCAACCGCAGGATAGCCAGCAGGCTGAGGCCACGCACCAGCAGGAAGACATGCAATGCCGCCCACAGGCCATGATTGCCGAAAGCGGGCGCCAGCGTAATCAGCGCGGCGGCGAAGGCCAGGAAAGACAAAAGCATCATGTTGCGCATGTCGCGCGACCAGGTCGCGCCGATGAAGACGCCGTCCATCTGGAAAGCCAGCACGCCGCTCAGTGCGGTGAAGGCCGCCCAGGGCAGGTAGGTGTCGGCCACCGAGCGGACTTCCTGCGACGTTGTAACGACGGCAACCAGATTGGCACCGGCCAGCAGCAGCACCAGGGTTGCGGCGCCCGCCAATCCGAAACCCCAGAACAGGGTCAACCGCACCGCGCGCCGGAACGGGTGCTCAGCCCGCGCACCGACGGCGCGGCCGGCGAGCTGTTCCGCCGCGGTGGCGAAACCGTCGAGGAAATAGCCTGCGACGAGGAAAAAATTCATCAGCACGGCGTTGGCGGCCAGCGTGACCGTGCCGAATTGCGCACCCTGGCGGGTGAACAGCGCAAAGGCGGCAAGCAGCGAGAACGAGCGGATCATGATATCGCGGTTGAGCGACAGCATGCGCAGGAACGCGCTAATATCGAGCAGGCGTTGGCGTGGCACGGGCGGGCTTGCCCTGAACCGCCTGATGACGATGGCGAGGCCGAGCAACATGGCCAGGAATTCGCCGGTGACGGTTGCCCAGGCAACGCCGGCGACGCCCCAGCCAAGCTCCAGGCCAAGCAGGATGCAGAGCGCGATGTTGATGCCGTTCAGCACCAGCTGCAGAACCAACCCGAGACCGCCCTCGCCTCGGCCGAGGACATAGCCTAGAATGGCGTAGTTGATCAGCGAGAATGGTGCCGCGAGCAATCTGATGCCGATATAGACGCCCATCGCCTCGCTGACGCGCGGCCCGGCATCCATGAACCACCGCCCGCCGGCCGCGATCAGCGGCGAAAGCGCAGCCAGCACGACGCCGGCGACAACAGCGATCAGCACGGCGCGCCAGAACACCGCCTGTTCCTCCAGCGCGTCGTTGCGCCCGAAAGCCTGGGCGACCAGACCGGTGGTGCCGGAGCGCAGGAAATTGAAGGTGGTGAAGACGACGTCGAAGACCAGCGCGCCTGCCGCCAGGCCGCCAAGCAAGGCGGCGTCGCCGAGCTGTCCGACAACAGCCGTATCGACCATGCCGAGCAGCGGCGTCGTCAGGTAGGCGAGCGTCATCGGCACGGCGATGACGAGCACCGTGCGGTTGGTGACGACAAAGGATCCGGGAACGATTGGGGATCCGGCGTCGGCTGGGATTGCACCCTTCTCCAAAGAATTGCTGCCTTGCTGATTGCGGCTTGATCGAACAGCCGGTGTGCCCCATTTTCCGGCCACCGCGCAATCCATCCTTGCCATGGCGGCCAACCGAAATTCCGGTCTGGCGCGAGCCGCCGGATCCGGTCCATGTCCCTCCAGATCGTCCATCATCCCGACTACGACGCCGGCTTCGCCGTCAACCATCGCTTTCCGATGAGCAAATATCCGCTGCTGATGGAAGCCTTGCGCGCACGCGGACTGGCCGTGCAGGGGGCGCTCAGCATGCCGGAAGCGGCACCCGCACCATGGCTGAAGCGTGCCCATGCGGCTGATTATGTCGACCAGGTCATCAGCTGTTCGGTGCCGGAAAAGATCGAACGCGAGATCGGCTTTCCGGTCGGCCCGCGCGTCTCGCTGCGCGCCCAACTCGCCACCGGCGGCACAGTACTGGCGGCCCGGCTGGCCTTGCGCCACGGCATTGCCTGCAACACCGCCGGCGGCAGCCATCATGCGCGCCGCGCGCAGGGCGCGGGCTTCTGCACCTTCAACGACGTCGCCGTCGCTTCGCTGGTGCTGCTTGCCGAAGGCGCGGCGCGGAACATACTCGTGGTCGATCTGGATGTGCATCAGGGCGACGGCACGGCGGATATCCTGGCTGGCGATCAGCGCGTGTTCACCTTCTCCATGCATGGCGAGCGCAACTACCCCGCGCGCAAGATCGCCTCCGACCTCGATGTCGCACTGCCCGACGGCACGGGCGATGCCGCCTATCTCGAAAGGCTGGCCGCCATCTTGCCGGAACTGTCCGCCCATGCGCGCTGGGACATCGTTTTCTACAATGCCGGCGTCGACGTCCATGCCGAGGACCGGCTCGGCACGCTGGCGCTTTCAAACGACGGGCTTCGCGCCCGCGACGCCATGGTGATCGGTCACTTCCGCTCGCGCGGCATCGCGCTATGCGGCGTCATCGGCGGCGGCTATTCGACCGACGTGGCCGCGCTCGCGGCGCGCCATGCCATTCTGTTCGAGGCGGCGGCGGACTACGCCTGACCGCTATTTCCTGTAGTTGGCGATTCTGAGCAGGATGAACGCCGGAACCACGATCGCCGCACCCAGCAGAATATAACCCAGGAAGCGGTCGATGGCATGGAAGCCCAGATTCCAGAGATCCAGGAAGAATTTGCGGATGCCATAGAGCACGTCCATCGGCGACCAGCCGAAGGCGGTCATGACGAGGCCGACGAGGAACGACACCACCAGCAACTTCAGGAGTACCCTGAGCGGGGTGTCGCCGAGAAAGCGCGTCAATGCGGACAAGACCTGTCTCCGGCTCTGATCGCCCGATTCGGCGACAGGATCAGAAATACGCACTTGGCCGCCCCGCTTCAAGCCGGGCGGGCCAAGGCTCTGAACCTGGCTGACAAAGCCTATGACGGCCGGTCCGGCGGTGCCGCCGGCTTTTCATGATAGGAATTTTTTCCTTGACGGGGTGAGGGCAACTATGGTAGATATTTGGCTATGGTGCTGAGTTGCGCCAGGGACCCGCCGCACAGGCGGGTTTATCCGTTCAAGGCTCCGTCAACAGCGCGCAGTCGAAGGCTCCGAAGGAACTCGTTAACGCGGATCGTGCCCTGGTACCAAGCCGGCGACCATAGGCGCATGGCAGGCGAGCAGCCGGTGGCGGCTGATCGCGGCCGGCTTATCTGTTTTCTAACCAATTGCCGCTATTGCCATTCCTGGAGCGGGAGCCAGGCTTTGATGGAAGCGGAAAAAATCGGCGCGCGCCGCGCGGTCATGCTTTCGGTTGTCGTGCCGTGCTATAACGAGCGGGACGGCGTGGCTGAGCTTCACCGACGCGTCACCGCCGCTTGCCTGGCGCAAAACCCTTCCTACGAGATCGTGCTCGTCATCGACGGGGCGACCGACGGCACCCGCGAGGCCGTTTTCGAACTGGCGCAAAAGGACGACCATGTCGTCGCCATCGACCTTGCCCGCAACTATGGCCACCAGATCGCGCTGAGCGCGGGGCTGGAGTTCTGCCGGGGCCAGCGCATCCTCATTCTCGATGCCGATCTCCAGGATCCGCCTGAACTGCTCGGCGCGATGATGGCCAAGATGGATGAAGGCTTCGATGTCGTTTACGGTCAAAGGGCCAAGCGTGATGGCGAAGGCTGGTTCAAGCTGGCTTCCGCGTCGATGTTCTACCGGCTGCTGCGCCGGATGGTCGACGTCGAGATCGCGCCGGACACCGGTGATTTCAGGCTGATGAGCCGCCGCGCCCTCGACCATCTGAACGCCATGCCGGAGCGCTACAGGTTCATTCGCGGCATGGTGAGCTGGATTGGGCTGAGACAGGCCGCCTTCTCCTATGAGCGGCAACGGCGTTTCGCCGGCGCCACCCACTATCCGCTCAAGAAGATGGTCCTCCTGGCTGTCGATGCGATGACCAGCTTTTCCATCGCGCCGTTGCGGTTTGCCTCGCTTCTGGGAATGCTTTCCGGCGTGCTGGGGATGGTCGTGCTCGGCTATACGCTGCTCGAGTGGTCGCTGGGAAACGTGCTGCCGGGTTGGACCAGCCTTGCCGCGATCATGCTGATCCTGGGCAGTGTTCAGCTTCTGGTGCTCGGCATATTCGGCGAATATCTCGGCCGGATGTACATGGAGACGAAGCGGCGGCCGCTCTATTTCGTCAACGAGATCGTTTCGCGAAGCGATGTGGCCGTCGAAAACCAGGACCTGCCTGTCCACCGCCTCCAGGAAATGGTGAAGAGAGCCGCGCGTGGCTAAGGCGACGATCGACCGGCCGCAACGGGACCTCTCGACCGGAACGAACGCGAAATGGCCGGGAGCCGCGACATGAACCAAGCCACGGCAATCGCGATGGCTACGCCGTCGCTCGAGGATGCACAGCGCAGCAGGCTGTTGTTCTGTCTTTTCTGCGCCTGCACCGTTGCCTACGTGCTGATGAGGCATGCCAACTCCCTCCTTCTGGATCCTGACAGCTGGTGGCAGGTGAAGGTCGGGCTGGATTTCCTGGCGAACCGGACATTTCCGACCGTCGACCCCTATTCCTATACCTTCGCCGGCCAGCCCTGGATCGCCAAGGAATGGCTGGGGCAGGTGCTTCTGGCGCTCGCCTATGGCGCCGGTGGCTGGAATGGCGTCGTCACGCTGATCATCGCCACGATCGGCCTGACAGTCTTCCTGATGGGATGGTTCCTCAGCGCATGGCTGAAGCCGGTGTTAGCGGTGGTGCTGGCTTTCGTCGCGGCTTTCCTTGTCGCCCCGATCTATACCGCGCGCCCCCACGTCTTCACTTTGCCGATCATCGTCATTTGGACGGCAATGCTGTTTCGCGCGGCGCAGGAAGAAAGAGCGCCATCCCCGTGGCTGCTCGCGCTCGTCGTGTTGTGGGCGAACCTGCATGCCACATTCACCTTGAGCTTCGTCATCGCCGGTCTTGCCGGTCTGTATCTCCTGTCGCGCACAGGCCTGTCGAAACCGGTTCTCCTGGCGAAATGGGTCGCGTTCGGCCTGCTCTGCCCAGTGGTCAGCCTGGTCCATCCCTATGGCGTCAAGGCCATCCTGGCGACGCTTACCGTCGCCTATGGCAATGAAGCGGTGCCGCTTATCCTGGAGTGGCGGCCCTTCAACGCCCAGGAAGAGCTCGTCAAGGAAGCCGTGATGCTGCTGGCGCTTTTCGGGCTGTTGGTGTCACGGCTGCGGATTGGCTGGGCCAAGGCACTGTTCATCGTCTTCACCTTGCATGCCTATCTCAGTCACCAGCGGTTCATGTATCTGTTCTTCCTTCTGGTTCCGCTGGCGATCATGGCTGAGGTCGCACAGCAATATCCCGCACTTTCAGCCGCGACCTGGCTGGCGCAAAAGCGTGACGGATTGGAAAATTTCTTCGCCAGGCATTACTACGCAATCTCAGGCGCGGTGGCCGTCCTGCTGATCGGCGCGGTCTCGGTCCTCGGCAGTGTCCAACAGATCGCGCCGAGCCCGAAGACGTCCGCCAGCGGAGCACTCGCCTTCGCAAGGGATCAGCGCCTGTCCGGCAACGTGCTGAATTCCTACAATTTCGGCGGCACGCTGATCTTCCATGGGATCAAGACCTACATCGACGGCAGGACGGACCAGCTGTTCCTGGACGGGTTCACGAAAACCGACGACGCGACCGGACACAGCGACGGCAAACCACTGCTCGAGGCCCGGCTGAAGAAATACGCCATAGGCTGGGCGCTGCTGGCGGCCGGCGACACCCGCATTCCCTTCTTCGAGGAATTGGGCTGGAAGCGGGCCTACGCGGACGAATACGCCGTGATCTACCTGCCCGGCGCCTGATCCGCGGCGCCAGCCCAAACCGGCTTCGGCCCTCCAGCATTCGCCTTGACACCGATGTTGCGGTGCAGCAAATTGCACCGGAGAGGACGAACAAAGTGGGATCGAGAATCAAGGCTTTCTCGCATCGCGGCAATGCCGCCGCATGGGCCGGTGAACCGGGTGCGCCACGACTGCCGCCGGCCATGGCGCGCGAACCGGCCGCATGAACTACAGACGCGACATCGACGGCCTGCGGGCCATAGCGGTGCTGCCTGTCGTCCTCTTTCATTTCGGCTTGTCCGCCATCCCAGGCGGCTTCACCGGCGTCGACATCTTCTTCGTCATATCGGGCTATCTGATCAGCGGCAGCCTGCTCGACGATCTCGAACGCGGCCAGTTTTCGATCGGCCGCTTCTATTGGCGCCGCGCGCGGCGCATCCTGCCGGCGCTGACCTTCGTCATCGTGCTCGCAGGCACTGCCGCCTGGTTCATCCTTTTGCCATCGGACCTGCACGAATTCAGCCTCAGCGTCATCGCGGCCTCGACCTTCTGGTCGAACATCTATTTCTGGAAGACGACGAACTATTTCTCGATCGACGCCGAGCTGCGGCCGCTGCTGCACACATGGTCGCTCTCGGTCGAAGAGCAATATTACATCTTCGCGCCGATACTGGTGTACCTGATCTATCGCTATGCCTCGAAAGGCTGGCTGACGATATTGCTGCCGATCGCGATCGGCAGTTTCGCCTTGGCGGTCATGGCGACCTCGATGGCGCCCACGGCGGGTTTCTACCTGTTGCCGACGCGCATCTGGGAACTGGCGCTGGGGGCCATGCTGATGCTGAGAAAGCCGCCGGCACTTGCCAGCCGGCCGGCAATGGAACTGATCGGCCTCGCCGGCTTTGCCATGGTCGCCTTCGGCTTCGTCACGATTTCAGAGAGCGACCCCTTTCCGGGCTACAATGCCTTGTTCCCCTGCATCGGCACCGCCCTGCTCATCTATGCCGGCCACGAAAGGGCGGGCGAACAGGGGCCGGCAACCATCGCCACGCGGGCGTTGCAGTTTCCGCCGCTGGTCTGGATCGGCCTCATTTCCTATTCGCTCTACCTCGTCCATTGGCCGATCAATTCCTTCGTCCATTACGTTTCGCTGAAAGCCATCGGCGTGCCGACGATCATCGCCATGACCGTGGCAAGCTTCGCCCTGGCGGCGTTCTCGTGGAAATATGTCGAGCAGCCGTTTCGGCGGAAACGGGCCTACACCGCACCGCTGCCTATCTTCGCCTTTTCCGCGACGGCAATCGTCCTGCTCTGCGTCGGCGGCGTGGCCGGGGCGCTCGGCAACGGTTTTCCGGAACGCTTCCCGAATTTTTCAACGGAACGGATCCAGGTTGGCGACTGGCGCAACGGCATCTGCTTCAACGAAGGCTCGAACCGGATCGAGGACTGGAACCTTGCCGCCTGCACCCGAACGAGCGGCTTTGCCACCAATGTGCTGTTGTGGGGCGATTCCTTCGCCGCCCACTATGTCTCGGGACTTGAAGCCAACGCCCAGAAAATCCAGGCTAACGTCATCCAATACACCTATGCCGGCTGCCCCCCGGACCTGACCTATTTTTCCTATGCCCGACCTGCCTGTACCAGCTTCAACGAGCGGGCCATGTCGATCATCCGCGAAGCCAACATTCAGGCCGTGATCCTGAGTGGCCGATGGACCGACTACGAGGTCAGGGGCTTCGGCGGTCTCCAGAAGACGATCGACCGGCTTCGCCAGATGGGCGTCAAGGTCTACGTCATCGGCCAGTCTCCCGAATTCATCGCCGACGTCCAGAAAATCGCCTTCTTCGCAAGACGAGGAGATGCCGCGAACATGTCCTGGCCGATGGCCATGGATCCGGACATCAACAAGCGGGTTCTGCCCTTTGTCAAAGGCGCTGACTTCATAGACCCGCTGACCTATCTGTGCGACGCCGCAGGCTGCTCGTATGCCGATGCCGGCAACAAGCAATTTCTCTATTTCGACTATGGTCACTTCTCTTCGGCGGGCGCAGCACTCGCCATCTCGAGATACTGGCCGAGCTTTGCAGCCGGCACCGAGATCGCGAAAGTGAGATAGCAGACGGAACCGGCATGCGGCGCGCCGGTCGCTGGGACGGTACCGTGTGAAAAGTGAGCCGCTTTGCGATTGCCCGATGGCCAGCCCTCATGGTAACGAGGCTGCTGCGCGGGTATGATGTAATGGTAGCCTGTCAGCTTCCCAAGCTGAACGCGCGGGTTCGATTCCCGCTACCCGCTCCAGTCTGCGCCAAGGGTTTGAGCCCTTACCAAGCCGCTCCAACTACCGGTTTCTCGCGCAATTCCGGGAAAACCGCTCCAGCCGTTTTCCCGGTATCGCTTTAGAGCCAAACACTGACCCAGACGCGCCTGCGCCAGCAGCGGACATGGCGGCGACCGCGGCGCCAATAGCTGCGGCAGACCCTGCGCCAGGCGCGGCGGCGCCCATGACGACGGTGCCGGCGATGCCACCGGCGATGCGAGATCTGCTCCACCTCGGCTTGATCGTCTCCTTCGAAGACGGCCGCATCAGCCCTGTCGAGGTCGTCCTTGTCGAGTTCGTCAAGGATTCCGTTGCCGTTCGGGACCCCGGCAACTGCTCTGCCAGGCCTGGCCAGGCCTGCAAAAGCAACTGCCCCCGCGACGCCAAGCATTCCAGTAAGAAACAACCGACGTTCCATCAAAATCTCCCGAGTTGTTTATCATCGGCGCATCGTTCCCCGGCTCAAAACGAGCTCCGGCGCGAACGCCGATTGGCCTTTGAACGCACTTACCTGGTTTTTGTTCCGGTCACCCCACTTCGCGCAGGATGAAATCATGCAGCATCTTCGCCGCCGGCGACAGCGCACGGTTCTTCACTGTGATCAGGCTGTAAGGCCGAACCTCGATGTCGAATTCGGTCTGCACGACGTCGATGGCGCCGGCCAGCCCTTCGGGATTCTGGATGAATTTCGCCACCTGGACCGAGACCGGCGCGATGGCGTCGGAGTGCGCGACCATGACCAGGGTGAGGAGCAGCGAACTGGTGTTGAGGATGCGGTCCGGCAGCGCGATGTTGCGGTTCAGGAAATTGCTCTCCATGGCCTGGCGCAGCGGCGAGCCGCCGGACTGGAAAACCCAGTCATAGGCCGCGGTCTCCTCCAACCGAACCGCCTTGCCCTCGGTCAGCGGATGGCCCCGGCGCACGATCAGGCAGGCTTTCTCGACGCCGATCACACGGGACTCGAACAGCCGCGGGTTGAGATCGTCGGGGATGCGCGCGATGATGAAGTCATGGCGCGACGCGATCAACTCGCGCGCCAGCACGTTGGAGGTCTCGACCTGCATGGTGATCTCGATGCGCGGGTAGATGCGGCGGATTTCCCGGATCGCCGGCACCGCGAGCTCGATCGCGGGCGCCGTCACCGCCCCAAGGAACACCGAGCCGCCCTTGCCCGCCTTGAGTTCGGAGATCTCGCGATCGACCTCGCGCATCTCCAAAAGGATGGAGCGCGCGCGCCTGGCCAGCGCCTTGCCATAGGGCGTCAAGGTGACGCCGCGCGGCAGCCTTTCGCAGAGCGTGACGTCCAGCACGGCTTCCATCTCGGCGATCATGCGGGAGGCCGCCGGCTGTGAGATATTCATGACCTGGGCGGCGGAACTGACCCGGCCGTGATCGTCCAGTGCAACGATCATGCGCATATGGCGCAGGCTGAGGCCGCTGCGCAGCAGGGTCTCGCCGTCACCGGGGAGCACCTCGTAACCTTCTGAAATCCCGCCAGGATTGCGCAACGTTGCCATGGATTTCCCTTCGCTCCCAATGCCCTGAGTTCAGCGTCAACGTATACCAGTTTCGGTATAGCAATCATCAAAGATCGCATTTGACAGTTATGGCAAAGGGACACACCCTTCGCGCGTCCTGGGGCGTGCCAGTCGATGACGAGGAAAATCGTGTCGATTGAAATCAGTCCCAGGGCCGATTGGGAGGATACCGGAGATCGATAGACGACAGCGGCGCTTGCGCTCCTGCTCGCCTGCGCGGCCCGCGAAGCCCCGAGGTGTCGCGTCCATCAACCAGGGAGAGTAATTGTGAAGATCATCAAGACGCTGGCCGCCGTCGCGGCCCTTGGCATCGCTGCCATGACCTATTCGGCGCACGCCGCCGACAAGGGTCTCGTCGGCGTGCTGATGCCCACCAAGACCTCGCAGCGCTGGATCAACGACGGCGATGCCGTCAAGTCCCAGCTCGAGGCTTTGGGCTATACGGTCGACCTGCAATATGCGCAGGACGACATCCCCAACCAGCTCAGCCAGCTGGAAAACGAAATCACCAAGGGTCCGAAGGCGCTGATCATCGCCTCGATCGACGGCACCACCCTGTCGGATGCGCTGCAGAAAGCCGCTGACGCCGGCGTCGTCGTCGTCGCCTATGACCGCCTGATCAAGAAGACGCCCAATGTCGACTACTACACCACGTTCGACAATTTCGGCGTCGGCGTGATCCAGGCGAATTCGCTGGTCAAGGGCCTCAAGGAGCGCTTCCCGAATACCAAGCCGTGGAACGTCGAACTGTTCGGCGGCTCACCCGACGACAACAACGCCTTCTTCTTCTACAACGGCGCGATTTCCGTCCTGCAGCCGCTGATCGATGACGGTTCGATCAAGATCAAGTCCGGCCAGACCGGCATGGACAAGGTCGGCACGCTGCGCTGGCTCGCCGCCACCGCCCAGGCGCGCATGGACAATCTGCTGTCGGCCAACTATTCGGACGGCAGCCGCGTCGATGGCGTTCTGTCGCCCTATGATGGCCTGTCGCGCGGCATCACCGCCTCGCTGCGCGCCGTCGGTTACGGCACGGAGGCTCAGCCGTGGCCGATCGTGACCGGCCAGGACGCCGAGACCGCCTCGGTCAAGCTGATCATCTCGGGCGAGCAGTACTCGACCGTGTTCAAGGACACCCGCGAACTGGCCAAGGCCACCGTCGAGCTCGTCGACAAGGTGCTCTCGGGCGGCAAGCCGGAAGGCCTCGACACCAAGACCTACAACAACGACGTCAAGGTCGTTCCCTCGATCCTGCTGACGCCGCATGAGGTCGACAAATCGAACTACCAGGCCCTGGTCGTCGACTCCGGCTACATCAAGGCCGACGAACTGAAGTAAATTCGGTTGTATAGCCAGGGGTCCTGCGCAACGCAGGGCCCCTTTTCGTTCACCAGCGACCCCGGTATTGTTGCGGGTCTCGCAGGAGCACTTTACCCATGGCCTCGACGATTTTGGAGATGCAGGACATCACCAAGACGTTTCCCGGCGTCAAGGCGCTGTCGAACGTCAACCTTCGGGTCGAGGAAGGCGAGATCCACGCCGTGGTCGGCGAGAACGGCGCCGGCAAATCGACGCTCATGAAGGTGCTGTCGGGCGTCTATCCCTCCGGCACCTATGACGGCCAGATCATCTTTCAGGGCCAGGAATGCCAGTTCAAAGGCATTCATGACAGCGAACGCAAGGGCATCGTCATCATCCACCAGGAGCTTGCGCTGGTGCCGATGCTGTCGATCGCCGAAAACATCTTCCTCGGCAACGAACACGCCCGATACGGCGTCATCGACTGGAATGCCAACGAGGCGCGCACCAGCGCCCTGCTGAAGAAGGTGGGCCTCAAGGAGGACCCCAAGACGCTGATCACCAATATCGGTGTCGGCAAGCAGCAGCTGGTCGAGATCGCCAAGGCGCTGAGCAAGGAGGTCAAGCTCCTGATCCTCGACGAGCCGACGGCGTCGCTCAGCGAAAAGGACAGCCAGGCGCTGCTCGACCTTCTGCTCGAATTCAAGCGACAAGGCATGACCTCGATCCTGATCTCGCACAAGCTCAACGAGGTGAACCGGGTCGCCGACAAGGTGACCGTCATCCGCGACGGGCGAACCATCGAGACGCTGTCCAGGAAGGACATCTCGGAAGACCGCATCATCACCTCGATGGTCGGCCGTTCGCTCGACGACCGCTATCCGCCGCGCGAGCCCGATATCGGCGAGGTCGTGTTCGAGGTGAAGAACTGGTCGGTCTATCACCCGCTCCACGCCGAGCGGCAGGTGATCAAGGGCATCGACATCAATGTGCGCAAGGGCGAGGTGGTCGGCATTGCCGGGCTGATGGGCGCCGGGCGAACCGAATTCGCCATGAGCCTGTTCGGCCGCTCCTATGGGCGCCGCATCACCGGCGAGGTGCTGCTCAAGGGCAAGCCGATCGACGTCTCCTCTGTGAGCAGGGCGGTCGAACACGGCATTGCCTATGTGACCGAGGATCGCAAGACCTACGGCCTCAATCTCATCGACCATATCAAGCACAACATTACGCTGGCCAATCTCGGCGGCGTGTCGCGCCACAGCGTGATCGACGATTTGCGCGAGCTTGCCGTCGCCAACGACTATCGCAAGCAGACCAACATCCGCGCCTCCAGCGTCTATCAGATGACCGGCAATCTTTCCGGCGGCAACCAGCAGAAGGTGGTGCTGTCGAAATGGCTGTTCGCCGACCCGGAAGTGCTGATCCTGGACGAGCCGACGCGCGGCATCGATGTCGGCGCCAAATATGAAATCTATACGATCATCGCGCGCCTTGCGGCCGAAGGTAAGGCGATCGTGGTCATCTCGTCGGAAATGCCAGAACTGCTCGGCATCACCGACCGCATCTATGTCATGAACGAAGGCCGCATCGTCGGCGAAATGCCCGCGGCGGACGCAAGCCAAGAAAGAATAATGCGCGCCATCGTTCGGGGAGAAGGAAAAGCAGCATGAGCACGGAAAGCGCCCCCGCCCCGCAAAGCAACGTCGCCGAAGATGTAGGGCAGCGTCCACGCATCGCCGTATCGGCGCTGGCGACGAACCTGCGCGAATACGGCCTGATCCTGGCGCTGATCGCCATCATGGTGTTCTTCCAGTTCACCACCTCGGGAACGCTGTTCAAGCCGGTGAACCTGAGCAATCTGGTGCAGCAGAACTCCTTCATCATCGTGATGGCGCTCGGCATGCTGCTGGTCATCGTATCGGGCCATATCGACCTCAGCGTGGGGTCCGTGGCCGGCTTCATCGGTGCGCTGGCGGCGATGATGATGGTGATCTGGCCTCTCGGCATATTCAGCAACCCGCTGGTGGTTTCCATCGTCTGCCTGATCGTTGGCGGCCTGATCGGCGCGGCGCAAGGCTACTGGATCGCCTACCATCGAATACCGAGCTTCATCGTGACGCTGGCCGGCATGCTGATCTTCCGCGGCATATGCCAGGCGCTGCTCGGCGGCGGATCTTCGGTCGGACCGCTGCCGCCCGAGTTCAAGGCGCTCAGCTCCGGCTTCATTCCAGATGTCATCGGACCGCTGACGCTGATCCCGCCAACGGTGAATGCAGCCGGCAAGACGATTATGGGCAGCGGTCTGACGCTGCACATGACGACGATCGTGCTGGGCCTGATCGCCGTGCTGGCCTATGCCTATTTCGGGCTACGGACGCGACGCAAACGCGAACGCCACGGCTATGAGGCCGAGCCCTTTACCCTGTTCGTCATCAAGACGCTGGTCGGCAGCGCGCTGGCGCTGTTCCTGGTCTACCAGTTCGCCAGCTATCGGGGCCTGCCGGTGGTGCTGCTCGTCATGGGCCTGCTGATCTCGCTGTTCGTCTTCGTCACCAAGCGCATGACGATCGGCCGCCGCATCTATGCGATGGGCGGCAATGCCAAGGCCGCGCAGCTGTCGGGCATCAAGACCGAGCGCCTGACGCTTTACGTGTTCGTCAATATGGGCGTGCTGTCGGCGCTTGGCGGCCTGATCATCGCGGCACGCCTTGGCCAGGCCGTGCCGGCGGCAGGCCTCGGCAGCGAGCTCGACGTCATCGCCGCGGTGTTCATCGGCGGCGCCTCGGCGATGGGCGGCGTCGGTCAGGTCATCGGCGCGGTGGTCGGCGGCTTTATCATGGGCGTGATGAACAACGGCATGTCGATCATGGGCGTCAATGTCGACTGGCAGCAAGTGGTCAAGGGCCTGGTGCTGCTCGGCGCCGTGATCTTCGACGTCTACAACAAGAACAAGGCCTGAACAGGTTTCAGGCGAGGCAAGCAGGAGGCATACGGTCGCGGCGCTGCCGGCAATTCGCCGGCTTGAAGAAGTCCTTCAGGGACCGGGCTCGCGAGCGCAATCCGGACGAAGAGTTCAACCCGTGGCACGGCCAGTCCGAGCCGCGCAGGTCAGGGTTTGCCAGAAGGCAGCCATGCCAAGACATATGAGAGAGGACTGATCATGCTGATCTCGCAGATTCTCGACGACGCCGAGACCATCCGTGTCGTTGCCCGCACAGGCGGCAAGACCCGGATCATCAACGGCGCGCGCAGCGTCTATTCGCTGGCGATGGAAGCCGCTCGTACCGGCGTGGGCCTTGCCGCGTTGATCGAACGCAAGGGGCTCGGCGAGACCGTCGATCTCGACGCCGCCTACAAGAAGGGGCGGCTGCTGTCGCCGATCAATCATCCCGATCCGGCGCATCTGCATCTGACCGGCACGGGGCTAACGCATCTCGGCTCGGCGGCGACGCGCGATTCCATGCACAAGAAGCTCAGCACCGACGGCGAGGAGCAGCTCACCGATTCCATGAAGATGTTCCGCATGGGGCTGGAAGGCGGCAAACCCGCGAAAGGCCAGATCGGGGTGCAGCCGGAATGGTTCTACAAGGGCAATGGCACGATGGCCGTGGCGCCGGGTGCCGCGCTCCTGTCGCCGGCCTTCGCCAAGGATGCCGGCGAGGAGCCCGAGGTTGCCGGCATCTATGTCATCGGCGACGACGGCGCGCCGTTCCGGGTCGGCTTCACGCTGTCCAACGAATTTTCCGATCATGTGACCGAACGCGTGAACTACCTCTTTCTCGCCCATTCCAAGCTGCGCAACGCTTCCTTCGGACCGGAGATCCTGGTCGGCGACCTGCCCGCCGACATCAGGGGCTCCTCACGCATCTGGCGCGACAGCAAGTTGATGTGGGAAAAGCCGTTCCTGTCGGGCGAAGCGAACATGTCGCACACCATCGCCAATCTCGAACACCACCATTTCAAATATTCGGCTTTCCGCCAGCCGGGCGACGTGCATGTGCACATGTTCGGCACCGCGACCCTGTCCTTCGCCGACGGCATCAAGACCGAGGCCGGCGACGTGTTCGAGATCGAGGCCGGCGATTTCGGCCTGCCGCTGCGCAACCCGCTCGAAATCGAAAAGCCGGTGAAGGTGGCGGTGAAGGCGCTGTGAGGGTGGCCATCATTCCTTCTCCCCTGTGGGATCCGAAGGACGGGGCGAGACCCGTGGCTCGCCCCAGGGCAGTGGATCAGCGCGCAGCGCCGAGACGGTTGAGGGGTGCTGGCCGGAGTGAGGCGTTGGCGTTCCCTGGAACACCCCTCATCCGACCTCGCTTCGCGAGGCCACCTTCTCCCACAAGGGGAGAAGGTAAGAAGCGTCTCAGATCTCAATAAATATCGAAATCGAAATACTTGTCCTGGATCTTCTTGTAGGTGCCGTCGGCGACGATGGCGTCAATGGCTGCGTTGAGCTTGTCGCGCAGCGCCGTATCCTCGAGGCGCACGGCAATGCCGGCTTCGGTCTCGGTGCCCTTGACGTCGCCGACCATCTTGCAGCAACCGTCGCTCGCCTTCTTCATCCAGTCCATCAGCACGAACTTGTCGGAAAGGACGGCGTCGAGGCGGCCGTTCTGGAGATCGGTGATTGCCTCTTCCTGGGTCGGATAGAGCTTCGCTTCGGCGCCGGCCTTGCCATAGACGTCCTGGGCGTAGTTGGCCTGCGTGGTCGCCGCCTGGGCGCCGACCGTCTTGCCGGTGAGTGCCGCCGGTTCGGTCGAGGCGATGTCGCTGTCCTTCAGGGCGACGAGCGACAGCGGCGTCGTATAGTATTTGTGGGTGAACGCGACCTGCTTCTTGCGCTCCTCGGTGATGCTCATCGAAGCGATGATGGCGTCGAACTTCTTGGCCTGCAGCGCCGGGATAATGCCGTCCCAGTCCTGGGTGACGATCTCGCATTCGACCTTCATCTGCGCGCACAAGGCGTTGGCGATGTCGATGTCGAAGCCCTCGACCTTGCCGTCGGGCGTGATGGTGTTGAACGGCGGATAGGCTCCCTCGGTGCCGATCTTGATTTTCTCCGCCGCATGCGCCGACAGGGCGCCGGCACCAAGCGTCAGCATGGCGGCGGCCGCCGCCGATATTATCCATTTCGAAATCTGCATTTTCATTCCCCTTGAGCGCCGCCACGTTGGCGGCCGGCGAGGCAGCCAAGCATGGCGAGCCGGCGCAGGCAAGTATCTTGCCTGACGGTGATGAGCGTTCAGGGCGCGGCGCGAAAGTGCTTGGACAGCTTCAGGCCCTGCGCCTGGTAGTTCGAGCCGAGCTCGGTGCCGTAAAGCGCCTGCGGCCGCTTCAGCATATGCTCGTAGACCAGCCGGCCGACGATCTGGCCATGATCGAGGATGAACGGCACCTCATGGCTGCGCACTTCGAGCACGGCGCGGCTGCCGGTGCCGCCGGCCGCCGAATGGCCGAAACCCGGATCGAAGAAGCCGGCATAGTGGACACGGAACTCGCCCACCAGCGGATCGAAGGGCGTCATTTCGGCCGCGTAGAGCGGCGGCACATGCACCGCTTCCTGGCTGACGAGGATGTAGAACTCGTCCGGATCGAGCACCAGCTCGCCGGCGCCGCTCTTGTGGATCGGCTCCCAGAAGTCGACGATCTCCTGCGCCGCGCGTTTGTCGACATCGACGAGGCCGGTATGGTGTTTGCCGCGATAGCCGACCAGCCCGTCACTGTCGCCGTTGAGATCGATCGACAATGCGATGCCGCCGCCGGAGATGTTCGGCGGTTCGGTGGCGACCAGCATTTCGGCCCGGTGCAATTGATGCAACTCTGCTTCCGAGAGCAGCGCATTGCCGGTGCGGAAGCGTATCTGCGAAAGGCGCGAGCCGGCGCGCACGACGATCGGGAAGGTGCGTGGGCTGACTTCGAGATAGAGCGGACCATGATAGCCGGCGGCGATCTTGTCGAACTCGTGGCCGCGATCGGTCATCACGCGGGTGAAGATATCGAGCCGCCCGGTCGAGCTCTTGGGATTGGCGGACGCCGAAATTTCCGCCGGCAGCGCCAGGCTTTCGAGCAGGGGCACGATGTAGACGCAGCCGGTTTCCAGAACGGCGCCGTCGGCCAGGCTGATCTCGTGCAGCTTCAGCCGGTCGAGTTTTTCACTGACCTTGTGGTTGGGACCCGGCAGGAAGGACGCGCGCACCCGCCACGCCTTGTCGCCGAGCCTCAGATCGAGGCTGGCCGGCTGGATCTGGTCGGCGTCGAGCGCACGCGACGACTTCAGCGCGCCGGACTGGAACAGCGCCGCAATGTCCTGATCGGGAAGAATTCCTGTCTGCCGCAAAGTCTGGCTCCGCTCTGCTGGTACAAGTCTCTTAATGAAGCCGGCAATTGACGCAAGCGTGGCGCGGGTCTAAAGGGTCGTTATCCCGTGGTGATTTGGCCGGTCGGCTTGCAGCCACGTTAAACAAGTCGCTAAAGGACCGTCGGGCCGCAAGGCCGCATGGACCGGTTGCGACTTTTTCGCGGCCGGTTTTTTTATGTTTGGATAGGACGATGACGAGCAAGACGCGCAACTGGAAGCCTCAGACCGCACTCGTGCATGGCGGGACCCTGCGTTCCGGCTTCGGTGAAACTTCCGAGGCGATGTACCTGACCCAGGGCTATGTCTATGAAACGGCCCAAGCCGCCGAAGCCCGCTTCAAGGGCGAGGAACCGGGCTTCATCTATTCGCGCTACGCCAATCCGACCGTCGACATGTTCGAGAAGCGCATGTGCGCGCTCGAAGGCGCCGAGGACGCGCGCGCCACCGCGTCCGGCATGGCGGCGGTGACGGCAGCACTCCTGTGCAGCGTCAAGGCCGGCGATCATATCGTTGCGGCGCGCGCCCTGTTCGGCTCCTGCCGCTGGGTGGTCGAGACGCTGGCGCCGCGTTACGGCATCGAGGCGACGCTGGTCGACGGCACCGACATCGCCAATTGGGAAAAGGCGGTTCGGCCCAACACCAAGCTGTTTTTCCTGGAAAGCCCGACCAACCCGACGCTTGAGGTGGTCGACATCGCCGCCGTCGCTTCGCTTGCCAATTCGATCGGCGCGCGGCTGGTCGTGGACAATGTCTTCGCCACGCCGCTGCAGCAGAAGCCGTTGCAGCTCGGCGCGCATATCGTGGTCTATTCGGCGACCAAGCACATCGATGGCCAGGGCCGATGTCTCGGCGGCGTCATCCTGTCGGACAAGAAGTGGATCGACGAGAACCTGCACGATTATTTCCGCCATACGGGCCCCAGCCTGTCGCCGTTCAATGCCTGGACGCTGCTGAAGGGCCTGGAAACGCTGCCGCTGCGCGTGCGCCAGCAGACGGAGAGCGCCGGCAAGATCGCCGATTTTCTGGCCGAGCAGCCGGAGATCGCCCGCGTGATCTATCCCGGGCGCGCCGACCATCCGCAGGCTGACGTCGTGAAGAAGCAGATGTCGGGCGGCTCCACCCTGATCTGCTTTGACGTCAAGGGCGGCAAGCAGGGTGCCTTCGCCTTGCAGAACGCGCTCGACATCGTCCTGATCTCGAACAATCTCGGTGACGCCAAAAGCCTGATCACCCATCCGGCGACGACGACGCACAAGAACCTCAGCGACGAAGCGCGCGCCGAGCTCGGCATCGGACCCGGCACGCTCAGGCTGTCGGTCGGGTTGGAAGATACCGACGATTTGCTGGACGACATCGCGCAGGCGTTGAAGGCCCGATGAGGACTGGTGGCAGACCGAGGATTACAGACCTGCCGCTTTGCGCAACGCTTCGTTCATGCGCGTCTGCCAGCCATCACCACCGGCCCTGAAACGGTCGACAACATCGGCGTCGAGGCGCAACTGTACCGCACGTTTGGGTCGCGCAAGCGGCGGTCGGCCAACTTTGCGGCGCGAAGCGGCATCGGTCGGCTGCGCATCCGGATCGGCCTCGGCGGCGGCAGTGATCGCAGCATCTTCCTCGTCGGTCCTCGCGCCAAGCGCCTTTCTGGCGAGCCCCAAAGCATCAGCGCGCGACTGCTTTGGAGGAGTAGCCTCGCGGCGAACGATCGTCTTAGAGGTTTTCGACATAGTCCGTAATCTCCTGTCTCGTTGCCTTGCGTAGCGAAATTACCCGGATCGCATGGCTTCGCTCGACATAGACCATCACATAAACGCCAGCCTCGATCAGACCGATGGCAACAAGACGATCCTCGCCAAAATCCTCGCTGTCATCGAGCCGGATAACGGCATTGGCGAAATCGAAGGACGGAGCGATCGCGAAATCCACGCCATGCTTGGCCCTGTTTGTCTTTGCCTTGTTTTCATCCCACTCGAACAGCATCGCCGTCGGGGCGCTCCATAGGTTATTGTATACACAAAAATAGAGCCTAGTTCAACAATTTTTGTATATACGATAACCTTCCTCGACATCAAGCTGAACTGCCGACATCAAGCGCGGGAGGGCGTCTCTTCGAGCTCGGCCGCCTGGGTGCCGATGGTCATGGCGTTGCCGCGCCAGTCGACGGCCCCGCCCAGCCAACCGCGCATCCAGATCGCGGGCAAAATCAGGTCGCGTGCGATCATCGCGGTGACGATGCGCGGCGACAGATACCAGCCCTTTGCCGAGGCGAGCATGCATTCCGGCAGGTAGGCGAGCGCCAGCACGCAAAGCGCTGTCATGGGCAGGCTGACGCCGGCGCTGGCCGCGGCGATCAATGCCAGCACGAGCGGAGCCGCCACGCCGGTCAGGATCTCGGGTGCGAAGAACAGCGGAAAGGTGACGCGGCGCAGGCGCGCCCAGCGGGCCTGGCGCGACCAGATCTCGCCCGGCATGCGCTGCCCGAGCGGCTGCTCGAAGGGCGAAGCGACGAGATTGACGCGCAGGCCGAGCCTGTTGACCAGTTTGGTCGACGCGGCATCCTCCGCGATCTCGGCGGCGAGCGCACGGATGCCGCCATTGGCGTCGAGCATCTGCTTGTTCCACAACATGCTCTTGCCCTGGGCAAAGCCGAGGCCAAGCGCCTCGCCGGCATATTGCCAGCGCGCCTGCAGCGTGTTGAGGAAAGCGCATTCGACTTCTGCCCAGAAGCCGTCGGGCCGCGAACCGATCGGCGTCGAGCAAACCAGGCCGGTGTCCCGCCGCCATGCCGCCATCAGGTGCTGGACGTAGTCTTTCGGCATCAGCACGTTGGAATCGGCGAGAATGACCCAGTCGTGGCGCGCTGCCTCCCAGCCCTTGACGCAGTTGTTCAGTTTCGGGTTGGCGCTGACGCGGTCGTCGCCGGTGAGCAGGCGGGCCGGCACGGCTGGAAAGCGGGCAATCGCGGCGCGGATCGGCTTGACCGCGGGGTCGTCGGCATGGGCGACACAGAAGATCAGTTCGTAGCGCGGCCAGTCGAGCGAGAAAGCGCGCTCAAGCGTCTCATGGGTAAACGGCTCGACGCCGCGCGCCGGGATGACGATCGAGACAGGCAGCGGCTTGCCGGCCGGCGGCGCGATGGCGGCGCGCCGTTTCAGGCGCGAGCAGGCGAGCAGGATGCTGGCGAGATTTGAGGCGATGAGAGCGATCGAAAGCGAGCCGGTTATGAGAGCGAGTTCCATCGATATCCGGTCACTCCAGAAAACCCGGCCCGCTTGGCGGCCGTTTTCGACAGTTCGACAGAGCGCCCGAGTCGCCCGGCATTGCTGGTGCACACCATCATTGTCATGTGTCACTCAAATGACATTGTTTGTCGGCACCTGCCCTTCAGGGACAGCAACTCGGACGCGCACGGTTGATCGAACCGCAAAGAGCGCCGAATGTTCCACACCGGATTTGTTTTGGAGCCGCTCATGTACCGCGCCGTCACGCGCAACATCGAAGTGCAGGTCAGGCCGTTCTATCTCGAGGACCGCTCGGATCCTTCGGAAAACCGCTATGTCTGGGGCTACCAGATAACGATCGACAACCAGTCCGACGAATTCGTGCAGCTGTTGTCGCGCTATTGGCACATAACCGACGGCGCCGGCCGGGTCGAGGAAGTGCGAGGTGCCGGCGTGGTCGGCGATCAGCCCGAACTCAATCCCGGCGACAGCTATCAATACACGTCGGGCTGTCCGCTCTCGACCCCGTCGGGGATCATGGTCGGTCACTACACCATGCGCAACGAGCGGGGCGAGACATTCGACATCGCCATCCCCGCCTTCTCACTCGACCTGCCGGGGACAAGGCGGACGGTGAATTAGACGAGGCGAAATCGGCGACAGCGTCGTTCTCCCCGTCACTATACGGCGAGAAATGTCCGGCAGGAATGAGGGGCAGCGCCGCCCCTCATCCGCCCTTCGGGCACCTTCTCCCCGTAGAACGGGGAGAAGGTGGAACCCTACTGCGTCGTAAATTCCGCCGGGTCGAAGTCATATTGCGTCGAGCAGAACTCGCAGGCGACGTGGATCCCACCGTCCTCGGTGCTGTCCTTGATCTCCTGCGCGGAGAAGCCCTCGAGGATGCCGCGGATCTTGTCGCGGGAGCATGAGCACTGATCGGCGACGGGAACGCCGCCGAAGACGCGCACGCCATGCTCGTGGAACAGACGATAGAGCAGCCGCTCTGCGCCGATGGTCGGATCGATCAGTTCGGTCGGCTCGATGGTGCCGAGCAGCGCCAGCAATTCCTGCCAGGAATTGTCTGTGGGATCGTGGATCTCCTCGCGCGGATCGCCATCCCCGCCGGGCAGGTCAGGAACGCGCATGCGCTCGGAGGCCTGCGGCAGGAATTGCGCCAGGATGCCGCCCGCCCGCCACTGCTCGCGCGCGCCGCCGGGGCCGGGCGTCAAAAGCTTGGCGACCGAAAGCCGGAGATCGGTCGGGATCTGCTCCGACTGGCGGAAATAGGTGCGCGCGGCCTCTTCCAGGGTCTCGCCGTCGAGTTGGACGATGCCCTGGTAGCGCTGCGTGTGAGCACCTTGGTCGATGGTCAGCGCCAGCACACCATTGCCGAGCAGCGTTTGCTGCGAGGTCTCGCCGGCCGCAATCAGCGCCTCCAGCCGGTCGGCATCGAAGCGCGCATAGGCGCGCAGCGCCGAGGGCGTGGAAAAATCCGCGACCAGCATGTCGACAGGGCCGTCGGTGCGGGTCTGCAGGATGAACTTGCCCTCGAACTTGAGCGAGGTGCCGAGCAGCACCGTCAGCACACAGGCTTCCGCCAGCAACCGGGCGACCGGCTCGGGATAATCATGGCGGCCAAGGATCGCATCGAGCATCGGCCCGAGCTGAACGGTGCGGCCGCGCACATCGAGCGGGCCGACCTCGAAGGGCACAACGTGATCATCGCCGGCGTAACCGAATTCGCCGAGTTTGGGGTGATGTTCAGCCACTTGATGGGTTTCCAGCATGACAAAGCTCCAGGGCGCGGCCATGCCGCCCTTTGGGGAGCATGCGTCTAAACGCGCTTGATTTGCGTGATGCCGCGCAGATAGGCATCGCGCCTCCGGAGATCAAGTTCCCCGGCACGTCAAGCGCCAAGACACTTCAAGTCCACTTCAGGCCCCAAGACACCAGGCAAGCACGGCCTTCTGGGCGTGGAGCCGGTTCTCGGCCTCGTCGAAGACCACCGAATGCGGACCGTCGATGACCTCGTCCGTCACTTCCTCGCCGCGATGCGCCGGCAGGCAATGCATGAACAGCGCGTCGGGCTTTGCCTTGGCCATCAGCTTGGCGTTGACCTGGTAGGGCGAAAACACGTTGTGGCCGCGGGCGCGGTGCTCCTGGCCCATCGACACCCAGCAGTCGGTGACGATGCAGTCGGCCTGGTCGACGGCTTCCTCTGGCGAGCGGGTAAAGGAGAGCTTGCCGCCATGCGCCTTTGACCAGTCGACATGCTTCTGCGCCGGCTCGCTGCCTTCGGGCACGGCGACGTTGAGGTTGAAGCGGAACCGCGCCGAGGCTTCCAGCAGCGAATGCAGCACGTTGTTGCCGTCGCCGGTCCAGGCGATGGTCTTGCCGGCGACCGGACCGCGATGCTCCTCGAAGGTCATGATGTCGGCCATCAGCTGGCAAGGATGGGTATCGTCGGTGAGCCCGTTGATCACCGGGATGGTCGCATTCTCGGTCAGCTCCAGCAGCCGCTCATGCGACGTGGTGCGGATCATGATGGCATCGACATAGCGCGACAGAACCTTGGCGGTGTCGGCGATGGTCTCGGAGCGGCCGAGCTGCATCTCGGTGCCGGTCAGCATGATGGTCTCGCCGCCAAGCTGACGCATGCCGACATCGAAGGAGACGCGCGTGCGCGTCGACGGCTTGTCGAAGATCATCGCCAGCACCTTGCCTTCGAGCGGTTTCGAGCGCTCGCCCGCCTTGAGGCGCGCCTTGCGCTCCACTGCGTCGGTCAGCATGGAGCGCAGGTCGCCTTCGGAAACGGCGGAGAGGTCGGTGAAATGACGAAGTGACATCAGGAGCTTTCGAATTTACTTCGCGGCTTCAGCGGCGATGGCCTCGGACAGGGCCTTGGCGCCGGCGCGAATGCGCTCCAGCGCTTCATGGATCTCGCTGTCCGTGACGGTGAGCGGCGGCAGCAGGCGAATGACGTTGTCGCCGGCCGGAACCGCGAGCAGATGCTGGTCGCGCAGCGCCATGTTCACCTTGCCGTTGGGCATGGCGCATTTGAGGCCCAGCATCAGCCCCGTGCCCCTGATGTCCTCGATGACCTCGGGGAATTCGTCGGCCACCCCTGCCAGCCCTTGCTTCAACAACAGCGCCTTGCGCTGCACATCCGCCAGGAAGCCCTCCTCCAGCACCACGTCGAGCACGGCATTGCCGACCGCCATGGCCAGCGGGTTGCCGCCGAACGTAGTGCCGTGGACGCCCGCGGTCATGCCGACAGCCGCCTCGTCGGTGGCAAGGCAGGCGCCCATCGGGAAGCCACCGCCAATGCCTTTGGCGATGGCCATAATGTCTGGAGCGACCCCCGACCATTCATGCGCGAACAGCTTGCCGGTGCGGCCGATGCCGCACTGGACCTCATCGTAGATCAACAGCAGGCCGTGCTGGTCGCAGAGCTGCCGCAGCCGCTTCAGCGATTGTGTCGGCACCGGGCGGATACCGCCCTCGCCCTGCACCGGTTCGATCAGGATCGCCGCGGTCTCCGGCGTGATCGCCTTTTCGGCGGCGTCGATATCGTCGAAGCCGACCTGGTCGAAACCCTCGACCTTCGGGCCGAAACCTTCGAGATATTTGTACTGGCCGCCGGCCGCGATGGTCGCCAGCGTGCGGCCATGGAAGGCGCCTTCGAAAGTGATGACGCGGAAGCGCTCGGGATGCCCCTTGACGAAATGGTAGCGCCGCGCCGTCTTTATCGCGCATTCCAGCGCCTCGGCGCCAGAATTGGTGAAGAACACCTTGTCTGCGAAGGTGGCGTCGGCCAGCCGCTCGCCGAGCCGGCTCTGCCCCGGGATCTCGTAGAGATTGGAGACGTGCCAGAGTTTGGCAGCCTGCTCGGTGAGCGCCGCGACCAGATGCGGATGGCCGTGGCCCAGCGAATTGACGGCTATGCCGCCGGCAAAGTCGAGATATCGCTCGCCCTTGTCGGTAACCAGCCAAGTGCCTTCCCCGTGATCGAAGGCCAGGGGTGCGCGAGCAAAGGTCTCGAAAAGCGCCGAACCGCTCATTATATGCGTCTCCGGAACCGGAAAATCAAAAAAGCCGCCAAAGCGGCGGCCTTTGCGGCTTATCGGGTTTTTCAGCCATGAAGTCAACGAAAACGTCGCGTAGTGGCGCGCGGCAAGCCTCCCGACGGGACGCCGGCTCATAAGTGAGCTGGCAAGTTGGGGAAAACCGAAAAAACCGATTCGTGTTGCACTTCGGACTCTTGTCACCGAGTCAGCGCATAAGGTAGTTGTAGTCGGGAAATAACTAGATTTCGTGCGGCGGACCTAATCACCAGATATATGTGGTGTCTGCCCCAGCAGTGGTGCTGGGCCGGGAATGGATTCCGATTGCCGTACGCTTAGCAGGAGCGCGGTCATGAATTGGACTGACGAGCGGGTCGAACTCTTGAGAAAACTGTGGTCGGAGGGTCTGAGCGCAAGCCAGATTGCTGCCCAGCTTGGAGGGGTCAGCCGCAATGCCGTCATCGGCAAGGTGCACCGGCTGAAATTGTCGGGCCGCGGGCGCGCCACGGCAGCGCCGGCACGCCAGAAGAAGACGGCGCAAGGGTCGGGCGCGCAGAAATCGGTGTCGCGCCCCGCGAGTGCGACCCGCCACGTCACGACATCGATCGGAGCAACGGCGCTGCAAGCGCAGTTCGATGCCGAGCCGGTGGCCCGCCACTATATCCGGCCGGTCGAGAATGTGGTGGTGCCGATCTCGCGGCATCTCCAGCTCACCGAACTCACCGAGCGCACCTGCAAATGGCCGAACGGCGATCCGCTGTCGGAGGACTTCAATTTCTGCGGCAACGAAGCCGCCGAAACCGGCCCCTATTGTAAATACCATGCCCGCGTGGCGTTCCAGCCGGCAGCGGAGCGGAGGCGGAACAGATAAGGGGACTAAGGCAGTAGGGCAGTCTGTTTTGAATTTGCGCTCCCGAGCGTGCTCTTAACCTACTGCCCTACTGCCCTACTGCCCTACTGCCCTACTGCCCTACTGCCCTACTGCCCTACTGCCCTACTCTCACAGCCATCCATTCTTGCGAAACCGTCAGTAGAGGAAGCTGCAGATCAGCGCGATCGCCAGCAGCACCATCGGGTAGCCGTATTCCATCTTCAGTTCCGGCATGTCGCTGAAATTCATGCCGTATATGCCCGCGAAGGCTGTCGGCACGGCCAGGATTGCCGCCCATGAGGCGAGCTTTTTGGAGATCGCCGTTTCCTGGCTCTGGCCCACCAGCAGGCTCGCCTCGAAGGCGAAGGCCAGCACTTCGCGCAAGCTGTCGATCTTTTCCTGGACAGTGCGGATATGGTCGGTCACGTCGCGAAACAGCGGGTGCATGGCTGAATGGATCTGCGGCAGGTCGGCGCTGGTCAGCCGGCGGCAGACCTCCACCAGCGGCAGTGCGGCATTGCGCAGCCGCAACAGATCGCGGCGCAGCATATAAAGGCGTTCGATATCGGGGCCGGTCATCGGCTTCAGCAGGACCCGGTCCTCGATCGCCTCGACCTCATCCTCGATCTGCTCGAGCACCGGCATGTAGTTGTCGACGATGAAATCGAGAATGGCATAGAGGACGAAATCCTCGCCCTTGGCCAGTGAATGCGGGCAGCTTTCCCAGTGCTGGCGCACCACAGCATAGGATGTCGAAGGGCCGTGCCTGACGCTGACGATGTAGCCGCTGCCCACGAACAGATGCGTCTCGCCGAAGGTGACGCGGCCCTCGATCAGCTGCGCGGTGCGGGCGACGATGAACAGCGCATCGCCATATTGCTCGATCTTCGGCCGCTGGTGCGGATGCTCGGCATCCTCGATTGCGAGCTCATGCAGATGAAATTGCGCCTGCACGCGCAGCAGAAGCTCGCGGTCGGGTTCAAGCAGCCCGATCCACACGACGTGTCCCGCTTTCCTGGCCCATGTGCCGGCTTCCTCGATCGGGATGTCGGCGATGCGGCGCCCGGCTGTGTAGACGCTGGAGGCGATGACGGCCGATGTCGGCGGCGCGGGCTTGAAGTCCCGGACATATTCCATCGCAGCCTCCCGAAGCACTGCCTTTGCTGGGAACCAGCAGGCTTGCCTCAGGGATAGTCTAGCGCAATACGACCAAGCGTTCGAGAGAAAGTGCGTTCACTTGATCGGCTGCGTTGCGGAAAGGCCGATCTTGTCCGTCTTGTCGCCCTTCGGCCGGTCGGCAGGCATCTGGTCGCCGGTGACGATATAGTAGATCGTCTCGGCAATGTTGGTGGCATGGTCACCGATGCGTTCGATGTTCTTGGCGCAGAACAGCAGATGCGTGCAGGGCGTGATGTTGCGCGGATCTTCCATCATGTAGGTCAGCAATTCGCGAAACAGCGACGTGTACATGGCGTCGATCTGGTCGTCGCGGTCACGTACGAAGCCGATCCTTTCGACCGAGCGCGAGGCGTAGACGTCGAGCACTTCCTTGAGTTGGGTCAACGCCAGGTCGGCCAGGGCTTCGAGGCCGCGGAACAGGCTGGTCGGCTGGCGCCCGTCGGCAACCGCCACCACACGCTTGGCGACATTCTTGCCGAGATCGCCGACCCGCTCGAGATCGGCCGAGATGCGGATCGCGCCGACGATCTCGCGCAAGTCCGTCGCCATCGGCTGGCGCCGGGCGATGATGATGATTGCCCTGTCGTCGATTTCGCGCTGGCCTTCGTCGAGGACGGCGTCGTCGCGGATCACCTTCTGGGCAAGGCCGGGATCGGCATTGACCAAGGCGGAGATCGCCTGTTCGACCATGCGTTCGGCATGTCCGCCCATGGCGGCGATGCGCTTCGACAGATCTTTCAGCTCCTCGTCATAGGCGCTGACTATGTGCACGGACTGCATGACCGGATGCCTTCCCACGGATGATCTGATTTTGAGTCGTTTCCTCGAATCCCCGCTGATACGCTAACCGGATGACAGAAAAAAGAAATGGCACCTTGGAAACTAGGGCGGCTCAGGCCGCCGGCAAATGAACCGAGAAGGCGGCGCCCTTGCCGACTTCGGACTTGATCGAGAGCCTGGCGTTGTGGCGCGTCAGGATATGCTTGACGATCGACAGGCCAAGGCCTGTGCCCTTCTGGGTTCGACTGCTCTCGACGTCGACGCGATAGAAGCGCTCCGTGATGCGCGGAATGTGCTCCTCGGGAATGCCGGGGCCAAAATCCCTGATCGTCACGTCGATGCCCGCTTCGCCCTCGGCGTCGCCGCGCTCGATCGACACCACCACGCGGCCGCCCGACTGCCCATATTTGCAGGCGTTTTCCAGAAGGTTCTCGAAGACCTGGAACAGTTCGTCGCGGTCGCCCGGCACGTCGAGAGGGCCGTCGGCGAAATCCCGCTCGATGACGACGCCGTTTTCCCGCGCCAGCGGGGCCAGCGAATCGATGACGCTGTCGACGGTCTGGCGCAGGTCGACCTCGGTCCCCGGCCGCAGATAGGGCTTCATCTCCAGCCGCGACAGCGACAAAAGGTCATCGATCAGGCGTGCCATGCGGCCGGTCTGGTTCTGCATGATCTGCAGGAACTGCTCGCGCGCCGCCGGGTCATTGCGGGCCGGTCCGCGCAGCGTTTCGATGAAACCCGATATCGAGGCGAGCGGCGTGCGCAATTCGTGGCTGGCATTGGCGATGAAATCTGCGCGCATGCGGTCGATGCGGCGCGCTTCGCTCTGGTCCTTGAACACCATCACGTAGAGATCAGTGCCGTGACCGACGGAGGAGGCACTGACCCGGTAAGTCCGCTCGACCGGCAGCCTCTCGGTGTAATCGATGACATCCGACGCGACCTCGCCCGACAGCACGCCGTCCAGAAGAGCCTGCATTTCCGGCGCCCGGAATTTCAGCGACAACGATACGCCAGGCGCGATGCCGCCGAAGGCGGCGAAGGCGGCGGCGTTGGCATGAACGATCGCCGCGGCATGGTCGAAGATGATCAAGGGGTCGGCGACGGCCGCCGCCAGATATTCGCCGGACAGGCGTTGCAGACCGATGGCCTCGATCGCCGCGCCGCTTTCGCCGTGCTGGCGCGTGGCTCCAGCCGGTATCATCGCCGCCACCAGCAGCAAAGCCAGCGCCGGCAGCAGCACATAGGCGGAAATGCCCGCAAAGGCATAAACCGCCATGACCGCGACAAGACCGGCGACCAGCAACCATCGGCTGTTCCACAGCCGCGCGGCAAGCGCTTGCGCCATACCCTTCTCGTCTGCGCCCTGGTCCGCCATTCGCGCCTGCGCCCCGCTCCCGGTCCGGCAATTTCGCTGGACCGGCCTGGCGCATGACGCCGAAAAATCAGAATCGATTTTCGGAAAGGATCATGCGCAAAATCCAAAAGTGCAGCGCCCTTTGCGTCTGAAGCGGCGCGCGGCACTGCAATGGCTCAATAGCACGAGTCCGTAAGCTGGAAAGGTTCGCCTCGATGAAAAAAGCCAAGGAAAACACCGCCGCGCCGACCCAGGGGCCGCTGAAGCTCAGGATCAACGGCAAGGAGCGGGAGTTCGACATCGAGAATCCGGCACTGCCGGACTGGGTCGAGGAGCGCAAGCTGACCGCGGGCGGCTATCCCTACGACAAGAAGATGAAGAGCGACGAGTATGACGAGACGCTCGAGGCCTTGCAGATCGAGCTGGTCAAGGCGCAGGCGTGGCTGCAGTCGACAGGCAAGCGGATGATGGCGCTGTTCGAGGGCCGCGACGCGGCCGGCAAGGGCGGCACGATTTTCGTCCTGCGCCAGTACCTCAATCCGCGCACGGCACGCAACGTGGCGCTGACCAAGCCGACGCCGACCGAGCTGGGGCAATGGTACTACCAGCGTTATGCGGACCACTTCCCGACCGCGGGCGAATTCGTCACGTTCGACCGTTCCTGGTACAACCGCGCCGGCGTCGAACCGGTGATGGGCTTCTGCACGCCAGAACAGCACGAGAAGTTTCTCGACGAGACACCGCACTTCGAAAGGATGATCGTCAATGACGGCATCCACTTCTTCAAATTCTGGCTGAACATCGGCCGGGAAACGCAGCTCGAGCGATTTCACGATCGCCGCCACAGTCCGCTGAAGAGCTGGAAGTTTTCGCCGATCGACATTGCCGGCATTACCAAGTGGGACGATTACACCAGGGCGCGCGATACCATGTTCGAGCGCACCCACAAGGAATTCGCTCCGTGGATCATCGTGCGTGCCAACGACAAGCGCCGCGCGCGGCTGGCGGTGATGCGGCGCATCCTCCTGTCGCTGCCTTATGACGGCCGCGACCTCGACATCATCGGCAAGGAAGACAAGAAAATCATCGGCGAAGGGCCGTCATTCCTGGCAAAACAGGACTGACGGTGCCTGCGCCACGCGGCACTGGACCGCGTGGCGCAACGCCTTCGGCGCGACGCTCAGGCCGCCAACCGGGCAATCCGCTGCAGCCGCCGCAGCGTGGTGTCGTCCTGCAGCGCCTGCTGGAACAGCGAGATCTCCTGATCGATGCGTTCGCAAAGTTCCGCGGGGTTCCCCTTGAGCAGGCCCCGCGTCTGCAGCAACGCGGCGACCGGCTTCCTGGCGAGCTGCCTTGCCCGGCCGAGGGTTGCCTCCTCGACGCTGCCTTCGGAGACAATCTCGGCGACCAGCCCGAGCGCCCTGGCGTCGTCGGCGCGCAGCGTGTCGCCGAGGCAGAAAAAGCGGAAGGCGCCGGCGTAGCCGAGCTTCTGCGGCGCCAGGATGCTGGTCGCGGCATCCGGCACCAGGCCGAAATCGACGAACGGCACCCGGAACGTGCTTTCGGCGGACGCGATCACCATGTCGCAATGGAACAGGATGGTGCAGCCGACGCCGACCGCATCGCCGTCGACACAGGCCAGTATGGGTTTGGGGAACGTCGCCAGCGTGCGGAACATGTCGGTGACGGCGGCGATCAGCTTCTGGTGCTTGGTAGCGTCGAGGAATTCGGAAAAATCGCCGCCGAGGCAGAAGCAGCCCGCCAGGCCGCGCAGCACGACGACACGAACGTCGTCATTGTCGGCGGCTTCGTGGAACGTCCTTGCCAGGCTTTCATAGGCCCTTCTGTCGAGCACCGGCCGGCCGTCGGTCGACGATACGGTGACGATCAGCGTGTGGTTGCGCAGTTCGGGTTGCGGGTGCGCGTTCATGGCCGTTTCCGATCTCATGACGCCCGCCTTTGCCCGAACATATCGGGATATCCCCTGGCCAGAACGGGAGCGTGGTGATTGCGGCGCGAACGCACCACATCCAGCGTGTGCTCATTGAAGGTGAGCAGCGTCGCGACGACCTGCTGGTTGCCATAGGTGCGCTGATAGCCCAGCGGCGTGGCCAGGAAATGCAGCTGCAGCGCGCGCAGCACCCACATCGGCTCGAACTCGATGATCACCTTGTCGACGCCGCGCTTCAGCCCCCACTCGACGAAGCCGGCAATGAGCTCGGTACCGACGGTCGAAACGCCTCGGCGGCCGTCGCGAAAGCCGGGTGCCACTGCATAGCGGGTCAGTTCCCAGATGTTCGGACCCGACGGCGGCGTTCCCACGGAAAGATCGGCCAGCACCTCGGTCAAGAGATGTGGCCGCGTGGTCGGCAACATCCTCTGATAGCCCGCGACCTCGTTGCCTCTGATGACGATCTGATGCACCGCTTCGTCATGATCGAACTGGTCGATCTCGAAGCCATCGGGGCGCCGCAGGTCCTCCCACCCCATTTCCTCGACGAAAATCCTGTAGCGCAGCCGATGCACGGCCTCCCACAGATCGGGATGTTCCATCAGTTCTTTTGTTGTAAGGGAAAAAATCATTTTGCCGTCTCCTGTTCAAGAGGAAGATACGGCCGTGCCCTCGCAAGAAAATTACGCGATCACGTAGGCAGGAATTTCTAGGCCGACCCGGCCGACCTAACTAATATAGCCGCGCCTTATCGCTTCAGCGACTGCCTGTACGCGGTTGACGGCGCCGAGTTTGCTTTTGGCGTTAAGGAGGTGTTTCTCCGACGTGTGTTCCGAGATGCCGAGGATTTGCGAAATCTCCCATTCGGACTTGCCGACGGCGGCCCATTGCAGGCATTCGCGTTCGCGCGGTGTCAGCTCTACGCTATCGATGGTCTTGCTGGCCTTCGTGTGAAGCTGCATGGCGCGGCCCACCGCATAGGTCGACACCAGCGACACCAGGCCGAACTCGGCGGCGGACAGTTCCACGGCCTCGCCACCCAGTGACACCATGACGATCTGGCCGTCGAGCGTGATCAGCGGGAAGGCCAGCCCGTCGCGCAGCTTGAACACGACGGCGTCGCCCATCACTTCGCCGCTGCTTCTGTCGATGCTAACGCCCTGGGCCGCTTCCCGCCACTGGAACGGCGCCTGCAACTGTTTCATGTGGCTGACGATCGGGTCGTGATCGACATAGTTGCGCGCCACGTAGCGCTCCAACCATTCGACAGGCCAGTCGCAAAGCAGCACATGCTGCTTTTGCTGGCCGGTCGGCGTGCCCGGTTGCGGTACGGTGCCCGCCATCAGAGCGGTCAGGCCAAAATCCGACGTTATGCCCAACAGCCTCTCGCAAACCGCAGCCGCCGTTCCGGCTTGCTGCAGGTGATCTATGTATTCCAGCGTGCGATCGAACTGACCCATCGCAACATCAAACCCCATGTTGCCTCGTTGAAATCGATGATCCGTGCCTTGTTGGCACTTCGCCACCGACCAGGGATTGCAAAGCGTTGCCTTGTGGTTGTGGTTCTCGACCCTGGTCCCCACCCGGGCAGCCACCGCTGTTTGCAAACCTGCTAAAGCATATCCTGAAATCGACGCGTTGAAATCAAAAAGCATTGTGCCTGTACTATTTTCGTACCAGAACCGATGCGAACACAGGTGCGGTGGAAGTTTATCATGGCGTTCCAGCGGAGGTCTCTCGTCCTTGCGTCGATGCTGATCGCGTCGCTGGCGTTGGGTGAGCGCGCGCGCGCGGCCGAGCCGCAGGTGCCGGTGCTGTGGGATGCCAAGGAGCGGCTACCGAAACCGGATCTCTCCGCACTGCCGCGGCTGCGGTTCCTGACCACCACCGATTTCCCGCCCTTCAACTTCCTGGACGCCGCGGGAAAGCTGTCCGGTTTCCACATCGACCTGGCGCGCGCCATCTGCGCCGAGCTCGGCATCGTCGACAAATGTCAGATCCAGGCATTGCCCTGGGCCGAGCTCGAAGGAGCGCTTGAGAAAGGCGAAGGCGAAGCGATCATTGCCGGCATCGCCGCGACGCCGCAGTCACGCCAGACATACGCCTTCTCGCGGTCCTACCTGCAATTTCCGGCGCGCTTCATCATGCCGAAGGGCGAGGCGCTGACCGAGCCGCTGTTCGCCAAGCTGCGCGGCAAGCGTGTCGGCGTGATATCAGGCTCGGCGCATGAGCGCATGCTGCGCGATTATTTCAACACCGTTCAGGTCGTCACCTTCGACAGGCCGGAAGACCTCTACGCCAACCTCAAGGCCGGCAAGATCGATGCCGCCTTCGGCGACGGCATGCGTTTCGCCTTCTGGCTGGGCGGTTCGGATGCGGCCGGCTGCTGCCGCTTTGCCGGCGGACCTTATCTGGCGCCGGAATATCTGGGTTCGGGCATGGCCGTCGCCGCCCGATCCGATGACCCGGCGCTGGCCGCCGCTCTCGACTACGCGCTGCAGGAGATTTCGCTGAAAGGCACGTTCGCCGAGTTCTACCTGCGCTATTTTCCGGTCAGTTTCTTCTGATCCGGTCCCGGTCAGCTTTTTCTGATCCGGTCCCGATCAGTTTCTTCCGGTCGGTTGAGTGTCGCCGCTCAGGTCAGCGTGCGCAGGCGCGCCTTGGCCGCACGGGCGATCGCCGCGACGGTCAGCGTGTCGAGATCGAGCTTGAGGCGAATGAGTTGGAGCACCCGCACCTCCTCCATCCGCATTTCGAGATCGACGGCCGCGACCTCGAAAGCGGCTGCATAGGCGGTGTCGCGCAGGCGCTCCGGCAGGGCCTCGGCCACGCTTGCCAGGACACCCTCCAGCCCGCCCTTTTCATGCAGCTTCTTCTGGCAGGCCTGGGCGACGCCAACCAGGCGGTCGTGGTCGAAATCCTCGAATACCGGCCATGAGCGGACGACCTCGCCGATCCGCGCCAGCTCGACATCCGTCATGTCGCGGTCGGAGGCGGAGGTGATGACCATCAGGTAGATCAGCGCTTCATGCGGGGTCGGCATTCAACAACTCCTCGATACGGGCTGCGAAGGTAGGAACGCGTTCCCTGCGCTGCAAGGAAAAAGCGCCGCGCTCGTTGACGCTCCGGTCAGGCGCGCATAGAGACCGGTTGAAAATCCTCACTTGCGGCTTTGCCGGCGTCTAATTTGGAAAACAGTGACATGGCGGGATCAAACATCATCGATCTCAATCCCGAAGTGCTGACGGCGGCGGCCGAAAGCAAGGCGTGGCCGTTCGAGGAAGCTCGCAAGATCATCGAGCGCTACAAGGGCCGCGAACTCCCGCAAACGGTGCTGTTCGAAACCGGATATGGCCCGTCCGGCCTGCCGCATATCGGCACGTTCGGCGAGGTGGCGCGCACGTCGATGGTGCGGCATGCCTTCCGCGTCATCACGCAGGACAAGGTCGCCACCAAGCTGCTGTGCTTTTCCGACGACATGGACGGCATGCGCAAGATACCCGACAGCGTGCCGGATCGCGCGGCGCTGGAGCCGCACCTGCACAAGCCGCTGTCTTCGGTGCCCAACCCTTTCGGCGGCGATTATGCGAGTTTCGCCGACCACAACAACGCGATGCTCTGCCGCTTCCTCGACACGTTCGGCTTCGACTACGAGTTCGCCAGCGCGACGCAGTACTACAAGACCGGCCGCTTCGACGCGATGCTGTTGCGCGCGGCCGAACGCTACGACCAGATCATGGCGGTGATGCTGCCGACGCTGGGAGAGGAGCGGCAGGCGACCTACAGCCCGTTCCTGCCGATCTCGCCGAAGAGCGGCCGCGTGCTCTACGTTCCCATGAAGCATGTCGATGCCAGGGCGGGCACCATCACCTTCGACGATGACGGTACCGAGACCACGCTGCCGGTTACCGGCGGCAAGGTGAAGCTGCAGTGGAAGCCCGATTTCGGCATGCGCTGGGCGGCCCTTGGCGTCGATTTCGAGATGTTCGGCAAGGACCATCAGACCAATGCGGTGGTCTATGACCGCATCTGCAACATCCTCGGCGGGCACGCGCCGGAACATTTCGTCTACGAGCTGTTCCTGGACGAGAACGGCCAGAAGATCTCCAAATCCAAGGGCAATGGGCTGACCATCGACGAATGGCTGACCTACGCGCCGACGGAGAGCCTGGGACTCTATATGTACCAGCGGCCGCGACAGGCCAAGAAGCTCTATTTCGACGTCATCCCCCGGGCCGTGGACGAATATTACACCTTCCTTGCAGCCTATCGGAGGCAGGACTGGAAGGAACGGCTGGGCAACCCGGTCTGGCACATGCACGACGGCAATCCGCCCGCCATCGACATGCCCGTGCCGTTCTCGCTGCTGCTCAACCTGGTCAGCGCCTCCAATGCGCAGAATAAGGACGTGCTGTGGGGCTTCATCTCGCGCCATGTGCGGGGCGTGACGCCGGCGACCCACCCTGAGCTCGACAGGCTGACGGGTTATGCGATCCGCTATTTCGACGATTTCGTGAAGCCGACGAAGACCTTCCGCGCGCCCGACGACGTCGAGCGGGAGGCGCTGGAAGCGTTGGATCAGGCGCTCGGCGCCCTGCCGGCGGGCTCGGACGGCGAGGCGATCCAGAACGCCGCGCTCAACGTCGCCCGCAAGGTGGAACGCTATCAGGATCATTCCAAGAAGAGCCCCGAAGGTGGTCCGGGCGTTTCGGGCGCCTTCTTCCAGATGATCTACCAGGTGCTGATCGGGCAGGAGCGCGGACCGCGCTTCGGCTCGTTCGCGGCACTCTACGGCATCGCCGAGACGCGCGGGCTCATTCAGAAGGCGTTGGCTGGTCAGCTGGCTTGAGAATGCCGCCGACCTCTTCCAAGATCGAGCCCGGCGCTTGCGGCGCCGGGGCGCGCGCGGCCGGCATCGAAGGCACGCCTGAAAGGCTTGGCGCCGATCCGAAAATGCCTTTCCTTTCGCTGCGCGCTTTTTCCCCGACTTCGACGTAAGGGCCGCCTTTGGCGGCGCGCGCCCAGCCGTTCTCGACCAGCCATCGGCCGACATCCTGCTTGCCGATCCGGCAGTCGGCGGCGATCAGGTCGCGGCCGACTGCCGGCGGCACGGCGCAGACCACCGCCCGGCCGCGCAGGAAGGCGCGGAACGCCGTGCGCGCGCGGACGCCGCAGGGCCAGGATTTACCGTCCGAGGTGCAGGTCTCGTCCTGCCCGACAATGTCGACGCCGGAAACCGCGACAGAATAGCCCTTCGCCTCGATCAGTCCGGCGGCGGGCGCGACCGGCTGGAACAGCTTCGTCCCTTTCCAGTCGTCCGGCATTTTCGGCTTGGGCGGCATGGCCAGCGCCAGCTTGCTCAACGGCGCGCGCGGCTCCACCCGCTCCAGCTCCTTGCTGGGAAGCTCCGGCGGCGCCACGACTTGGGGATCGATCGCACGCGAGTGCGGGCTAGCGGCGGGGGGCGGCGGAGCGGCAATGGCCGATGTGGCCGGCTCCTCCGGCACGCCGTCGGTGCCTGGCTGAGAGACCGTATCGGCGCTCGGATCGATCTGTTCCACCGCGACGGCAGCTTCGCCGCTCTTCAGCGCGCGGCCGCCGGCGACTACCAGCGCGGCCATTCCAGGGACCATCAGAACCGCAAGGACAAGATGAGGAAGCCGCACCAGCCCGCACCCTATTGGCTTGCCCAGACGATCCGCGCCACCCATTCAACCTCGCGCATGGGAATGTCGCGGTCCGGATGATCGGGATTGAGCGAAACCAGTGCGATCGACCTGGCGGTCTGGCGATCGAGCACCTTGGCCATCACCTCGCCGCCCGTCGTCTTGACGACGACGCGATCGCCCTTGCGGATGAGGGCTGCCGGCTCGACGATGAGCACGTCGCCATTGCGGTAGAGCGGCAGCATTGAATCGCCTTGCACCTGAAGCGCATAGGAACTCTCGGTCGATTGCGCCGGCAGTTCCACCAGATCCCAGCCTTGACCGGCCGGGAAGCCGGCATCGTCAAAAAACCCGCCGGCGCCGGCCTGGGCAAAGCCGAGCAGCGGAACGGCACGCCCGCGGGCGGGCATCGCGCCGTGGCCGGCCCGACCTTCTATCAGCCCGGTGAATTCGTCGAGCGAAGCGCCCGTCGCCTCGATGATCTTGGCCAGCGATTCGGTCGAGGGCCAGCGTGGCCTGCCGTCCGACGACAGTCGCTTCGACTTGTTGAAGGCAGTCGAATCAAGGCCGGCCCGCTTCGCCAAGCCGGAAGCCGAGAGCGAATACCGCTCGGCCAGAGCGTCGATGGCGGCCCAAACACGGTCATGCGAGAGCAATTCCGCTCTCCTTGCAAAAAGGAAAAAATGCCTTTCCTTTCTAGTCTTCGAATGAAGGTTTGTCCACCGGCTGTGGCATCGCATCACATCTTCCTGCTGGCCGCGCCAATTCCGGTTCCCGGGTCAACCGATCCGCTTGGCCTGCTCGCGGAGGTTCCGGTGCGAGGCCATGAACGCCCGCTCGGCTTCGCTGGGCGGACGCGGCTGGGCGGAGCGGCCAAGCGCGGCGACGACCTCGTCAATATCGAGAAAGCGCCGGGCGGCGCGGTCGTAGACGCCGGCTGTCGTCATGATCAATGCGGCGGTCTCGCCATTGTCGAGGACGAAACGGTGCTTGCCGATGACCTGGCTGCCTTCCCAGGTCTCGATCGAAGACACCACTTCGAAACGCCGCCACAGTTTGATCTCACGCACATAGGCCGATTGCAGCCCGCCGATCATCGGCGCCCAGCCATTCGTTCTCGCCAGCGTGATGAGGCCGGCGCGGATGAAGATATCGATGCGGCCAAGGTCCGCCAGCATCATGTAGCGGGCATTGTTGAGATGGCGATTGAAATCGATGTCCGTCGGCAGGCAGCGAAAGGCCAACCGGCTTTCGTCACCCATCTGGTAGGAGCCACGGCTGCCCGCCGTGGCCATCATACGCGCAAGGCGCCCCCAGACATACATTACGGCGCGGCGCGTCTTTTCGGACGCGCCAGGGACGCCGCGGCATCTTTGATTCCGACCACGCTCAGGCCGCCTGCTTCACGTCGCCCTTCGCGTAGGGGTCGAAGCGCTGGTAGAAAGTCTCGCCCTTCTCTGCCATGTCGAGCAGCAGCCTGGGCGTCTTGAACTCTGCGCCGTATTTCTTCTGCAAGCCCTTTGCGATCTTGACGAACTGCCCGGCGCCGATGCCGTCGATGTAGGACAGCGCGCCGCCCGTATAGGGCGCGAAGCCGAAGGCCAGGATCGAGCCGACATCGGCCTCGCGCGGATCGGTGACGATGCCCTCCTCCATCACCCGGGCCGCTTCCAACGCGATGGTGACCAGCAGGCGCTGCTGCAATTCCGCATAGTCGACCTTCTCCGGCTTGAGCTGCGGATAGAGCTCCTTAAGGCCCGGCCACAGCTTCTTCTTGGCCGGCTTGGCCGGATAGTCGTAGAAGCCCTTGCCGTTCTTGCGGCCGAAGCGGCCGTGGTCGTCGACCATGGTGTTGATCAGCGCCATCTGCTTCGGGTCGACCGCCTTCTCGCCGAGATCCCTGATGGTCTGCTTCATGATCTTCTGGGCAAGGTCGATGGCCGTCTCGTCGGTCAACGCCAGCGGGCCGACCGGCATGCCGGCGGCCTTGGCGGCGTTCTCGATCATCGGCGCCGGAACGCCCTCGATCAACATCTTGTAAGCTTCCGACATATAGCGCAGGACGCAGCGGTTGACGTAGAAACCGCGCGTATCGTTGACGACGATCGGCGTTTTCTTGATGGCGCGCACGAAGTCGATCGCGGTGGCCAGCGCCTTGTCACCGGTCTTCTTGCCAAGGATGATTTCGACCAGCATCATCCTGTCGACCGGCGAGAAGAAATGGATGCCGATGAAATTCTTCGGCCGCGCCGAATTCTTGGCCAGGGCGGTGATCGGAATGGTCGAGGTGTTCGACGCGAAGACCGCCGACGACTTCAGCGCCGCTTCCGCCTGTTCGATAGCGCTTTTCTTCACCGCGGAATCCTCGAACACCGCCTCGACCACGAGATCGCAGCCGGCAAGGTCGGCATAGTCCGATGTCGGCGTGATCAGCGACAGGAGCCTGTCCTTGTCCTCAGGCTTGGCACGGCCCTTCTTCACCTGATCCGAGATCAGGCCATCCGAATGGGCCTTGCCCTTCTCGGCGGACTCCATGTCGCGGTCGAGCAGCACCACCGGAATGCCGGCTTTGGCCGTGACATAGGCGATACCGGCGCCCATGAAGCCCGCGCCGAGAATACCGATCTTCTTGAACCTGGTTTCCGGCACGCCGGCCGGGCGGCGCGCGCCCTTGTTGAGTTCTTGCAACGACACGAACAGCGAGCGGATCATCGCCGCCGCTTCCTTGGTCTGCATGATCTCCGTGAAATAGCGCTGTTCGATCCTGAGCGCGGTGTCGAACGGCACCAACAGGCCCTCATAGACGCATTTCAGGATCGCCGCGGCGGCCGGATAATTGCCATAGGTCTCGCGGCGCAGGATGGCGATGGCCGGCGGCCACAGATTAGCGCCCGCCGCCGAATAGACCGGGCCGCCGGGCAGCTTGAATCCCTTCTCGTCCCACGGCGCTACCGGCTTGAGGCCGTTCCTGATCATGGCCTTCGCAGTCTCGACCAGCTTGGCCGGCTCGGCGACCTCGTGGATCAGGCCCATCGCCTTCGCCTTCTGCGGCGACAGGTTCTGGCCGGAGGTCAGCATTTGCAGCGCCTGCTGCTGGTCGGTGAGACGCGGCACCCGCTGGGTGCCGCCGGCGCCCGGGAAAATACCGATCTTCACCTCGGGGAGCGCCATCTTCACCTTGTCGGAATCGGCGGCGACGCGGCCATGGCAGGCCAGCGACATTTCGAATGCACCGCCCATGCAGGTGCCGTTGATTGCTGAAACCCACGGCTTGCCCGATGTTTCCAGCTTCCGGAACAGACCGGTCATGGTGCCGGCGTTTTCGAACAGCGCCCTGGTCGCCTTTTCGAGATCCTTGCCCTTTTCAGCCGCGAAGGTCGTCAGCATCTTCTGGAGCATGGTGATGTCGGCGCCGCCTGAGAACGTATCCTTGCCGGAGGTGATGACCGCGCCCTTGATGGCGGCGTCGCCCGCCACCCTGTCGACAATGGCGTTCAGCTCGCGCATCACCTCCTCGGTGAAGACGTTCATCGAGCGGTCCGGCATGTTCCAGGTGACCAGCGCAATGCCGTCGGCGTCGATGTCGAGGGTGAAATTGGTGTAGCTCATCGTTTCTCTCCCCGTCAGACGCGTTCGATGATGGTTGCGGTGCCCATGCCGGCGCCGATGCACAGCGTCACCAGCGCGGTGTTCAAATCGCGGCGCTCGAGCTCGTCCAGCACGGTGCCGAAGATCATCGCGCCGGTGGCGCCCAGCGGATGGCCCATGGCGATGGCGCCGCCATTGACGTTGATCCTGTCGTGCTCGATATCGAAGGCCTGCATGTAGCGCAGCACCACGGAGGCGAAGGCCTCGTTGAGCTCGAACAGATCGATGTCCGACAGCTTCATCTTGGCGCGCTTCAACAGCTTCTCGGTGACGTCAACGGGGCCGGTCAACATCAGCACCGGCTCGGAGCCGATGTTGGCGAAGGCGCGGATGCGCGCGCGCGGTTTCAGGCCCATGGCCTTGCCGGCCTTCTTCGAACCGAGCAGCACGGCCGCCGCGCCATCGACGATGCCCGACGAATTGCCGGCATGGTGGACGTGATTGACCTCCTCCACTTCCGGATGCTTCTGCACCGCGACGGCGTCGAAGCCGCCCATTTCGCCGGGCATGACGAAGGAGGGATTGAGCGAGGCCAGCGACTGCATGTCGGTCGATGGGCGCATATGCTCGTCATGGTCGAGGATGGTGAGGCCATTCTGATCCTTGATCGGAATCACCGAATTCTTGAAGCGGCCATCGGCCCAGGATTTTGCCGCGCGCTTCTGGCTCTCGACGGCGTAGGCGTCGACATCGTCCCGGCTGAAGCCGTATTTTGTGGCGATCAGGTCGGCCGAAATACCTTGCGGCACGAACCAGCCGGGCAGGCCGACCGAAGGGTCCATGAACCAGGCGCCACCCGAGGCGCCCATGCCGACGCGCGACATCGATTCGACACCGCCGGCAATGACGATCTCATCGGCGCCCTGGGCTATCTTGGCGGCGCCGAAATTGATGGCGTCGAGGCCGGAGGCGCAGAAGCGCGAGATCTGCATGCCGGGCGCCGAGGTCGCGTAGCCGGCCTCGAAGGCCGCGGCGCGCGGAATGACCGACCCCGCCTCGCCGACCGGGTCGACACAACCGAAGATGATGTCGTCGACAGTTGCAGTGTCGAGCCCGTTGCGGTCGCGCAGCGCCTCCAGCGTCCTGGCGGCGAGCCGCACTGCCGGCACTTCGTGCAGCGAGCCATCCTTCTTGCCCCTGCCGCGCGGCGTGCGAACGGCGTCATAGACGTAAGCTTCGGCCATTTTCCTGCTCCTTGGGTTTGCCGACCGATGCTCAGAGCGAGCGGCCGATCAGCAATTTCATGATCTCGTTGGTGCCGCCATAGATGCGCTGGACGCGGGCGTCGCGGAACATGCGGGCGATCGGATATTCATTCATGTAGCCATAGCCGCCATGCAGTTGAAGGCATTCGTCGACGACTTTGCCCTGCAGGTCGGAAAGCCAGTACTTGGCCATCGACGCCGTCACCGGATCGAGACCGCCATCGATGTGGCGCGCCACGCAATCATTGTAGAAGACGCGGCCGATCGTGGCCTCGGTCTTCAGTTCGGCCAGCTTGAACTGGGTGTTCTGGAAATCGATGACCGCCTTGCCGAACGCCTTGCGCTCCTTGACGTATTCGATGGTCAGCGCCAGCGCGCGCTCGACCATGGCAATCGCGCCGGTGCCGATCTGCAAACGCTCCTGCGGCAATTGCTGCATGAGCTGGATGAAGCCTTGTCCCTCCTCGTGGCCGAGCAGGTTGGAGGTCGGCACACGCGCATCGTTGAAGAACAGCTCCGATGTGTCATTGGCTTTCAGGCCGATCTTGTCGAGGTTGCGGCCGCGCTCGAAGCCATCGACCTCGTCGGTCTCGACGACGATCAGCGAAGTGCCCTTGGCGCCCTTGTCCGGATCGGTCTTGGTGACGACGATGATGAAATTGGCAAGCTGGCCATTGGTGATGAAGGTCTTGGAGCCATTGATCTTGTATTGGTTGCCGTCCCTCTCGGCCCGCGTCTTGACGCCTTGCAGGTCGGAGCCGGCGCCGGGCTCCGTCATGGCGATGGCGCCGATCAGTTCGCCGGTGGCGAGCTTCGGCAGCCATTTCTTCTTTTGCTCCTCCGAGCCGTAGTGGAGGATGTAGGGGGCGACGATGGAATTGTGCAGGCCGATGCCGAAGCCATCGACGCCGACATGGCCGATGGCTTCGATGATGGCGCTCTCATGGGCGAAGGTGCCGCCCGATCCGCCATATTCCTCCGGCATGGAGGCGCAGAGCAGGCCGGCGGCACCGGCCTTCAGCCAGCTCTCGCGGTCGACCATTTCGTTCTTCTCAAACTCGTCGTAACGCGGCGCGATCTCTTCGGACATGAAGCGGTGCGCCATGTCGTAGAGCATGCCGACCTCGTCCGCCGCCCAGGCGGGCTTCGGCAGGCCAAGGATTTCGGCTGGGTTGGTCATGCGATGATCTTCCTCCCAAGGTCTGCCATCGAAATTGAGATCCGCGCACTGTCGCGGCGCCCCCTCCCGGCCCCTCTGGACCGCCCTCCCCTCAAAGGGAGAGGGACCATTTCTAGAACGCTTCCGCCGGCAGTGCCATCAACGTATCGGCGCCACTGGAGATGCGGGCGAGACGCGTCGCGGTTTCCGGCATGATCCGCTCCATGAAGAAGCGCGCCGTCACCAGCTTGTTGTCGTAGAAGGACGACGCGCCGTTGGCGCCCGGCTTGCCTTGGGCGGCCCTGGCCATCTGCGCCCACATATAGCCGAGCGCCACGAGGCCGAAGAGATGCATGTAGTCGGTCGAGGCGGCGCCGGCATTGTCGGGCTTGGCCATGCCGTTCTGCAGCAGCCACATGGTCGCCGTCTGAAGATCGTTGAGGCTCTTCTTCAATGCCTTGGTGAAGGGGGCCATCTTCTCGTCGGCGCGGTTCTCTTCGCAGAACTCGCCGACTTCCTTGAAGAACAACTGCACCGCGCGGCCGCCGTTCAGACCCAGCTTGCGGCCGACGAGGTCGAGCGCCTGGATGCCGTTGGCGCCTTCATAGATCATGGCGATGCGGGCATCGCGCACGAACTGGCTCATGCCGTGCTCTTCGATGTAGCCATGGCCGCCGAACACCTGCTGCGCCATCACGGCGTGATCGAAGCCCTTGTCGGTGAGCACGCCCTTGACCACCGGCGTCATCAGCCCGGTGTAGTCGTCGGCCGCCTGGCGGTCCTTGTCGTCGGCGGAGCGATGGGCGATGTCCGACTTGATCGCCGTCCACAGCGCCAGCGCACGGCCGGCCTCGTTGAAGGCCCTCATGGTCATCAGGCTGCGGCGGATGTCGGGATGGACGATGATCGGATCGGCCTTCTTGTCCGGCGCCTTCGGTCCCGACAGCGAGCGGCCCTGCAAGCGGTCCTTGGCGTAGGCGACGGCATTCTGGTAGGCAATCTCCGACAGCGAAAGCCCCTGCAGGCCGACGCCGAGCCGCGCCTCGTTCATCATCGTGAACATCGCCTTGAGGCCGCCATTGGCCTCGCCCAGCAGCGTGCCTTGCGCCTCGTCATAATTCATGACGCAGGTCGAATTGCCGTGGATGCCCATCTTCTCCTCGATCGAACCGCAGGAGACGGTGTTCCTCTCATCGGGATTGCCAGAAGCATCGAGCTTGAGCTTCGGCACGATGAACAGCGAGATGCCCTTCACCCCTTCGGGCGCTCCCTCGATGCGGGCCAGCACCAGGTGGACGATGTTGTCCGCCATGTCGTGCTCGCCGGCCGAGATGAATATCTTCTGGCCCGAGATCTTGTAAGTGCCGTCGCCATTCGGCACGGCCTTGGTGCGCAGCAGGCCCAGATCGGTACCGCAATGCGGCTCGGTCAGGTTCATGGTGCCGGTCCAGGCGCCCTCGACCATCTTCGGCAGCCATTTGGCTTTCTGCTCGTCGGTGCCATGGGTGATGATCGCCGCGATCGCGCCCTGCGTCAGGCCCGGATACATCATCAGCGACATATTGGCCGACACCATATACTCGGCCACGGCGGTATGCACGGCATAGGGCAGGCCCTGGCCGCCGAACTCGACGGGCGCCGCCAGCCCCATCCAGCCGCCCTCGCGATACTGATCGAAGGCTTCCTTGAAGCCCCTCGGCGTCGTCACCGAGCCATCGTCATGGCGCACACAGCCTTCCATGTCGCCGACACGGTTGAGCGGATGCATGACGTTTTCCGCGAGCTTGGCGCCCTCGACGAGGATCGCCTCCAGCACGTCGGGCGTTGCATCGGAAAAGCCGGGGAGATTGGAATAGCGCTGGTAGCCCAGCACCTCGTTGAGCACGAACAGCGTATCCTGCACCGGCGCCCTGTAGATCGGCATGCTCTTCTCCACCCTGCGAACCTGATCCGAACCCCTGAATTCTGTCAGGCGGCATGCGGACCCGTGTTCAGCGGGAGATAACAAAAATTGACGTTTGCGTAAACGTCAATTCAGCCGATGCGACAAAATTTCTCCTGCACTGCAGCAAACCGGAGGCGATGCAGTGCATGTGGTGGAACCCTCAATGAAAAAAGCCGCGTGGCACTCGCCACACGGCTTTTTTCGATCATGGATGTTGCGCCGCAAGGCGGCGGGCCAAATCAGCCGGCGACGCTCGCCTGCGGCGCCGAGCGCTCGACCAGCATCTGCCGGACGGCAGCCATGGACGTGCTCAACTCGCTGATGGCGTCATCGATAAGCGTCCGCTGCTTCTGGAGGCGGGCAAGCTGCTTCTCCGACTTGTCCAATGCCAGCCGCAACTGCTTGGTGTTGGAGCCGGTGGGATCATAGAGATCCATCATCTGCTTGACGTCGCGCAACGAGAACCCGACCTTGCGGCCGAGCAGGATCAGTTTCAGCCGAACCCTGTCGCGGCGCGTGTAGAGGCGGGTTGAACCGTCGCGCTGCGGGTTGAGCAGGCCCTTGTCTTCGTAGAAACGCAGCGTGCGCAGCGTCACGCCGTATTTCTTGGCCATTTCGCCGATGCGGACGAGGTCCTCGCCCGAGTCAACGGATATAGTGTTGGTATTGGCCGCGGTCTCGCCGGCCGAGATAAGCTTCATGGTCACTGGCTTTCCCCGTCTGTGGCGTCGCGGTCCTGGACCAAGCGATGCCTGACTGAAAGCGGGGGCGTGCTTCCAGCCGTGGTTTCGACAAACAAATCGCAAACAGCACGCTTGATGCGCCTTTTACGTTTACGTCAATTCTATACCGATAGCCTTCTCATGACGCAAGGGCGTTGTGCGGGCGGCGCTTTATGCCGCAGCGGCCGGTTCACCGCGAACTTCGTCGCAACTTCTTAAGCTTGGTTAACGCGTTGTTTACCACGTTGGGCGAATTGTGCGCATGTCGGCTACCCGTGTTTATCCTGTATCGATTTTTTCACGGTTTTTCGGAGCGCGGGTGAACCCCGGGAAGCTTGTCTTCCACCGTGTGCGGTCGCCTTCGTTCCGGCGAGGATTTGGGGAGCTGGTCGCAAACCGGCCAATCTGAAAGACGGACGCACCGATGAACAGCAAGCGGTCCTACCTCGACACACTCAACGCCGGCAGGCAGCGCAGGCCTCAGACCACGCTCGAGCAGTTGAACCGCTCGCTGGAGACGCTTGAACAGCGGCTGGAGAGGACGCGCGAGGATACGATGGCACGTCCCGATCCCCGCCAATATGGCGCCGAACCGCGCTATCCCGCAGCACAGCCTTCGGCTCGGCCGCGCTGGTATCAGGATCCGCAGCCCGCGCCGCATCCGGAGGCCCCGATGCCGGCGCCGGCCGTCGGCCAGAACTACCAGAACCTTGCCCGCGATATCGACCGCATCCGCGGCCAGGAAGACAGCGTTGCCATGGTCGGCAAGATCGCCGGCGAGCTGCGCGGCATGCGCGAGGAATTGCGCCACCAGATGACTGCCGGGCTGCAGAGCGAATTCGAGGCGCTGCGCAAGGACATCGACCGCGCACTGCTGGCAAACGCCAAGTCAGGCGCTTCGGGCAAGGGCAGCGCCGAACTCGGCCTCGAATTCGAGCGGCTTTCCGGCGCCATCAAGACGCTGTCGGAAAAAAGCGACGACAGAAGCGTCAACATGCTGCGGCTCGAACTCGAACAGGTCAAAGCCGCGCTCGACACGCTGGCGCGCGAGGAGAGCGTGCAGAAGGTCGACCGCCGCTGGGACGATTTCGATCGTCGCTGGACAGCCTTCGAGGACCGCGTCGACGCCGACCAGCGCAACCGCTCACCGGACCCCGCCATTTCGGGCCTGACCGATCGGCTGGAGCAGATCAGCAACGCCGTCAACAACCTGCCGGAATCGCTATCCCTGCGCTCGCTGGAGGAAAAGGTCCGCACGCTGGCCAGCGCCGTGGATCATTTCGCCAGCCAGCAGGACAATCGCGGCGGCAGCACGCTGGCCATGATCGACGAGCGGCTGGACGAGATCTCCCGCGCCATCGTCGCCTCGACCGTCGCGGCACAGGCCAATACGCTCGACCATGAAGCCTTCGAGCGCATCGAGAAACGGATCGATTCGCTCGCCCGGCAGATCGAGGAAGTGGCGCAGGACCACCCCGGCAACGCCGTCGTCGACCGGCTGAACACGCTGTCAAGCCGGGTCGACGAACTCGCCGGCCGCGCCGCCCTGCCCGAGCAGGCGATGGAACGGCTGGCCAAGCAGATCGCGCTCATCGCCGACAAGATCGACCGGGCGCCGGTCATGCCCGACGCCGACTATATCTTCCACGGGCTTGAGCAACGCTTCGACGTGCTGTCGTCGATGATGGAACGGCGCCAGGGCGACGCCATCGAACAGGGCAACATGCTGTTCCGCGACCTTGAGCGCCGACTGGACGAGGTTGCCGACCGGCTCGACCGGCGCATGCCGCAAGTCGACGGCGCCGGCATCATGGAAGCCATCGATGCCCGCTTCATGGCGCTCGCCAAGCGCATGGAAACACGCATTCCCGACCCCGCCGGCGAAGCCGCGATCCGTGGCCTGGAAAGCCGGCTCGAAGACATTTCGAGCCGCCTGGACTCGTCCGCCGCGCAAGTCGCCGGCATCGATCCGGCGCTGATCCGCAGCCTGGAGGCGCAAGTCGCCAGCCTGTCCGCCCACCTGTCCAGGCCCAGCGCACCGCTGCCGGAGTTCGAGGACATCAGCCCACGCCTCAATGAAATCGAGAAGGCGCTGGCGGGAACGCGCGACTCAATCCTTGGCGCGGCGCGCGAGGCGGCCGAGAACGCGGTGCGCTCGCTGGCCGGCTCAGGCGCCGACACGTCGGCGGTTTCCGGCCTTGCCCAGGACCTGAAGACACTCGAGACGCTGACACGCCGTTCCGACGAGCGTAACTCGAGAACGTTCGAGGCCATCCATGACACGCTGCTCAAGATCGTCGACAGGCTGGGTTCGCTGGAACCAGGTGAACCGTCCGAGGCGATGAGCGAACTCCTGGACGCACGCCCGGATGAAGCGATCGGCAAGCGCCGTGCGCGAGCCGGCAAGATGGCCGTGGACGCTCCGTCGATGGATATCGACGAGCCCATGCCGCTGACCGGGGACATGGCCGATCTCGATGGCCGCGCCGCCGCGATCATGCGCAGCCAGCCTGCTTCGCCACGCGGGCCGGGTGCGCGCTCGCCCGCGGAGGCGGCGGCCGCCGCCGCCATGGCCGCGCTTGGTTCCGATCCGATCGCCGGGAAGGGCGAGCCGACCGGCCGCCGCAAATCGATGCTGGGCGGCTTGGCGCGCGCCTTCAAGGGCAAGAAGGAAGCAGACGTTCCGCCGCTGGCGGGCTCGATGCCGGGTCCGGAAATCCCGAGCGTCGATCTCGACGAGCCGCTTGACCCGAAAATGGCCAACCGGCCACTGGAGCCCGGCTCCGGCGCGCCCGACCTCAACGCCATCATGAAGCGCGTGCGCGACGAGCGCGGGCAACCGGCAAAGCTCAGCGACAGCGATGCCGCAAAATCGGACTTCATCGCTGCGGCCCGCCGCGCGGCGCAGGCCGCCGCCGCCGAGGCCGACGCCTTGAAGCGCCAGTCGACGATGAAGGGACCGGTGAAGGCGCTCAGGATCGGCGACCTGCTCAAGGCGCGGCGCAAGCCGATTCTGATGGCGGCCGCTGCGATCATGCTGGCGCTTGCCGGCCTGCAGCTTGGCAAGGCGTTCCTCGCTGATCCCGCCCAGGTGGCAAGCAATGACGCGCCGGCCGTTGCCTCGCAGCCGCTGCAAACCGCATCCGTCGACGCCGCGAGCCCGCCCAAGCCGGAAACCCAGTTGGCGGCAGCGAACAGCGAACCGGCCCGTGAGGTCAGGCAGGCCGAGCCCTCCGCTCCGGCGGCCGAGGACGACATGGTGGCGCAGACCGCGCTCGCCATGCCGTCGGACGGCGATGGGCCGACGAACGCTGGCCCGACGGCGGAGCGGGCTCCGACGGCGATGGCTCCCGTCATGCCTGCCGGCTCGGGTGCGGCAGGCTCCGACGCGATGGCTTCGGCAGAACCCATTTCCGCCGGTTCCGTCGCAGCGGCTCTTTCTTCTCCGGCACCTTCCGCTGCCGCCGGCGGGGCGCAAACGACGGATGCGGACAGCGGTATCCAACCGACAGTGGCTGCACCGGCCATGGCCAATGACAGCACCGGCGCCGTCGTGCCCGCCGGCGCTCCCGCGGCCCCGGCCAAATTCGACATTCCCGCCGATGCAGGCCCGGTCGCACTGCGCGACGCCGCAGCCACCGGCGACGCCAAGGCGCTGTTCGAGATCGGCTCGCGCTATTCCGAGGCGCGCGGCGTCAAGGAAGACATGGCAGCCGCGGCCAAATGGTATGAAAAGTCCGCGGAACTCGGCTTCGCTCCGGCCGAGTATCGCATCGGCAATTTCTACGAGAAGGGCATCGGCGTCCCGCGCGACATCAAGAAGTCGAAGACCTGGTACCAGCTCGCCGCCGAGCAGGGCAACGCCAGCGCAATGCACAATCTGGCAGTGCTGTTCGCCATGGCCGCGGACGGCGTGACCGACAATGAATCGGCCGCGCACTGGTTCCAGGAGGCCGCCGATCTCGGCGTGAAGGACAGCCAGTTCAATCTCGGCATCCTCGCCGCCAAGGGCGTCGGCATGAAGCAGAACCTGGAGGAGTCCTACAAATGGTTCGCGCTCGTCGCCAAGACCGGCGACAAGGACGCTGCCGCCAAGCGCGACGAGATCGCCAACGCGCTGCGTCCCGAGCAACTCGAGCGCGCCCGCGCCG
>NZ_JAIUHZ010000017.1:0-115682 GCF_020165355.1 Mesorhizobium sp. BR1-1-6 | reverse complement strand
GTGTCGATCCCAGCCGGGGTGCTCGTGGTCGCCGTCTCGTCAAGCGCTACCGTAACGCCGGTGGCGGCGACAGCCGTCACCTTCGGCCCGTCGTCGTCGAAACTGATCTGGCCCGAGACGTCGGCGCTGGCGCTGGCGGAGTCGCCATCGCTATCCGTGATCGTGACCTTCACGGCCAGCGAGCCGGCGGTGAGTGCAACCGTGTCGTCGGGATTACCGGTGTCGGAATGGTGGAGCGACAGATATTGCTCGACGGTCACCTTGCCGGTGGCCGGATCGATCGACAGCGCGAACGCGGCCTCGCCCTTGAACGCGCCGCCCTGCACGACTCCGACAACCACTCCGTTCGCAAGCGTCTGCAAGGTGATCGTTGAGCCGTCGGTGACGGTCAGGCCGGAAACGGCGTTCGTGACGCTCAGCTGATAGACGGTGGCGGTGCTTGCCGCCGGGCCGTCGCCGCCGAACAGCGCCGTCACATTGACCAGGGCGCCGTTGCTGGTGCCGGAGGTGATCGCCCCGGTACCGCCGATATCGGGATCATCGCCCTTGACGATGGTTCCCGTGTTGATCGCAGCCGCCATGCTCAAGGCCTGCGTTTCGTCGAGTGAGACCACGGCGCCGGCGTCGGCGACGACTGTCACCAAAGGTCCATCGTCGTGGAACTGGATCGCGCCGCCGATCTGGGCACCGCCGAATGCGCTGTCGCCATCGAAGTCGGTGACGGTCACCGAGGCTGTGATCTTGCCCGAGAGAGTCAGCACGTCGTCATGGGCAGCAGCGCTCGATCCATCGACAGTGTGCTCCAGCGGAGCGTATTGGGTGACCTTAAGCGTGCCATTGCCGTTGATGACGATGGTAAAGGCGGTGTGGGTGCCGCCGTTCTGATAAGTGCCGGTGACCGTCGTCGCATTGGTCTGCTGCAGCGTGATCGCAAAATCGCCAATGGCCGTCTTCAGGCCCGAATCGAGCGATGCGACATTGCCGGTCAGGCCCAGCGCATAGGCGATGCCGCCGCCGGCGGCGGCGCCGTCGGCACCGAAATTGGATGCAACGGAAATAATCGGGTTGGCGCTCGTCACATCGATCGGAAAGCCAGCCGGCGAACCAGCGTTGCTTTCATCGAGCACCGCGGAACTGGCTGCCGTGTTGCCCACCGTCAGGGCAGGGCTGTCGTCCTCGACGATCACGGTCATGTTGGCCGTTGCCGAGCCGCCGAACGGGTCCTGCACGGTAACCGGGACGACGATGGAGAGGTCATCCTCGAAGCCGGCCAGCGGGTGGTCGAGGGGACCGAGCAGGGCGATCTGGAAGGTTCCCGTGCTCGCATCCGTGATGGTGACGCTGATCACAACGTCCGATCCGACCCTGCCGACGAGATGCGTCGAATCGACCAGTTCCCACACGACGTCGGTGCCGTGCGAGGTAAGCGTCGTGGCAGGCACTCCGAGGCCGTAGGTCAGCGGATCGCCATTGGGATCCGTAGCGCCGAAGCTGCCGTTGATCACCGAAAGATTCGATTCGTCGAAGGGTGAGCCGGGATCGCCGTCCGGGTTTGCGCCGGAAAGCCCTTCTTCCGACACGCGGACGGTGAGATCGCCAAATTCCGGGTTCGCATTGGGAAGGAACAGTTCCCGCCTCTCGGCCTGCCCGAACTGCAGATCGGTCGGCGGCAAGAGCGCCGAAAGATCAAATCCATCGCCGATGCCGCCAGGAGGAATTTCAAAATTTCCACCGGCGCTCGAGGTCGAACCTCCAGGGCCAGCCGACATCGAACCATCGGCGCCGAAGGCGACATCCACATGGCTCGCCTCGAGCGCGGCGATCAAGGCGACGCGCGGCACCTCGACATCGCCAAGGACGAAGGTCGGCACGTTGAGCGCGCCGTCCTTGATCACGATAACCGAGCCGTCGGCCTGTTCGAGCACGAGATTGTGGCCGTCGACCTTGATGTTGTCGATCGAGACGTTCGCCGGAAGCTTCACGACGTTGCCGGCGTCGGCGACGTATTCGTGCGGCGCGGCTGCCGCCTGGGCCTTCGCCTCCGCGGGTGCTTCCGCCGGCGCGCCACTGCCCACATCGACCGGCACTGGTTCGGCCGCTGCCGGCGCGGCCTGTTGCGTCGAAGCCGCCTGTGCGACCTGGAACTCTGCCGGCGAGGTCTGGTCGTGACGTTCACTGGCCATGGAATGCTCGTCCCACGAACCCGAAACGGCGTCCAATTCGTTATTGATGGTCATTGCTTGTACCCCTCCGGCATTTCCCCGAAAGAGACAGCGGCAACCATTACTTTGCAACCGTCCGTCAATCTACTTTATATACCATTATATGCCTACAATGGCATTTTTTACGCGTGGTAAACTGGGAGCATATATTCTGTTATATAAGTCGATATGTGCCGGTGCGGATGAGGCCTCGCCCCCTGTTGTATGGTAAATAGAAGTATAAATTCAAATAAAATTTTACGAAAAATAGCGGAAACAAGTTTCGTCGCCATTATCTACCTTCATTGCCAATAATTTGAGACAAGATCGGTACCGTCCACAGTCAAAAGGTGGGCGTTATGAAAAAAGAAAAAACCGCGCCGGGAACAGCCGGCCTCAAGCTACTCTTGCTGACGATCAGCCTCGCAGGCCTGCCGCAGCCATCGCTCGCGAGCGTCCATTTAGAGGGCACCGCTTCGGTCGGCGGGCTTGTTGAAGACGTGCGGATGCCGCCCAGCCTGGGCGGCGTTTCCCTGGAAAGATTCCAGCCTTGGCGACCGGCGGTAGGATACCAGCCCGACCTGGTTTCCATGAGTTACACGATCGACGATGCCCAAGCGGGCGTTGCGCCGGCGCCTGCGAATGTCGGAATTGATCCCATCAAGACGGCAACGATTATCCCCGGCGTGTTCGGCTCGGTCGCGTTGTCCATGCATAACTTTCCCGTCGCCGCGCGGTGGGCACCGGTCTACCAGGCAATTGTCGGCTGCTCGGCGGGCAGTGCCTGCGAGCAGAAGAGCGCGGCTTTTGCCAGGCTGATCTCGTCGGCACAGGGCAAAGGGTTCAGCGAGAAACTGTCATTCGTCAACAGCGGCATCAATCACCTGATCGCCTACCGGAAGGACAGCGTCATCTATGGCAAGCTCGATTACTGGGCAAAGCCCACCGAGGTGCTCGATAAGCGCGCCGGCGACTGCGAGGATTTCGTCATACTGAAGATGACGGCGCTGCTGAGGGCCGGCATCCCCGCGCAAAGCATGGCGTTGGTTGTTCTCCAGGATCGCAGGCGGGGATTCTTCCATGCGGTCCTGTCGGTAAGCACGGCAAGTGGCGTGTTCATTCTCGACAGCCTCAACAACACCGTGCTGCGCGACAGCGATCTCCCCGATTATGTGCCGCTTTATTCCTTCAGCACGGACCGAGCCTGGATCCATGGTTCGAGATCGGGCAGCGCGCAGGTCGCGGAGATCAAGGGCGGTTTTGCAGGCGTCGCGCCCGGCGAGGGATTGCAGCCCGACACGGCTTCTGGAGCGCTTGCCCGTCGGTGAGCAACCGCGGTTCGCCGGCTTTTATGGAAAACGCCGAACCGCTCTATCTCTTTGTTTTGCGCAATTCCCAAGGGAAAGCGCTACACGCTTTTCCCGGGAAGCGTTTCGCACTTTTCCTGGAACTGCTGCTAGCCGCTGACGAATGCCATCAGCAGGTCCTGCCCGACCAGCGGTGCTCGCACGGCATTCAATTGGCCACGATATCGGCGTTCGCCGGCGCCGATGACGAACCCGCTGGCGACCGGAATCTCGCCATTGGCATCCAGCCGCGCGAAGATGTCCGCCACGTTGAGATCGAGCGCCAGCCTGAGATCCTGACGGCCGTCATCGCTCGGCGCCGTCGGCAATTGGCGCTTTACCAATTGTTGGAACGGAGCGTTGAAGGTCAGGATCTTTTTCGATGATGAAAGGGCGAAGGCGGGCGAGGGGCAGGCGACCAGTATCGCGGTGATCGTCCTGATCGATGCAAGCCTCTTCAACGTCAGGTTTTCTTCCGCCAGATCACGAATGCAAGCAACCCTGATCGCCGATGTCAGATTGCCGGCCGGAGGCTGGCTCTCGGCGATCTCATCGACAAGCATGCCGATCGTGCATTTCCGGTTTTCCGCCATCTGCCTGAGCGACGTCCAGAACGTCCGCTCCAGGCGGATGCCGCGGCGGATGCCGCGGCGCGCGACAACCCGGAACTCCATGCCGAGGTCTTCCGCGGCCATCGGCACGAGCAACCGCTCGAGAACAGCGGGAGGCGTGGCGCTATCGTTCACTCATCGCCTCCTCTCGTGCCTTGTTGATGGGTTTCAGCAGGTAGGTCAGGATCGTCTTGCGGCCGGTCTTGATGTCGACGGAGCAGATCATGCCCGGGATGATGGAATAGGTCTTGCCATCCCGCGTCAGCGTCGACCTGTCGGTCGCGACGCGCACCTGATAATAGGGCTCGCCTGTCTTCTGGTCGACGAGACTGTCGGCGGTGATGTTCGAGACCTTGCCTTCGATGCCGCCGAAGATCGAGAAATCATAGGCGGTGACCTTGATCAGCGCCTCCTGATCCGGCCGGATGAAGGCAACGTCGCGGGGCGAAACCCGCGCTTCGACCAGCAAGGTCTCCGAAGTCGGAACGATGCCGGCCACGACCGCGCCGGGCTGCACGAAGGCGCCAACCGTATTGATGTCAAGCGTGTTGACGATACCGTCGACTGGAGAACGGATGTCGGTGCGGGCCACCTTGTCGGTCGCGCCGCGTATGGTTTCATCGACCACCGAGAGATCGGCCAGCGCCTGCGTCAGGTCGCTCAGCGCTTCCTGTTGCAGCTGCAGACCGAGCTCATCGACCTGAAGCTGGGCCTCGGTGATGGCCGATTTGGCTTTCTTGGTGGTTTCTCCAGCAAGCGTCAGCTGCCCGTTGAGCTCTGTCTGCTCGCGTTCAACCCGGAGTTGCTCGGTTCGCGCCATCAGGCCTTTCTTGACCATGGCTTCGACCAGCTTTGCCTCCTGGTCGCTGACGACCAGATTCTTCGTGAGGCGATCGGAATTGGCCGTCGCCTCGTCCAATTCCTTCTCGCGCTGATCGAGGCGCGACTTGAGAACCGACAGCTTGACTTCGAAGTTGTCGCGGCGGGCGACGAGCAGCTTCTGCTCGTTGTCGCAGATTTCCGGGGCGACTTTCTGGATTTCGGCGGGACATGGAAATTCGCCTTGCAGATCGCCGCTCTGCTCGAACTTCAGCCGTGCAATGCGGGTCTGTAATGCCCGTGCCTTGGCCTGTTGCTCGCCAAGGCTGGAGGTGTTGAACGTATTGTCGAGGCGGATGATGAGGTCGTTCTTCTTCACGACCTGCCCGATCTTGACGGCAATTTCCTGGACGACGCCCGGCTCGCTGGCCTGGATGATCTGCGTTTTGGAAGCAGGTATGACCTTGCCGTCGCCGCGTGCGATTTCATCCACCTCGGCAAAGGACGCCCAAGCAACGGAAGACACGAAGAGTGCACCTATGATAAATATGGACGCCGACGCAAAGAGCGGCGGCCGGTCTTCCCTTGCAAGCATTTCCCACGGCCCCAACGCACTGAATACTTTGATGTTTTTCGTTCTTCAGGTGCTTTTTTTCTGCAGCGCCTGTATCACTTGGTCCTTTGGTCCATCGGCAACGATCCTGCCTTGCTCGATGACGATAAGCCGGTCGGCAAGTTCGAGCATGCTGAAGCGGTGCGTCGAGACGATCAGCGTGGTGTTTCGATCGAAAGCCACTTTGAGCTGCTTGATCAATTGCCGCTCGGAAGCCAGATCCATCGAGCCGGACGGCTCGTCCAGGAAGACGACTTTCGGTTTCGTCAGCAACAGCCGGGCGATCGCCATCGTCTGTCTCTGGCCGCCCGAGAGATTGGTGCCGCGCTCGCCGACATTCATGTCATAGCCACGCGGGTGGCGGGAGACGAAATCGTCGACGCCGGCGGCCTTGGCCGCTTCGACGATCTGCTCATCGGTCGCCTCCGGACAGGCCATCAAAAGATTTTCCTTGATGGTGCCTGAAAACAGATCGTTCGCCTGCGCGACGATGCCGACGGCGGCGCGAACCTCGGAGGGGTGGTATTGGCGGATGTCGATGCCGTCCAGCAGCAGTTCGCCGGAACTCGGCAAGAAAAGCCTGCCGATCAGCCGCCCCATCGTCGTCTTTCCCGATCCTATGCGGCCGATGATGCCGATCCGCTCCCCCGGCTTCACGGAGAAATTCAGGCCGGTCAGGACTTCGTTCTCGGAGCCGGGATAGGTAAAGCCGACGTTCCGGAACACCATGGCGCCGTTGCGGACGGGCCGGTTGACGAAGCCCACAGTGTCCGGACGATCCTCCGGCTGAGCCATGATCGAATTCACCATCCGCAAAGAGAGCATGGCCTGGCGCAATCTGGACAAGGTGATGGCGATCTGCCCGAGCGGGGCCACAGCCCGGCTGGCCAGCATGACGGTGCCGATGATGGCTCCGGTGGAGACATGTCCTTCGGAGAAGGCGTAGGCGCCGGCCACCACCAGCGCGACGGTGACCAGCTGCTGGATGGCCTGCGTTATGTTGCCGGCGGCGGCCGAAAGCTGCTTGATCTTCTCGGAGGTGTTGGAGGCGTTTTTGGAATGCTCTCCCCATTTTCGCAACAGGTAGGCTTCGGCGCGCAGCGACTTGATCGTCTCCAGCGTGGAAATGGATTCGACCAGCAGCGCCTGGCGCTGCGAGGCCTCGTTCATGGAGGCCGCCACACGCCTGCCGATGCGCCGCTGCGTGACCAGTCCGACGATCACCGACGCGACGAAGGCCAGCGCGGGTATCATGACCAGCCAGCCGCCTATCGCATAGATGACGAGGAGAAAAACAAACACGAAAGCCGTGTCGATGAACACGCTGATGGTGTTGGACGTGAAGAATTCGCGCACGAATTCATATTGGGTCACGCGATTTGCGTATTCGCCCGTCGAGCCCGGCCGTGCCGCCAGAGACGAGTTCAGCACCTTCTCGAACAGCATGTATGAAATGCGCAGATCCGCCTTGCGCCCGGCATAGTCGATGAGCGATGCCCGGGAGGTCTTTAGCAGCAGATCGAACAGGATGACCGCGCCGATGCCGATGGCCAGCACCCAGAGCGTCGATATCGCTTTGTTCGGCAGGATCCTGTCGTACACGTTCATGGTGAAGATCGGCGAGGCGATGGCGAGCAGATTGATGAACACCGCCGACAGGACAACCTTCGAATAGGTGCCCCAGAACGGCCCCATCGTTCCCGTCAGCCAATGTCGCCGCTCGATTTTCGGCGCCGAGCCGACGCTCATGGCCTCCGTCGCGTTGGCGTAGGTGATCGAGAAGGACGCACCGCCGCTGATATAGCTGTTGGCCAGTTCCGACCGGCTGATCGTGGTGCGCCCGTCCTCCTGGGGAGCGGTGAAATATTCGCCGGCTTCACCATCGGCCAGCAGCGCGACCGGCAGCTGGCTGACGCGAAAGACGATCGCGGGGAGGTCGATGCGCCCCCGAACAAAGTCGCGATGGCTGAACTCGGTTATTTCAAGGCCGACGCGCTCGGCAAGATGCCGGATCGCGTCGATGTCGATGCGCGTTTCCGCCAGCGGCACGCCGGCAAAGAGCACGGTTTCGGCGCTGGGGCGGCCGAGATATGCGGCGACGGCCGAAAAGCAGGCCTTGAAAGCCTCTTTCGGTGACAGAATGTTGGGTTGCTGGTTCACGATCCGCCCGCGGGGACTCTCGATCGATCCTTAGGCCCGCCTATTTTTTCCTGACCGGTGCCAGAATATCGAACGGCACGTCGTTTTTCTGTTCCGAGGGCGTGCGCGCATAGGTTTCGGTGTCGGCCGTTTCCGGCGCGGCGAACTCGGTCCGCGCGTATGCCGTAGCCTGTTTTGGCGGGTGGACGTCCATCGTTTTCAGCAACTGCCCGGTCGCCGCCAGAAGCCGATATTGCGCGAAAAGGGATGCGTAGGACGCGGTGTCGGCCAGTGTCGCGGTGTTGAATCGCGTGTTCTGCGCATCGAGCACGTCGAGCAACGAGCGCTGACCGACCTTAAACTGTTCGCGATAGGACGCGACCAGCTTTTCGTTGGAGACTGCTTGTAGCTTCAGGGTCTTGGCCAGATCGGCCTGCCGGAAGCGACGATCCCATGACGTGCGAACGGCTTCCTCGATCTCTCGGAGAACCTGGTGCATCGCGAGCCGCTGCTCGCTGGTGCGGCGGATCTGCTCCTGCTCATTGGCCTTGTCGATGCCGCCCCGATAGAGATTCCAGCGCAACACCAGACGTGCCTGCAGATCGGATGCGTCTCCATTGTCGCCGTCAATGTCGTAGCCCGCCCGGGCAGAGCCTTCGGCAATGATCGAAGGGCCGTATTTCGCGCGCGCCGCGTCCACCAGCGAGGCCGCCGCGGCAATATCGCTGTTGGCCATGTGGACGCGCGGGTTGCTCTCGCGCGCAAGGCCCAGCGCATCGTCCAGCGACCTTGGCAGCGTGCCGGACACGTCGGCCGGCCTCGCTGCATTGGTCAGCGGCTTGCCGACGGTCTTGAAAAACCGTATCCGCGCGGCCTCCAGTTCCTCCGACGCTTCCTGCATGCGGGCCTTGGCCGCGAACAGCCGCTCCTCGGCCTGTTGCCGGTCGGCTTCGTTCAACCCGCCGCCGGCAATGCCTTCCTGGATGTCGTGGAGGATTGCTTGATGGAAGCCCAGGTTTTTCTTTGCCTCGGCAACAATCGAAGCCTGGAGCATGTATTCGAGGTAGTCCTGGACAACAGAGAGACCGATGAATTCCGACCGTTCCAGCACCCGAAACGACGCGCCATCGACGCGGGAGGCCTGGCGGTTCAATTCTGCGCGCCTTGCGCCGCTGTCATAGAGCGTCTGCGAAACGGTCAGGTCTGTTTCTGCCGGGTAAAGCGCGTCGTCCTCTATCGAGAGTGCGCGCCGTGATGAATTGTCGAGACGACGAGCGCCAGCCGACGCCTGCAGGTCGACGCTGGGCAAATAGAGGCCCTTTGCCTGACGCAATTCGAACTCGATCGCTTCGCGATTTTCTATGGCCTGGCCGATCTCCGGATTGGATTCGACCGCTACCGCCACCGCCTCCTTGAGCGTGAGGGCGTTCGCCCCCCCGCAAGTCAGCATCGTAGCCGCCATCAAAAGACCAAGGCGCTTGCCTATGGCCGACATGCCAGTTCTGTTCATTTAGCCCACCCGTTTCCCCAACGCCTTCCTCAAGGCGCTTAAGCGGGCCAACCCCAGGCCCACCATTGCCGAATTACCCGATATATTCAGAAAATACGTGAGCGAATATTAATTTAGGCGACTCTAAATGGGTTTTCCCAGTCATGAGCAGCGACATGTAGCAAAAATAACACATAACAACGGGGCCGATGGGGGTGGGAGAATGCCGATCGGCTGCAACGAAAAATGCCTTGGTTGGAGCGGTGAGGGCACTTTTTGAAAAATCGCGCAGTGGTTCCCAACAGTTGGACACGCTTGCCCGGGCCGAGACGGTGGCGCTGTTGCCGAACGGGGATGCCGGACGCGGACTATAAAACGGATGTAGCCTCCGATAAGTGCCGACAACGCGTCAATGGAATGCTGCCCATCCAGTCACAAGGATAAGGGCAAGCGTAACCAGCGCTCCCGAAACGTACAGAACCGTCCTGACACTGCCTCCCTTTGCGGCGTTTCCGCCACGTAGGTAGATTCCCAGATGAATCAGGCGTATCGCCAGGTGCAGCCCCACAAGCGCTGCCAAAGTGGTCGGTCCAACACCAACCATCATCGCCAGCACCGCGGGCACGACAAAGGGCGCCAGCGCCTCAACCGAGTTCATGTGGACGCGGTCGATCCTGTAGAGCCTGTTGTGGTCGTCCGCCGGGACTACCGGTCCTGAAAGTACCCCTGCAAATCCCTTGGACGAACCGGAATAGACCGCCAACACCACCGACAGTAAACAAAGCGTAAGCACGCCGAGGATGCTTAACCAATAGACTTCCATGTTGTCTCTGCTCCTGGAATCTCAGTGGGCGATACGGTGCTTGCGAGTCATAACCCATGAACTGCAACGCGGTTGTCAGGCTGCCCGATGGTTGAACAGGCCGTGGAACCGTTGCAGGTAGAGCGGCCAGCCCTGATCGCTATCAACTGCACCCCTCACGCCCTCCCAGCCTTGCCCATGGCGCTCGAAATGCCGGTGCTCGATCTCAACCCGGGTTCTGTTCTCGGTCTCGGCCGTGAATCGGACCTCCCATTCGCTCGTCTTGTTCGGGTCGGTCTCGATCTGCCACCGAGGGCTGATGTCCCAGCTCAGAACCAGCCGGCTGGGCGGATCGTAGGCCAACACACGAGCCCAGCGGCACTCGCTGCCATCCACACCTCGGTCGTAAACGTGCCCTCCGACCCGGGGTTCGAAGATCGTTTCTGCGATCGGAACGGCAAGAAGATTGTGCTCTCGAGGTTTGAATCTCCCGAAATCCTCGGTGAAAACCTTGAAGGCACGCGCAATGGATGCCTCGACGACGACGAAATGCCTTACCGGCGCGAGTGCGGGATCCTTACTCATGCTTGATCCTTTTTTGGATACTCGACGGCTAATTTGTAGCCCGCCAGGGCCTTGCTCCAGAACTGGTCGATTTCCGCGCGCAGGCCTGCCAGCCCATCCTGATCGATACGGTATATGCGTTCCTTGCCCGAGCGCGTGTCGGCCACAAGCCCGGCAGCCTTGAGTATCTTCAAGTGCTGAGAGACAGCCGGCCGGGTTACAGGCAGGGCACGAGCAAGTCCGCTGACCGAGCAGGGCTGTTCGACCAGCAGTTCGAAGATCGTGCGCCTTGTCGGATCTCCGAGCGCTGTCCAGTAGTTCGCGTTAGTCACCACTAACGCGAACTTAAATCGATGGCCGCGATCTGTCAATATCGGGAGGTCAACGATGCGTCATCCAAGCCTCCGTCCGGCTCCGCGGATTAAAGGAAACCATTTCAGCGACCTGCGCTCGCTCGTGGCGTGAACCATGCGGCCGTCGCAGGGAGTGCCCGTTGCGCTTTGACGTGATCGGCATACCGAATTGCATTTTTTGAATTGGTCTTTGCCGACCTGCCTTGGCATTTATCGAGCAGTCAGTTGATGCTGGGATCGAGGATGGCCAAAGTGGCGCAAGTCTATTGCAATCGGCGTTACATGCCCGAAGACGAGGCGCGCATCGGTCTCTTCGATCGGGGATTCCTCTTTGCAGACGCGGTCTACGAGGTGACCGCCGTGATCGGCGGCAGGCTGATAGACAATGATTTCCATCTCAATCGTCTCCAGCGGTCGCTTGCCGAGATATGTATTCCCATGCCCGTGACGCTGCCTGAGATGGAAGCCATTCAATTGGAACTGATCTCGCTCAACGAATTGGATGAAGGAACGGTCTATCTCCAGATTTCGCGCGGCGAAGCCAAGCGCAATTTCCTGTTTCCCGATGATCTTGAGCCGACCATGGTCGCCTTCACAAGCGCCCGCAAACTCGTAGGAACCAAGGCTCAGGCCGAAGGCGTCGCCGTCGACCTGGCGCCTGATCCGCGCTGGGCACGGCGCGACATAAAGACCGTCATGCTGCTGGGGCAGGTTCTGGCAAAGCATGCTGCAAGCGAGAAAGGCTTCGATGATGTCTGGTTTGTCGAGGGTGGACAGGTGACCGAGGGCGCATCGGCGACGGCTTTCATCGTTACGCACGACGGCCGTGTCATCACTCGCGCCAATTCTCAAGCCATCCTGCCCGGCTGTACGCGGCGAGCAGTGGCGCGTCTATGTGAAGACCAGGGCATTTTGTTTGAAGAGCGTGCGTTCTCGCCAGAGGAGGCGTTTTCGGCGGCGGAAGCGTTCCTGACCTCCGCCTCCAGCCTGGTCACCCCCGTCATCCGTATTGCCGGCCACAGGATCGGAAACGGCCAACCTGGTCCATTGACACGCCGCCTGCAGGAAATTTACGTCCAGACAGCTTTTGCAGAGATGAACGGGCATGCGGCCGGAAGAGCGGCCCTTGCTTGATGAGTGGGATGTGAAAATGGGCGCGGCACGGCGTTTAGGCCTTTGCATGGGGCGGCTGCCGCCCGGCCCGAACAATGCGATCACGGACGTGCCGGGTGTCCTGGTCGGCCATAAGACGATCATCGCCGACGGACTTGCGACAGGCGTCACCGCCGTCTTGCCCCATGGCGGCGACCTGTTCAGATCCAAGGTCAGGGCGGCGGTCGATATCATCAACGGTTTCGGCAAGTCCGTCGGGCTCATGCAATTGTCCGAACTGTGCACGATCGAAACGCCGATCCTTCTGACCAACACGTTCTCGGTCGCACCATGTGCGGAGGCGCTGATCAAGCGTGCCATTGCCGCCAACCCGGAGATCGGGCGCAAGACCAGCACGGTCAACCCCGTCGTTTGCGAATGCAACGACGGCGGCATCAATGATATTCAGGCAATGGCGGTCACCCGGCATGACGCCGAAGCGGCGCTGGATGCCGCGAGCGCCGGTCCGGTCGAACAGGGCAGCATCGGCGCCGGCACCGGAATGACGTCGTTTGGCTTCAAGGCGGGTATCGGCAGCGCGTCCAGGTCTGTCGAGATCGGGTCTCGCGCCTTCACGCTTGGCGCTCTGGTGTTGTCCAACTTCGGCAGGGCAGGGGATCTTGTCCTCCCGGATGGCCGCAGAGCCGATCCCAAAGGGCTCGGCGAGCCTGAAAGCGGGTCGATCATCATCATTCTCGGCACGGATATTCCTCTTGACGACCGGCAATTGAACCGTGCCGCCAGCCGGGCCGGCGCCGGCATTGCCCGCCTCGGTTCGTATTGGGGACACGGCAGTGGCGATATCGCCATCGCCTTCACGACCGCCGATCCTCTGCCGCACGTCTCGCCTTCACCGTTCATTTCGATTTCGCGTGTCGATGACAGATACATCGACCTCGTTTTCGAAGCGGTTGTGGAAACCACGGTCGAGGCCGTTCTGAACGCCCTGTGCGCCGCGCAAGGCGTGGTTGGACGAAATAGACGCAGGATTCCGGCGTTGACCGACTGGCTGAAGGAGCCCCTTTGAGCATGAAGATTTTCATTTCGGCCGATATCGAAGGCACCGCGGGCATTCAATCCTGGGACGAGGCGGAAAGAACGCATGCCGACCACAGGGAATTCCGCGAACTGATGACCGGGGAGGTCCTGGCCGCCTGCGAAGGAGCGCGAGCCGCTGGCGCCACCGAAATCATGATCAAGGATGCGCATGACAGCGGGCGCAACCTTATTCTCGAACGCATGCCGCCTTTCGCGCGCATCGTGAGGGGCTGGTCGGGACATCCGGACGCAATGATGTTCGGGATCGATGAAAGCTTCGATGCCGCGCTTTATACCGGCTACCATTCCAAGGCCGGCGTCGAGGACAACCCGCTTGCACACACATCGACATTGCGAATATCGCGGCTGATCCTGAATGGCGAAACAGCGTCCGAATTCACATTGAATGCGTTGTGCGCCGCGCGCTATGGCGTGCGCTCGGTATTTCTTTCCGGCGACGAAGGCATTTGCGCCGACGCCAGAGCCCTCGTCCCGGGGATAGCCACTGTCGAAACCCTCAAAGGCATCGGCGCGGCCACCATCTCCCTGGCGCCTGCGGCGGCGCGCGGCGCAATATGCGAGGGCGTTGAAAGGGCGTTGCGCGACAGGGCGCGGCAAGCTTTGCCGTCAATGCCGGAAAGGGTCGAGATCATCATCGAATTCAGCAACCCCGTCGATGCCTATCGCGCCTCCTGGTATCCCGGAGTGCGCCGGCACGGGCCACGTGCCGTCGCCTTTGCATCGAACGACTATTTCGAGGTGCTGCGCGCCTTCCGCTTCATGAAGAGCTGAAGGTCGCCGTGCCCGCGGCTGGCGCGGCGGGCTTCAACGTTTGCGCCAGCGCCTTGGATGATTGCCAAAGAGCCTCTACCATGGTGCTTCGCGTCTTCTCCGAGCTGCGATACAATCGTATCTCGAGATCGAGCGTCCATGTGCTGTCATTCGAACAGATGACAAGGGCTCCATTGGAGATGTCGTTCTCGACGAGGCTTTCTGGCAGCCAGCAGATGCCCGCGCCGGTCAGCGCAAGTTCCTTGAGTCCGGCGCTTATTGTGCTTTCATGCACTGTCTGACGCCGGAACGGCGAGTGCTTCGAGAACAGTTTTCCGAGGGCGACACCAAAGAAAGAGCTGTAACCATAGCCCAGATAGGGCAAAGCTCGCTTTGCCGTTTCCGGACTGTCCAGAATGCCCGCCGCGGGCACGGTCGACTTGTCGAAGCGCAGTTCCGGCGCCGCGACCGGGATGAGCCGATCCGATCCGATAGCCAGATGAGAAAACTTGTCGCGATCCAGGTGAAACGGCACTTCACGGTGCGCATAGGTCAGGAAGAAGTCGGTTTCGCCATCGGTCAGTGCAGCCAGGTTCGCCTCGATGCCACCCCTGTCAGCCATGAAGGATGTGCCGAAGGTGCGAGTGTTCCGCTGCACCTCCCGCAGCCAAACCGGAAAGAACGTGATGGTCAATGTGTGAAGGGCCGCAAAGCGTACAAGCCCCTGTTCCGCAGGCGGGCGCAGAGACTCGCGCACCGAATAGAACATCCTGATGGCGTCTTGCGCCATCGGAAGAAAATTGCGTCCGGCCGATGTCAGTTCGGCCGGCATGGTGGCACGACTGATGAGCGGTGCTCCGAGCCACGTCTCAAGCTGCTTGATGCGCCGACTGAAGGCCGACTGGGTGACATTGCGGATTTCGGCTGCCCGCGAAAAGCTCGATGTTTCTGCAAGTGTCACGAAATCTTCGAGCCATTTGATTTCCACGCGGCCTCTCCTCCACTGCGTTCGAGCATTGATCGAACCGCAATGGGGAACATATTTCATTATAATTGCTATGTTATGCAAATTTTGCATGCTTGATTGCGAAAACCGAATTGGCCTTGTGATCGCCGACGCCCCAACGTCTGCAAAACGAAAAAGCTGGCAACTGGAGCCGGTGGCAGGGGGAACGTGACGTCGAGCGCGGGAGAAGAATCTGACCGCGCGCGAAACGGAATGCCACTCAAAGTCAAATCTATGTCGGCGACGTCCGTGAACGCCGGGGAGAAGAAAAGGCAGCATGAATTCGCAGAACCAAGCCGATCTCGTTTTGCATGGCGGCAAGATTTGGACCGGTTACGGAAATCCGATCGCGGAGGCGATTGCGGTCTTGGGCAACCAGGTCGTGGCCAGTGGCTCCAACGCCGAAATCAAGGCCCTGATCGGAAAGGGCACGAGGGCCGTGGATCTGGCCGGGCGCTTCGCAATGCCCGGTCTGAACGATGCGCACCTGCATCTGATCTCGACGGGGCTCCTGCGCGGCAAGGTCGATGCGACGCCCGATGCCGCGCCGACCCGCGGCGCGCTGATGGCTGCGTTGCAGGCGCGGGCCGCCGAAACGCCCAAGGGCGCATGGGTGACCGCGCGGGGTTTTGACCAGACCCGATATCCCGACGCACTGATGCCGACCGTGAAGGAACTGGACGCCGCCCTGCCCGATCATCCCGTTTCGGTCACGCGCGCCTGCGGCCATGTCACTGTCGTGAATTCGCTGGCGCTGGCGCTGGCGGGAATCGATATCGACACGCCCGATCCGGATGGTGGCGTCATTGGGCGCGAGGCCGGGCAACTGACCGGAATGCTGGCTGAGAACGCCCAGAACTTCGTCTACGACGTCCAGCCGACACCCTCTTTCGCCGAGATACTCGATGCTATCGAAGCGGGGGGCCGTGACCTCCTGCGGTTCGGCATGACGTCCTGCATGGACGCGGCCACTGGCCAGATCGACGGTATGACCGAGATCGAGGCTTATCATGAGGCCGAGCGCAGCGGCCGGCTCCCGGTACGGGTCTGGGCAACACTTCTGGGCGACCCCGGTTCGTCCATCGTCGAGCCTTGCCATGCCGCGGGTCTCGTTACCGGGGTCGGCAGCGACATGTTCCGCATAGGCGGCGTGAAGATATTCACGGACGGCTCGGCCGGCGGACGCACGGCTTGGATGCGCCAGCCATATATTGGCCAGCCTGACAATTTCGGTGTCCGGATGCTGCCGGACGCTCAATTGTTCGAACTGGTCGACCGCTACACCGCAATGGGCTACACCATGGTCTGCCATGGCATTGGCGATGCCGCCATCGACCAGCTCGTGCGCGCTTATGAACGTGTGCGCGCCGCCAGGCCGGATCACAAGCACCGGCACCGGATCGAGCATTGCGGTTATGTCGATGATGCCATCAATCAGCGGATGTTGAAGGCAGGCATCCTGCCTGCGCCGCAGCAGGCCTTCATCTATGATTTCGGCGACGCCTACGTCTCGGTTCTCGGGCCGGAGCGCGGGTTGCGCTCCTATCCGATCGGAACCTGGGATCGCCTCGGCATGAAGCCGTCCACCGGCAGCGACTCGCCGGTCTGTTCGCCCAATCCCTTCCCGGACCTCTACGCCATGCTGACGCGCAAGACGCACAAGGGCACGGTAATGGACGCTTCCGAAAAACTGACGTCCGAACAGGCGTTGCGCGCCTATACCGAACACGGTGCCTACTCCCAGGGCGCGGAAATGGTGAAGGGCCGGTTGGAGCCTGGAATGCTCGCGGACATCGCCGTGTTCTCCAACGACCTCCTGACGGCCACACCGGAGACAATCCTGCGTGAAACGCGCTGTGAGATGACAATTCTGGATGGGCGCATCGTCTATGAAGGAAGTTGAGGCGGGATGCCGGTTGGGCCCGTCTCTGACAGGAAATCAACAACGAACCACAGGGAGGAATTGAGGGATGTTGAACAGACTTGGCTTGATCGCGGCGCTTGCGCTTGGAACGGCGACCGCCGCGCTGGCGCAGGACGCCACACCGAAGGATGGGGGGAAATTGGTGTTCACCGCGCCCTATGGCAACTCCATCACATCGCTGGACATCACGGCGACACCGCATACGCAAGACGAGATCGTGGCCAAAGCGATCAACCGCTCCCTCTACAAATGGAACCCGGAAAGCGGCAAGCCTGAGCTCGACCTCGCCGAAACGGTAGAGAAGTCGGCGGATGGCAAGACCTATACCTACAAGCTCCGGGAAGCGACCTTTCACAATGGCGACAAGCTCGACGCCGATGACGTGATCTGGTCCTACAACCGTCTTGCCGATCCCAAGAAGGCCCTGCCGGGCGCCGAGCAGATGTTGCAGATCGCCGGCGTCGCCGAATTTCAGGCAGGCAAGGCCGATCATATTTCCGGGTTGAAGAAGATCGACGACAGGACCATCGAAATCACCTTCATCAACCTGGCCGATCCGGGCTGGAACCTGATGTCCAACTATGCGCCGATCTACTCCAAGGACTATCCGGAGGATCAGCTGGCCTCCAAGCCGAACGGCCTTGGCCCGTTCAAGCTCGCCAATTACGTTGCGGGCTCGAAGGTCGAACTGGAGAAGTTCGACGGCTATTATGAGGAGGGCAAGCCGCATCTCGACAAGCTCGACATCATGCTGATGGGCGAAGCTTCGGCTCGCGACGTCGCCTTCCGCAACGCGGAGATCGATACCAACGTTCTCGGCCCTGTGCAGTATGAGGCCTACAGCCAGGATCCGGCGCTGAAGGATCACATCCTTGAGGTGGCCGAAGTCTACACCCGCAATATCGGCTTCAATCCGAAGGTCGAGGCATTCAAGGACAAGCGCGTCCGGCAGGCGATCAATTATGCGATCAACAAGGACCTGATTGTCGAGAAGCTCTTGAAGAACAAGGCTTATCCCGCGGTCTCCTGGCTGCCGATTTCATCGCCGGCCTTCGACAAGGACGCCAAGCCCTATGCCTATGATCCGGAAAAGGCCAAGGAACTGCTGAAGGAGGCAGGGTTCGAGACCGGTCTGAAGTTCTCGGTCACCGCGACCTCGAACGAAAGCTGGGGCCTGCCGATCGTCGAGGCGATCATCCCGATGCTGGCGAAGGTGGGCGTCACCGTGACGACCGACCCGGTGGAAAGCTCGGTCCTGTCCGACAAGATCCTGTCCGACAATTTTGATGCCTTTATCTGGTCGAACTCGTCGGGCCCGGATCCGCTGAAATATCTGAACTGCTTCTATTCGAAGACATCGCAAACCGCCTGCAACTACGTCAAGTTCAACAATGCCGACTTCGACAAGCTGATCGAGCAGGCAGGCAACGAAACCGATCCGGCCAAACAGAACGATCTTCTGAGGCAAGCCAACAACCTGCTGCAGGACGAGGCTCCGGTCTGGTTCTTCAATTACAACAAGGCCGTCATGGCCTACCAGCCATGGGTCCACGGGCTGAAGCCGAACGGCGCGGAACTGGCTATCCAGGATTACGAGGACATCTGGATCGACGACAGCGCACCCGCATCACGCAAGTAGCGCGATGGCATGGCTGGCGGGCGGGACCGGTTTGTACGGCCCCGCCCACCGCATGGCGCCCACTCCTCGCCCGCCGCATGGCGCCCAGTTGTTGAAAGGCAGGATTCGCGGATGTCGCGCTTCATCTTTCGTCGCACGCTGCAGATGATCCCGACCCTGCTGGCGGTCGTGCTGATCATTTTCGTGATATTCAGCGTCGTCCCCGGCAGCTTCATATCGAGCCTGATGTCGGAGGGGCGCAACGCCACGAATGCCGATGTGATGGCGCATCTGAACGAGCAGTTCGGGCTGGACAAGCCTCTGCCGGTCCGCCTGTGGGACTATCTGTGGGGGCTGGCGCATTTCGACCTTGGAATTTCCTACCGCACCCGCGAACCGGTGTGGAACGTGATCGAGCCGCGGCTCTGGCCTTCGATCAAACTGGCGCTGGCGGCGATGGGCTTTGCCGCGGCAGTCGGTATTCCTCTGGGATTTCTGGCCGCGCTGAAGCCCGGCAGCGTGTTGGACACCGGCACGATGATGCTGGCGGTTTCCGGCCTGTCGGTTCCCGAATTCTGGCTAGGTTTGCTGCTAATGTACGTCTTTGCGCTGCAGCTCGGTCTGCTGCCGAGCTTCGGCTACCAGCCCGGCGGCATCCGCTACATCATATTGCCTGCCATCGCGCTCGGCGTATCGCCGATGGCGCTCCTGGCGCGAACCACCCGCGCTGGCGTTCTGGACGTGATGAACGCGGATTTCGTGCGAACGGCGCGAGCCAAAGGGTTGACCGAACCGCGTCTGGTGCGCAGTCACGTCACCCGCAACGTGCTGGTGTTGATCCTGACCACGCTTGGCCTTCAGATCGGTTCGCTCATGGGGCAGGCGATCGTGATCGAGAAACTGTTTTCCTGGCCAGGGATCGGGTCGCTTCTGGTCGACAGCGTGTCGGCACGCGACATTCCCGTGGTTCAGGGTACGGTCATCGTGATCGTGTTGTGGTTCCTTGTCATCAACATGCTGGTCGATATCGCCTATGCCATGATCGACCCGCGCATCAAGGTGGCCTGATCCATGCGGTTGCGTTTCAATTTCGCCCTTGGCCTGGCGCTGGCGTTGCTCGTGGTCGCCGCAGCCGTCAGCGCCGGCTGGATTGCCCCGTACAACCCGATATTCGACGCCGACCTGATGAATTCTGAAATGCCGCCGAGCTGGGACCATCTTTTGGGCACGGACGGGCAGGGTCGCGACGTCTTTTCCCGTATCCTCTACGGCGCCAGGGTGTCGCTGACCGTCGGCCTCGTTTCGCAGTTGATCAACTCGTGCATCGGTATGGCGCTTGGGGTTTCGGCCGGTTATTTCGGAGGCTGGTGGGACGACCTGGTGAACGGGCTGACCAACGTCATGCTGGCGATCCCATCCCTGGTCTTCGCGCTCGCCATCATGGCGGTGTTGGGACCCGGCTTGCCAAGTCTCCTGATCGCATTGGGCCTGACCAACTGGTCCTGGACCTGCCGCATCGCCCGCAGCTCCACCTTGTCGCTCAAGAATCAGGGCTTCGTGCAGGCCGCCAGGGCGGCCGGCTTCAGCGACGCCAACATCATGCGCACGCAGATACTGCCGAATATCGTCGGTCCGGTGCTGGTCATCGCGACACTTGGCATCGGCGGCGCGGTTCTGGCGGAAGCTGCACTGTCTTTCCTCGGCGTCGGCATCCGGCCACCACAGCCGAGCTGGGGGAACATGCTGACCGACGCGCGCGAACTGATCCGCACCGCCCCCTGGGCCTCGCTGTTCCCCGGCCTCGCAATCTTCGCCACGGTCCTTGGCTTCAATCTGCTCGGTGACGGGCTGCGCGACATGCTGGATCCGCATATGAGGATAAGGCAGGCATGAGCGGCATTCTTCCCGACCCTGTTCTGTCCATCCGCGACTTGCGCATCGGCGTCGGCAAGCGGAACGAAATCCTTCACGGCGTGTCTTTCGATATCCTGCCTGGGGAAACTTACGGACTTGTCGGCGAATCCGGTTCGGGCAAAAGCATCACCGGCCTTTCGGTGATGGGGTTGCTTAAACGCCCGCTGGAGGTGACCGGCGGCTCGATCTTCTTCCGGAGCCAGGACGTGTTGAAGCTTGGCAGCCGCGCCAGGCGCCGTCTGCGCGGCGACCGTATGGCGATGGTGTTTCAAGAGCCCATGACGGCGCTCAATCCGCTGATGGCGATTGGCCGTCAGATCGCGGAAATGTTCGTCGTTCACAGGGGCTTCGGGTGGTCGGATGCGCGCAGGAAAGCCGTCGAGGCACTGGAAAGTGTTCGTGTGCCGGCGCCCGAGGAACGCGCCCTGTCTTACCCCCATCAACTGTCGGGAGGGATGCGCCAGCGCGTCATGGTCGCCATTGCACTGGCCTGCCGTCCCGACCTGCTGATTGCGGACGAGCCGACCACCGCACTTGATGTGACGGTCCAGGCAGGCGTCCTGGAATTGCTTGCCGAGCTTTGCACGGCTGAAGGAACGGCCGTGCTGCTGGTCAGTCACGATTTGGGCGTGATCGCCAATATGTGCCGGCGCGTCGGGGTCATGGACCGGGGGCGGCTCGTCGAGGAGCAGGACACCAAGGCTCTGTTCGAAAATCCGCTGCATCCCTATACCCGAGGCCTGCTCGCGGCACGCCCTCGCCTGGGGTCGCGAACGCTGGTTGGACGCGCCCGCCTGACCGAACTGGACCAGGTCGTGGGCAGCGAGGAGCGTGGACGCGACGCACCGACGCTGACCACGCCGCGCGGCCTTGGTCTGGAGGCGACCGCATGAACCAGCCTCTTCTGGAAATCCGCGACCTCAACGTCCATTTCCCGCTGCCGCGTCGCTCGCTGTTGGGGCCAAAGCGGACGCTTCGTGCCGTTCAGGGCGTGAATCTGACCCTGAACGACGGAGAGTGCCTGTCCATCGTCGGTGAATCCGGCTGCGGAAAATCCACCACCGCGCTGACCGTGATGGGCCTGCAGGAGCCGACTTCGGGAAAGATACTGTTCCAGGGCAAGCCGTTGGCAGGCCCTGGCGCTCCCGCCCGCAAGGAGCGCGCGCGCATCGCTCAGATGGTGTTTCAGGACCCGTATGCGTCGCTGAATCCGCGCCAGACCATCGGTCGCATGCTGTCCTCGCAGCTTTCCCTGCATGGAATCGCCAGGGGAAGCGAGGCCAGCCACCGCGTCGCCGAGATGCTGACCCGAGTCGGCCTGACGCCCGATCACGCCGACCGTTATCCGCATGAATTCTCCGGCGGGCAGCGCCAGCGGATCGGCATCGCGCGGGCGTTGATGCTCGATCCGAAGATCCTGGTGCTGGACGAGCCGGTGTCGGCGTTGGACGTGTCCATCCAGGCGCAGATCATCAACCTGCTGATGGACCTGCAGGAAACGCTGGGCTTGAGCTACATCATGATCTCCCATGATCTGAGCGTGGTCGAGCATGTCAGCGACCGGGTTGCCGTGATGTATTTCGGCCGCGTGGTGGAAGAGGGTGACTGGCATTCGATTTTCAGCCGCCCGACGCATCCCTACACGCGTCGCCTGATCGGTTCGGTTCCCGATCCCGACGCGATCCTGACCGGGGCACGCGCCTTGCCAGATGCTGCCTTCGTCCCAGGCGCCGCCCGCTTTTCGCCCGACATTTCGCGCCGTCCGGACCCCGACGAAGAACCCGAGCCAAGCGAGCTTGTCGAGATCGGCCGCGGTCATCGCGTGCGTCTCGCGCAATAGGAATTGCCCATGACCTTCAATGTCCTTACCTGCGAATTCATGCACGAGAGCAATACGTTCTCGCGCTTCCGTACCGACTTGCCGCAGTTTCAGGTGGACACGCTTCTCCTTGGCGACGACGCGATCCGCGCCCGGCGCAACGCCAACACCGAACTTGCCGGATTCATGGATGTGGCGGAACCGGCGGGCTGGAACGTGATCCACGCGATTTCGGCACATGCCGTGCCCGGGGGGCGGGTGACGAAAGCTGCCTATGACCACATCGCCGGTATTATCCTGGAGGCAGCGCGTTCGAACAAGGGCCGCCTCGACGGAGTGCTGCTTGGACTTCATGGCTCGATGGTGCCTGAGTTTTGCCCGGACGGGGAAGGGTATCTGCTAGGCCTTCTGCGGGCCGAACTTGGAACGGATATTCCTGTTGCGGTAACGCTCGATCTTCATGCGATGGTGTCCGAAGATATGGTTCGGGACGCGCAGATCCTTGTCTCCTACAAGACCTATCCGCATGTGGACATGCGCGAAATCGGCGCGCATGCCGCCCGTATCCTGGATCGCGCAATGAGGGGTGAAATCGCGCCCCGGACCGTTAGGGCGCATGTGCCGATGCTGGACGAAGCGAATTCAGGCCGCACCGACATTCTCGAGACGCTGGCCCTCTATGACCGCGCCCGCGAGGCCGAGGCCGAGGGCTTGCTCGCGGTTTCCGTCAATGCAGCCTTCACGGGCGCCGACGTGTCCTGCGTCGGCCCCACCGTGCTCGCAACCTATGACAGCCGTGATCCCGGCGCCAAGCCAGCCGCCATGCATGTGACAGAGGAACTTGCGGACAGGATCTGGGAGGGCCGGACCAAGAAGCGCAATGTTTTCATCGAGGTCGACGAGGCTGCTGCCGAGGCGCATGCCTGGCGCGGCGACAAGCCACTTGTTATCGCCGATTACGCCGACAATCCCGGCGCCGGCTCCTACGGCGACTCGACCGCGCTGCTGAAGGGCCTGCTCGATGCGGGAGCAAAGGGTGCGGTACTCGCGCCGATGATCGATCCTCAAGCGGCAAATGAATTGCACGGTCACCGGCAAGGCGAAACCGTGACGGTGACGATTGGCGGCAAGGGCGACGCCAACTTCGGCGGTGGCCCGCTAACGGTGACGGGTGTGCTGACCAGGCTTTCGGACGGCGCCTATGTCGGCGACGGACCGATTCAGGGCGGGCTCACCCATAGTTTCGGCCCCACCGCCGTAATCGACGTCGACGGGATCGAAGTCCTGGTCGTTTCAGAAGCGCAGCAGATGGTCGACCTTCAGCAATTGCGGGCTTTCGGGATAGAACCGACGGCTCGCCGCGTGTTGGTCCTGAAGTCGATGCAGCATTTCCGGGCGGCATTCGAGCCGATAGCGGGCAAGATCATCGTCTGCGATGCGGGCGCGCTGGCAACGCCGCGGGCAGAGCGGCGCCCCTATATCCACGCGCCGCGCCCGCTCTGGCCGCTCGACAAGGATTTCGAGCGCTTCGTTCGTCCCTTGGTCGACACACTCTAAATTACCAAAGCGGGCCAGTGCAGACGGCCCCTTCCTGGATGCGAATGCCGACAGCGAGCGCACTCTTCGCAGGCCCTGCATGTCGACCGGATTTGACCTCGCCATCCTCCTCCTCAGCGCGCCCTCGATACCGTCCAGTACGATGCCGCGCACACGCGTGGCGACGCGGTGCTATCGATCACCGACCGTCAAGACATCGCCACGTTTGCGATACGCTTCAGCTCATCTATTCGCTCCGACCTGCGGGCCTGCCCGGGCCGTTCTTCGAGGCTCGGAAAACGGCGGCGTCCGCGCTGCATCGTGACGCGCGTCGTCCCGGTGCCAGAAGTCGAGAACGGCTGCGGTGATAGCCTCTGGCGCGTCCTCCTGCACAAGATGCTTCGCATCCGGTACGACAACGAGTGGAGCGTTTGGGATGCGCCGTGCGAGTTCTTCACCATCTTTCAGCGGGATGAATTCATCCTCGGCGCCCCAAAGAATGGTCACGGGGCAGCGGATTTCGTCGTAACGACCCTCGATCTCCTCGCTGTATTTGTCGTCCATCTGCGCCACCTGGCGCCAGAACGCCCCCTTACCCTCCTCGGTAAGCCAGGGCTGGAGATAAAGCCGCGTCTCTTCTTCGCGCAATCCGTACTTCACAGCGGCACCGATATACGCGCGCAGGACAGCTTCATGGATGTAAGCCGGTAGACCGGCAAAAACGTCTTGGTGCGTCTTGGCCGCCTGCACCAGCGCGGATCCCTGGGGGCTGATTGCGACAGGATCGATCAGCATGAGGCTGCTGTAGTCGATGCCGTCCATGAGATGGGCGCGCAACGCGGCGGACCCGCCAAAGTCATGCGCGACAACGTCCGGGCGCTCTATACCCCAATGCTTTACCAGCGCCGCGAAAACTCCATTCTGAAGACCATGCAGGACGTCGGCGTCCGGCTTGTCGGACTGCCCGAAACCCAGCAAATCATAATAGAAAACCCGACGGTGCCGCGCGAGCCACGGTGCAATTCGCCGCCACACCAGCGAGGAAAATGGCGAGCCGTGCAGGAGGATCGCAGGCTGTCCTTCGCCGAGCGTGCCCCAGGCGATCGCGTGATCGCCGTAGATGAAGCGCTCAGGCAGAGTCCAGTTCGCAATCATCTCGTCCTCCGTATCCAGAGACTTGTCGAGGAATCCGACAGGAAGCGGGTCGGACCGAAACTCTCAGCCATGGTGCGATGGTGCGAATTCCGGCCCTGGACAATCTCTCGGCGACAGAAACCCAGGTGGTAGCGTCGTCAGGCCAGCCGTGCAGCAGCAAAGCCGCTGTGTCATGCTTCGCGCCTTCCTCCAGAAAGGCGATGTCGAGCATTTGTGGCCGCGGTTGACGGCATGATGAAGCGCGCGTGGGTCTGCATCCCTGCCCAACGAGGACGGCGCGATCGGGTTCCTTGGCATGCGACCATCAGGCCGCTCTTGTCGACCTCCGTCCGAGGCAGCCCGTTCACGGAAAGCCTTCCCCTATCCGAGCCGGACTTGCTTCATGATCCTGTTCCTCAGATGACCCCGCCATTCGCTCGGACGATCTGGCCGTTGATCCAGCCGCTGTCCGGTCCAACCAGCAGGGAGACGACGCGCGCGATGTCGTCGACCTCGCCCAGACGGCCGAGCGGGTTCATCTGTTTGATACGATCGAGCGTAGCCTGATCCTTGCCTTCGAGAAAAAGCTCGGTGGCCACCGGCCCCGGCGCAACCGCGTTGACCGTGATGGCGCGGGATCCCAACTCCTTCGCCAGAATGTGGGTGAGCGCTTCGACCGCGGCCTTGGTGGCCGCATAAACGCCATAGGTCGGCTGGTAGAGTCCGACGACGCTGGTCGAGAAGTTCACGATGCGGCCGCCGTCGCGCAGGCGCCTCGCCGCCTCGCGAAGGCCGTTGAACGTGCCCTTGAGATTGATCGCGATGGTCTGATCGAAGGTCGCATCATCAAATTGAGCGACCGGCGCGAGCTTCATGATGCCGGCATTGTTCACCAGCACGTCGACGCCGCCATGGGCCGCTTCGGCGGAATCGAACATCCGTCTCACGGCTTGGGGGTCGCTGACATCGGCCTGGAAGGAGGTGGCCCGACCGCCGGCCTTTTCGATCTCGTCCACCAGCTTGGCGGCCGCTTTGGCGCTGCCTGCATAGTTGACGACGACCGTGAGGCCGTCGCTCGCCAGCCGGCGGGCGATGGCCGCTCCAATGCCACGAGACGCTCCCGTGACGATCGCAACTTTGTTCGTTGAGGTGGTCATTGTCGTTGTTCCTTTGCCGTGTTGTTGCCGATATCAATCCTTCGCTCGATATTCCTGCGGGATCACGAAGACCTCGTCGGCGCGGGCGTAACCGCCGTCCTTGACCTCCTCGATCAGGACCATGGTATGCGGCCGAGCGGCCTCGGAGAAATATTCCACGAGCATCGCGGTGGCCCGATGGACGATCTCTTCTTTCTGGGCCCGGTTCAGCGCCGCCTCGGGGACCTTGAAATTGACGAAAGGCATGATCTTCACTCCTGTCGATCTGAGGACTTGAATGGTGTGAAGATAGCCGTTTTTAAAACCAGCACTAGAAAGCCGATTTCAACATCACCATTTCAAAAGCCATAACAATCGACTACGAGATGGTCATGGATCGTATCGACGTCATGCGGCTCTTCGTCAGGATCGTCGAGCGTGGGAGCTTTGCCCAGGCCTCGCGGGACCTGCAGGTTCCGCGGCCCACTGCCACCCATGCGATCCAGCGCCTGGAAGCGGATCTCGGCGTTCGGCTCCTCGAACGGACAACCCGAAATGTGAGGCCGACGCTCGATGGCGCACTCTACCATGAACGCTGCATCCGGCTCCTTGCGGACCTGGATGAGGTGGAGAGCGTCTTCAGGAATGCGGAACCCAAGGGTCCGCTTCGTGTGGATATGCAGGGGACCATCGCGCGGTTTTTCGTCATGCCCGCCTTGCCCGAGTTCATCACGCGCTATCCCGGCATCTCGCTCAGCCTCAGCGAAGGCGACCGGATGGTCGACCTCATCACTGAAGGCGTCGATTGCGTCGTGCGAGCCGGCGAACTGTCCGACTCGTCTCTGGTCGGTCGCCACATAACCGCATTCGAGCAACTCACCCTGGCGAGCCCAGCCTATCTTGAACGTCACGGCGTCCCTTCAACACCGGATGATCTCGGCGGCCATCGCATGGTTGCCTATACCGCCTCCGCGACAGGGCAGCCGTACGCGCTGGAATTCGAGATGGACGGCGCGGCAAGGGAAATTCCACTGCCCTACGATATCGTCGTCCGGGGCGCCGAAATCTACACGGCCTCCGGCGTCGCCGGGCTCGGGTTGATACAGGTCCCGCGCTATCGCGTAGAGCATCAGATCGCCACCGGGGAATTGGTTCCGATACTGGAAACCTTCCCACCACCGCCGATACCCGTATCCGTGCTCTATCCCCAGAGCCGCCATCTGTCTTCGCGGATCAGGGTGTTCATCGATTGGCTGGCGGACGTCTTTCGCGCCCCTCGCGGCGCTGCCGGGAGTTCCTCTCAGAAGGGCTCGGTCGAGATATCAAGCTGAGGCAGTTCATCGTTGCACGGAAAGGCGGAACAGGTACGCCACGCTTCGGCACACCGTCTCATGGCCTGCCCCTCGACACGAATATGAGATGCCTCTGGTGCATTCTCAGGCGAAGGCGTCTGGCGAGCAGAAGCGCCAGACCAAGCGCAAATACGATGCCGCCCGCCACCAGCGCCTGGGCCGCCAGAACCAGCACCGTCTGCTCTGTCGTCGAGCCTGCCCGCATCTGGCGCACATCGGCTGCCGTGACGCTGACTTGCGGGTTTCCGAAGCGCGCTGTCACATAGTTTGCAAGGGCCGCCACCTGGCCGTCGTCCAGCCAGCCGTCAAAGGCCGCCATCGATTTGCGGCCCGCGACGCCGCCTGCCTTGACGCCTTCAAGGATGGTCATGACGACATTCTCAGGCGAGGTTACGCCGAGAGTGCTGTTGTTGGTCAGTGATGGATAGGTGCCATCCGCCGATCCGCCTCCATTCAGGCCATGACATCCCGAGCAGAGCGACCGGTAGAGATCGTCGCCCACCGCGACCCCGCTGCCCTCCACGCTGGTCTTCGTCCCGGCATCGCGGGCGGCTGCGGGCGGATTGGTCCACGCGAAGCGCGGCCGCTTCTCGTCTCCCGATTGGGCGGGCACGGTCCTGAGATAGGCGACGATGGCATGAATGTCGTCGTCCGAAAGATATTGCAGGCTGTTCATGACCGTTTCCGCCATCGGACCGCCCGCATATGCCTTTCCAGGCATGGCGCCGGTCTTGAGAAACCGAAACAGCTCCTCATCGCTCCAGCCGCCTATGCCCGCGATCTTGTCGCCGCTGATGTTGAACGCCTGCCAGATACCGGCGCTGCCGCCGGCAAGCTTGCGATCTTCATCCATGCCGAACGTCGTATTCCTTGGAGTGTGGCAGGCGCCGCAGTGGCCAAGCACCTCCACCAAGTAGGCGCCCCTGTTCCATGCGCCGGTTCGGCTTGGATCTGGTCCGAAGCCGCCGGCGTGGAGGTTGGCAAGTTTCCACAACCAGAGCGTCCAGCGCTGGTTAAATGGAAAGGGCAGTATGTTTGGCGGCGACGGCTGAGAAATCGGCGCGGTCGTGAGCAGGTAGGCTCGGATCGCGAGCACATCCTCGCGGTTCATCCCGACGAAGCTGTCATATGGCATGGCGGGATAGAGATCGGGCCCGTCGCGTCTGACGCCTTTCTGCACGGCTCGCACGAATTCGTCGGCGGAATAGCGCCCGATGCCTGTGTCGGGGTCCGGTGTGATGTTGGTGGAATAGACATCGCCGAACGGCGTCGGCACCCGATAGCCTCCGGCGAAAGGCCGGCTCGGATTGGACGTGTGGCAGCCGACGCAATCGGCGGCTCGGGCAAGATATTCGCCTTTCTGGATCTCGTTCGCCCGCAGCGGCGTGCCAGGCGCCAGCGACGCCATGACGGCCGCGATTCGTAGGAGAACGGCGAGGAACGGAACGCTTGCAGCAGGCCAACGCAAACGCTGCCCAGGGCGGATGACCGCTCGTCGGCTCCGCTGCACAGTCACAGTTCGCATCCGCTGAAGATCAATCCGGCCGCCATTTGCGCCAGCATGACGAGCGTGAACAGGGCCCCGATGCCTACCGAAGTCCTGGCCAGAAACGCGCGCGTGCGCGCCTTCAGGGGCGGGCTCGTGCCGTGCCCTGGATCATGAACGGCGCGCCATGACAACAGGACGCCCAGCGCCGCGACGGCGGCGCCTGTCAGCGAGAACAGAACAGTGGGCTGAAACCCGGCGTCGCATTGCCAATATGCGATTGAATAGTCGAGCTGCAGCGATATCGCCCACGCCGTTGGTCCGGTGGCCATGCCTGCCCAGGAAACGCCCGTGCGGATCGCCTGCATGTTACATCCTCGGAACCCAGTAGATTACGAGATAGAGCACGACCCATGAGACGACCACGAAGTCCCAGTAGAAGGCATTGTCCGACACGTCGCTGAAGTGGCGTCCGGTGTTGCCTTTCTTGGTGAACATGAGAACGGCGAGCACGATCGTGTCCCCGACATCGGTGAGGAGGTGTGTCGTGTGCAGGCCGAGCAGGAACCAGACGATCGACCCGTAGGCGTTCTGGTCCCAGGAGATCCGGAGCGCGGGAAATTCCCAGATGCGCACGATCAGGGGAAGAATTCCGGCGATCGACATGACGACGATGCCGATGCGCACCTTCACAAGGTCCTGCCGCCGCGCCCAAAGATCGATCAGACGGTTGGGGACGGCGCTGGCAAGCAGAATGATCAATATTGCCGTGCCCGGCAGGAGGTCGGGTGCTGGCGCTCCGATCGGCCAATGCCGCGCCTGCACAGCCAGGTAGAAATAGGTGCCGATCGCCAGGGCAAAACCGGTTGCTTCAAGGGTGATGAAGGCCACCGTTCCCCACCAGATCGGGCTTGCCGATCCAAAATCATAGGTGGGCAGGTGGCTGACGTCGACGGTTGGCCAGTGTCTCATTCTTCGTCCTCCGGCTCGCCTTTCGGCCAGAACCAGCAGATAAAGCCGATCGAGACCGGTATCGCGCCCCAGACCACCGCCCATGGCGTGTAAATCGAGCCCAGAAACGCGCCACCCACGGCGACGGCCGAGAGCAGCGGCCAGATCGAGTTGTCGGCCGATGGCACGCGCAGTTGCGGCACCGCATCGGCGACCGTGCCGGCAAGCACTTCGCGCGCATCGACGCGCAGGCCCTCGACCACCGGGAGTATGTCGGGTTCGGCCCAGAGCGGCTCGCGATGGGTCACCACTGGCAGGCGCGAAAAATCGTAGGAAGGTGGCGGCGACGTCGTTGCCCATTCCAGTGTGCTCGCCCCCCAGGGATTGTCTCCCGCGAGGCGACCGTTGCGAAGGCTGAGCAGCATGTTCAGGACGAGAAGCGCGAAGCCGGCGAACACCACCAGCGACGAGATGCTGATGAACAGGTTCGTGCCGCCCCAGCCGCTCGCCGGCGGATACGTGTAGACGCGCCGCGGCATGCCTTGCAAGCCAAGGATGTGCATCGGGAAGAAGGTGAGATTGAAGCCGATGAAGACAAGCCAGAAATTCCAGCGGCCGAGCCTTTCGGACAGCATGCGGCCAGTGATCTTGGGAAACCAGTAGTAGACGGCGCCGAGCAGGGGGAAGACGGCGCCGCCGACCAGCACATAGTGGAAATGCGCGACGACGAAATAGGTGTCGTGCATCTGCAGGTCGAGCGGCACCGAGGCGACCATGACTCCGGTCAGCCCGCCAATCACGAAGGTGAAAATGAAGCCGAGCACGAAAAGCAGCGGCGTGGCAAAAATCGGCCGGCCGCCCCAGATCGTCGCGATCCAGCAGAAGATCTGGATGCCGCTCGGAATGGCGATCATCATCGAGGAGGCGGTGAAGAAGCTTTCGCCGAGCTGCGGCAGGCCCGTGGCGAACATATGGTGCACCCACAGGCCGAAGGAAAGAAAGCCGATCGCGATCAGCGACAGCACGATCCCGAGATAGCCGAAGACCGGACGGCGCACGAAGCTTGGCAGGATAGCCGAGACGAAGCCGGTCGCGGGAATGAAGATGATATAGACCTCCGGGTGGCCGAAGAACCAGAACAGGTGCTGCCAGAGCAGTGCGTCGCCCCCCGCCGCCGGGTCGAAGAACCTGGTGCCGACCAGCCGGTCGAGGATCAGCATGGTGCTCGACACCATCACCGCCGGCATGGCGAACAATATGATGAAAGCCATGACGAGGACTGACCAGACATAGAGCGGGATGCGATCGAGCGACATGCCAGGGGCGCGCTGCTTGAACACAGTCGCGATGATCTCGACGGCGACCGCGAGTGCGGACACTTCGGTGTAGGTCACCATCTGCGCCCAGAAATCGGGGCGCTTGCCGATCCCATATTCAGGTCCGGCGAGCGGCACGTAGGAAAACCAGCCGGCATCCGCGCCGGTGTCGAAAGCGAAGGCGATCCAGATCATCAACCCACCGGAGAGATAGACCCAGTAGCTGAAGGCGTTGAGCCGCGGGAAGGCGACGTTTCGGGTGCCGATCATCAGCGGCACCAGGTAGATGGCGAACGCTTCCATGACCGGTACGGCGAACAGGAACATCATCGTCGTGCCATGCATGGTGAAGAGCTGGTTGTAGAGATCGGGGCCGATATGGCGTGCCTCCGGCGTGGCAAGCTGGAACCGCATGGCAAGTGCCGACAGGCCTGCAAGGGCGAGGAACAGGAAGGCCGTCACCATATAGCGCCGGGCGATCAGCTTGTGGTCGACCGTGACCAGCCAACCATAGAGGCCGTTCGGCGTCCGCCAGGCATGCGCCAGATAGTCGTGCAGTCTTGCCTCGTCGAGCCCGGTGTCGCGGATGCCTTTCAGGGCCGCTTCCTGTTTTCGCCTAGCCGTCTTCCCGGCAACGCCACTCATTCAAGACTTCCAAGATAGGCGACGACCGCACGAAGATCGTCGGCGCTGAGAGCAATGCGCGGCATCTTCGCGCCGGGTTTTGTGGATTGCGGATCGGCGATCCACGCGGCGAGCGCGCCGGGTGTCATGGCCAGCGTGTCGGCGGCCAATGCACGCCGGTTTGCGAGATGGGTAAGGTCGGGCCCGACCGCTCCCTTGGCCGGCGTCCCCCTTATCGTGTGGCAGAGCGCGCAACCGGTGGAAAGAAAAGCCCGCTGGCCGCGGCGTTCCTCCTCGCTGGCAGGCGCGATGGCGGCGGCGTCTTGTCTGGACCGCCATGCCTCGAACGCTTCGCGGCTTTCCGCGATGACGGTGACGGCCATGTGAGCATGCTGGTAGCCGCAGAACTCGGCGCACTGGCCGCGATAGATACCAGGCCTGTCGGCAATGAGGGTGATCTCGCTCGGCCGGCCCGGAATGAGGTCCCTTTTACCGGCCAGGCTTGGCACCCAGAAGCTGTGAATGACATCGGTCGAATCGAGTTCCACCTTTACCCGTTCGCCGACGGGAAGATGGATCTCGTTCGCCGTGACAATCATGCGCGACCGATCATCGTTGGGATAGCGTATTTCCCACCACCATTGATGCCCTGTGATGCGGATGGTGAGCGTCTCCTTTCCGCCCAGCGAGGCAATGGATTTGCCGGCGAAGAAGCTCGTTATCGTCAGCGCGGCGAGAACCAGCACGGTCGCCGCGACGGCGCTTCCGACCGCGCGGCTATACCTGTGCTCCTGATGGCTGTCGATGACCAGCGGCGGGGGTCCTGCTTGTGCCCGGCGCTGATGGAAGAGCGCCATTGCCAGGGCCAGCATGACGAGCAGCCAGGTGATGGTCGCCACCGCGCCAAAAGACCAGATGAGATCGAGAATCGCACGGGCATTCGCACCATGTGCGTGGAGTGCGGATTGCCAGCCGCTGCACCCGCTCAGGACCGGTGCCGAGACCACTGTAGACGCGAGGCCGAGCCATTTCAGGACGCCTGGAAGACGGCTGCCGGACGTGCTTCGAGCTGGACGTGCAAAGGCGGACGCAATGGGCCATTGCCGCCGTTGCCGCAGACGGATGGACGGGCCCGTGCATCTTGCCATGTGAAATCCCCATGGATGCCAAGGCGATAACGCGAATCGCTGTAAAAGGATGCTTGGCAACGATGGCCGGCTTTTCTCCGCCATGCGATTGGCGCCGGGCCGATGCTTGCCCGCCGGGAGCGCAACCAAATGGCGGATATGTCCGTTTCTCCAGGCAAAGGCGCGGGACGCGCATCGGACGGTTCCACGCCGCGAAAGCTTAGGAACTAGCCATGAGCAACACAGACAAAACGGCCGGCGGAAATCGAAGCGTCGCAGGCAAGGACGATCGCAGCCAGGACGCGACGCGCACCGACCGCCGAGGCAGGGAAGAGACGCGGCAGGAACAGGCTGCGGACAGCCATCCGGAAGAGGATCCGGCGGAGGGCTCTCGCCAAACGGTCGAGCACGAGTTGGACAGGCTGGATCGGTCGGGGCGCAGCGCCTCGCAATCCGCGGGCGAGGGCCAGGTGGAACGCGCGCGTGAGGAGCTGCGGAAGCAGGTCAGCGAAGAGACGCAATTACCGGGACGAGGTTCCGCCTGACAGCGGCTGTGGATCGCCCCGCGGTTGGCTTTTTGTTTCGATTCTTCGGTGTCAGACGGCACGCAGGTCGTGTCGGGCCTGCCGCCTTCCGCTTTCCCGGATCCAGAGGGTCGCCATGAGCAGCGCCGCCCCGCCATAGATCAGGCCGGCGAGGGGAAGGTGCGGGTGAAGAGCCTCACCGCACTCTTTTCGACCGTCGGCCCCAGGCATATTCCATGTCGATCTTCAAGGCGATGCGGCTCCAGCCGCATCAACGGCCAAGCCGGGCGCTGCGTTTCATTGGCGGTTGGCTTCCACAGGAACAAAAAGCTTGACCGGAGGTTCGAACCTCAATCTCGGCATCGGCACTTGGTCGGAACAATCGACATGATTTTTTCCCGTGTGGTCTCGTTGGACACGCATCTCCCATGAGTGGAGCAGCTGACGATGCCGGCCGAAGCGAGGGAGAGCGAAAAGACGGCGGCATCACACGCGCTCTCGGGCTCGGACTGATCACTGGGGCGGCTGACGACGATTGCTCGGCCATTGGCACCTATGCGAGTGCCGGAGCCCGGTTCGGGCCCGACCTTTTGTGGACGGCTCCTGTCACTCTCCCGATGATGTACATCGTCGTCTATCTCTCGTCCAAACTTGGCCAGGTGTCGGGCCGTGGTCTTTTCAAGGTCATTTCCGATTTCTATCCGCGTTGGCTGCTGTGGTCCGTGCTGGTGGGCGTGCTGATCGGCAACACGATCGAGGCAGCCGCCGACCTTGGCGCGATGTCGGCGGCTGTCGTGCTGTTCGTTCCGCTGCCTTCAAACTCGGTCGTCATCGGTGTCGCGATGATTATTTTTGCCTTGCAGATGTTCGGATCCTACAAGCTAATCCGCAACATATTCCGATGGTTGGCACTGGCCCTGCTCGCCTATGTGGTCTCCGCTGTGCTCGCCAAGCCGGATGTGGTCTCGGTGCTGCGCGGCACCCTGCTGCCGAAAATCGAGTTCAGCCGCGAATATCTGTCCATCATCGTCGCCATCATCGGCACGACGCTGTCCGCCTATCTCTACACCTGGCAGTCCAATCAGGAGGTGGAGGAGGAGATCGCCAAGGGCAGGACGAGCCTCGAAGAGCGCAAGGGAGCCACCGAGGGTGAACTCCGCCGGTCCCGGCGCGATATCCTGATCGGCATGATCTTTTCCAACCTGATCATGTATTTCATCATCCTTTCGACCGGATCGACGCTGTACGAGGCGGGGCATACCCAGATCGAAACGGCAGCGCAGGCGGCCGAAGCGCTGCGGCCGCTTGCGGGCGACGCGGCCGGCATTCTCTTTGCGGCCGGGGTGATCGGCGTCGGCTTCCTGGCGGTGCCGGTCATGACTGCCGGCGCCGCTTTCGATTTCGCGCAGGCCATGGGGTGGAAGAATGGCTTGAACGCCAAGCCCCGGCATGCGCCCAAATTCTACATCGTGACGGGAGTGATCACCCTGGTGGCGGTGGGTCTCAATTTCTTTGGCTTCAACCCGATGAAAGCCTTGGTCTGGTCCGGCATCGTGCAGGGTTTTTCGACGCCACCTCTGCTGCTTCTCATGCTCATCATGACCAACAATCGCAAGATCATGGGCGACAAGGTCAACAGCAGGGCCACCAACATTCTGGGCGGCGTGACGACCATAGCGGTCTTTGCGGCGTCCGCGGGACTGGTGGCGACCTGGTTCATGTAGTTCGCCGGCGCGGAAGGACGTTCAGGCGCAGTGGAACATCCACGGTCAACTCTCGTTGAAATGCGTGTGAGAGAAAGGGCTGTCCATGTCAAAGCTCCAAGCCGCCACTCAAGAGCATTTAGAGCAACTGAGACTCGAGGCTTCGGCTCGTTTCGCCCCGATGATGCTGCATGAGGCATTGTTGCGTCTTTCCCGGGCCTGCGGGGGTGATAGCCTTGCCCGGTTCGAGAAAGCCATGGTCGATCAGATCGAGGCGACCAAGGACGATCGAGCCGATTTCGAGGCAATCAAGGAATTCGCGATCGAACAGCTTTATGCCTGGATCAGGAACGCGAACGAATCGCCGGATAAGAAGCAACCGCTGGAAAAGATAGAGGACCGCAGAACCCCCGGCCGCTCGGAAGAGCCGCAAACGCTGGAGGATCAGCTGCAGGCCGGTCTGGAAGATTCCTTTCCCGCAAGCGACCCGCCAGCGGTGGTGTCCACCTCCATTCCAGGCGGAGCCAAGAAGCTGGTCGGAACCGACGAAGTGCTGAGAAAACAGCGGGAGGCCAAGGAGCAAGACCGCCCCTAGCCCGCACCGACTGGAATCCCGCTGGCCGAACCGCCGCTCACGGACGGGAATCCGTGCTGGGTAGATCGCGTCACAGCTTGACGGCCGCTTCCCGGGCCCACAGCCGCAGCTTGCGGCAAGCTTGCACGAATGCCTTGGCGGAGGCTGCGGAGTCCAGCCGCATCAATCCCTCATCGGCATCGGCTGCGACGCCTGCCTTGGCCAGGAGCGGCGCGGCTCCCTCTGTAAAGCCGATGAATTTGCAATGCGCAAAGGCATCCGACACGAAGTCCCTGGCGGCTGCCTCCTTGACCAGCAACTCGGCGCCCGGCTCGGACAGGAGCAGTACCACCGCGTCGAACAGGACCGACGGGCCGCCGTCGATCATGTGTCTGGCTTCGATGTGGGTGCCGTCTGCGGCCTCGACGCCGCCCACCTTGGGCGCGATCACCTCCATGACCGCGCCTTCCGTTTCGATGGCCGAGCGAAGTTGTTCGAAAAGGGCCGTGTCGGCCCCGTCGCTCAGCAACACGCCGACCTTGCGGCCTTTGAAACTATCGGGACCGTTCTCGATGATACTGAGAGCCGGAGACGGCGGCAGGTCGTCGCGCGGCGGGATGGCGGTCTCGGCGGGGTCGGGCATGTTCCGAATGCCAAGCTTGTCGGCGACTTGAGTCGCCAGCGTTTCGTCTATGTTCAGCAGATGCGCCACCATGCGTTCGCGGATCGCCGGTGCCTGCACCTTGCTCAATTCGAATGTCAGCGCCATGGCGATATGGCGTTGCTCCGGCGCTGTCTGGCTGTTGAAGAATTGCCGCGCCTGGCTGTAGTGGTCGGCGAAGCTCTCCGCCCGCAGACGCACCTTCTGCCCCTCTTCGGCGTCGGCGAAAGAGCGGAAGCCGCGTTGCGGATCCTCGCGGGGACCCGAGCCCCACGAATTCGGCTCATAGTTGGCGCGGCCGACCGGGTTGTGCATGGCCATGTGCCCGTCCTGCTGAAAATGTGCGAAGGGGCATTTCGGAGCGTTGATCGGAATATGGGTGAAGTTCGGGCTGCCCAGCCGCTTCAACTGGGTGTCGAGATAGGAGAAGTTGCGGCCCTGCAGAAGCGGGTCGTTGGAGAAGTCGATCCCGGGCGGCACGTTCTGGGTCATGAATGCAACCTGCTCGGTCTCGGCGAAGAAATTGTCCGGCATACGGTCGAGCACCAGCCGCCCGACCGGGATTGGCTCAATGATCTCTTCAGGGATGATCTTCGTGGCGTCCAAGATGTCGAAGTCGAGGCTGTCGGCAAAATCCTGGTCGAACAATTGCACCGTCAGCTCCCATTCCGGGAAGTTTCCTGACTGGATCGCTTCCCACAGGTCGCGGCGGTGGAAGTCGGGATCGGCGCCATTGATCTTGACCGCTTCGTTCCAGATCACCGACTGCATGCCGAGTTTCGGCTTCCAGATGAATTTGACGAATGTGGATTCGTCGTCGGCATTGACGAGGCGGAACGTGTGGACGCCAAAGCCTTGCATGAAACGGAAGGAGCGCGGTATCGCTCGATCCGACATGATCCACATGACCATGTGCATCGATTCCGGCATCAGGCTGATGAAATCCCAGAAATTGTCATGTGCGGTCTGGGCCTGCGGGAAAGCCCGGTCTGGCTCCTGCTTGGCAGCATGGATGAGGTCCGGAAATTTGATGGCGTCCTGGATGAAGAACACGGGAATATTGTTGCCGACGAGGTCCCAATTGCCTTCCTTGGTGTAGAGCTTGACGGCAAAGCCGCGCACGTCTCGGGCGAGGTCGAACGAGCCCTTGTTGCCGGCAACCGTCGAGAACCGCACGAAGGCAGGCGTCTTTTCGCCGGCGCGCTGGAAAATGTCGGCACGCGTGTATTTGGCCAGCGATCCATAAGTCTCGAAATAGCCATGAGCGCCGTAACCACGGGCATGCACCACCCTTTCCGGGATGCGTTCGTGATCGAAGTGGAAGATCTTGTCGCGAAAGTGGGAGTCCTCGATCAGAGACGGTCCGCGCTCGCCGATCCGCAATGTGTTCTGGTCGTCGGAGACAGGCGTTCCCAGGGCAGTCGTGAGAACAGGCGTGTCGGCTTCCGCGATCTGGTGCAATTCGCCGCCATTTCCGCGCGCGGCATTCTGATCGTGCATACGCGCCGATTTGGGAGCTGAACGGTGTGCGGATTTGGCCATGATTTTTTCCTCGATTGACGCCCGTGGGCTGACTTGGCTCAAGGCGCCGAACTGCCGGTGCATGGCTTTGTTCCCGCACAACGGCGCGTCGCGCCTATCCTAAGCCAGCGCGAACACGCTGGTGGACGGCGCGCAAGGGGGGCGCGGCCGCAGCAGGATCGTTCGGCCGCATCAGAATTTTCTGGAGAGTTGTCTTCAACGCCCGGAACGATACAAACGTCCATGCATTTAGCTGGGGTCTGCATTCATACTTCTTTCTGGGAGCTGGACCATTGTCAGGCGAAGGCTATCTTTTGGCCGACCAGGAAACCCATGAAGTTTCCATCGTTGACCTGATACCCGCGCTACGGGCTTTCGCGCGCACCTTCTGCCGTATCCCCGACGATGCCGACGATCTGGTGCAGGAGACGTTGACGAAGGGCCTTGCCAACATCGACAAGTTCGAACCCGGCACGCGCATGAAGTCGTGGCTCTTCACGATCATGCGCAACACCTACTACACCCGGGTCAAGGTCGCGGCCAGGGAAGCGCCTGGCCTGCTCGACTGCGCGTCCTCGAGGCCGATTTCGGAAGCCACACAGGAATGGACCGTTCAGAGCAAGGAAGTTCACGGCGCCATCCAGAGGCTCCCTGAACACCAGCGCGAGGTGCTGATGCTGATCGGCGTCCTAGGTGTCAGCTATGAGGAGACGGCCGAGATATGTGGCTGTGCGGTGGGAACGGTCAAAAGCCGGCTCAACCGTGCCCGCGCCGCCGTTCTTGAGTTCCTGGGGGAGAGTTCGCTGCAGACGCTGATGGAAAGACGAAATCATCTGTCGGACGGGCAGATCGATATCGATGCCGACAGCCGAAGATAGTCAGTTCTTTATGTCGCGCCGGCGTTTCGCAAGGAGCGCGTTTTGCAGTTCGATCGCCAGTCTGGTCAAGCGATCAGGAACCTTTTCCTGCTCGATCGCGATCAGCAGAGAGGCAATCTCCTGATCCATCGCCATTCCTGCGCGCGGGTCCATTCTATCATCGCTCGAACGAGACATCGTATTCCCTGGCTGGATGGATGGCAGTCCGTCATCCTATTGTGATGACAAGCAACCGCCATTACAAGGAGATGCCCGGTGCCGAAACCGTTGCCGGCAGCCCTTGCACAGGTTTTTCTTCCACTCTCGATTGCCGAGGTCACAGATCCACTGCGGCGCTTTCAGTCCTTCGGCAATCGATTTGCGGCATGATCCTGATATTGATCGGACTTGATCTGATTGCCGTCCAGGCCGCGTTCCTCGCTGTGCTGCTTCTTGTCCCTGTTGGATAAAACGGCATTCTCTTCGATCTTGTCCTTGGCCAGTTCGGTCATTGCTCCGGCGCCGGCCCCTTTGCCGTGGCTGCCACGGCCGATATGTTTCTTGCTGCCGGATGCCATGCTGTCCTCCTTCGAATTGGCGCCGCTCTTCAGCGTCGCTGTGTTCGACGCCCGAACTGGCATTGGCTGGTAATGTTCCGTCACGCCGGCAAGCAGGAAGGCGTCGCCGTCCCACAGCCGAAACGCTTTTTCGCCATCGATGACGACCTGCAATCCGTGACGTTGCGCCAGGTGACGGATATCGGAGCGGTCCAAAAACAGTGATTCGCGATATGAGTAGTTCAGCAAGGCCAGCCTGCCCGGCCTTTTGAGGACGCGCGCAATTTCGCCGAAATGCCGCTCCGCCACGCCGGCTAGCACCAGATAGGGGAAACTGTCGACCGCCAGAACGCAGTCGAAACTCGCGTCGCCGAACTCCGCCAGATCCAGGCCTGAGGTCCGCCGCAACTCTACATTGCCAAGCGCTGCGCATTGCTCACGGGCGATCGATATCATCCTCGACGATATGTCGATACCGACGACCCGCCCACAGGATGCCGACAGCGCGCGTTCGAAACGCCCGATGCCGCAACCGATGTCCAGAATGTTGCGTCCAGCACCGGTGAAGTCTTGCGCTGTCAGCCATGCAACGATTTCGTCGGTCGTGGCTGCCAGCCTTTCCTCATCGCCAAGGGAAGCCAACTGGACACTCGCCACCCGGGAAATCGCTGCCGCGGCATCAAAGCCCGAGGCCAGCCGCGTCACGACATCTGCATCCGTCTCGTCGTCGTCGCGTTCGTGACGAACGGCAGAACCCGTTTTCTGCAACGTGGCAAAAACCTTCGATCCGCGGCGAAGCAGCCCGGCTATCTGCTGGAGCCTTTCCCTGTCTCGAGTATCGACCGGATCGATCTCCGCCACGATCTCCGCCAATTCGACTGCCCCGATGCCTGGGTGGAGATGCAGCGCCAGCCTGGCGATGACGGCCTCGGCACTGACAGCGTCCGCCATACAGTCCTCGACCGCCAGCCTGACCGCTATCCGGCGGCGCACGGATGTTGGTTCCATCGAAACCATGGTCTCATTTCCGCGTCCAAGTCCTTCGCATCGTCCACCTGTCGCCAGCGCCCCAGCCATATTTGTACGGCTCCTGGCCGCGCAGGAAGTCGAACTCGCGCGCACCTTCGCGGATCGATTCGGCGATTGCGTGGCCGACCAGGATCGCGCCTGGACTTTCCTCGGCATAGGCAGGATCGAAACCGCCAAGATAGGCATAGGCACGGCCGCGATGGTGAAATCCGTAGTAGGCGCCGATTGGCTTGCCGTCGATGGCGAGCACCCAGCGTCGGGTCAGATCTCGAGCGTCGAGCAGGGGAAGCGAGCACCTGTGGAATTGCTCGACGGCGGGGTCGGCCAGCACGCCGCCTCCGTTTCCGGCCCAGCGCGCGCCGTGCAGGCCTATCAGGTGGTCGAGGAACAGTTGAGGATCGCCTCGTGCCGGCGACAACTCGACCCGGCCGCGTCTGGATGCGGCGCGGCGCGCCCGGCGCAACTGGCGTCTGCGCCGGGCAGGGACGCAGCCCGCCAGCGTTTCATCGCCGTCGGTGGCAAGCACGGGACAAACGGCGTGGCCGACCAGTCCATCGGCTTTCAATTCGGGATGTTCGATCGCCAGACCGGCACTGCCTTGCGGCAGATCCGGCAGGATCCACTGCGACCACTCGATCGAGAGTATCTTCTCTGCAAGGGCAGTGGCGACCTGGGCCTCGCTGCCGGGCACACACAGCACGTCCAGATAGTCGCTGAGGGAAATGCCGATCGGAAGCAGTTTCGAGCCTTCCGTGCCATGTTCGAGATAGAGCGGCGCCAGGCCCACCAGATCGTTGCCGCGCCAGATGGCGACCGTCGCCAGCTCCCCCGGAGCGAATGTGCGCCACCACGGCAGCAGCCAGGCGGGACATTGAAAGGGCGTCGCCGACGAACTCTGCTCCCACAGGTTCCACCAGTGCGGCGCCAGTGCATGCAATTGCTCTGGATCGCCGATGATCTCGCTGCGCAGCATCTGCTCTTTCACCGCACCGCGGCGAGACGCCTGCGGTCGGCGCCGAGCCGGGCCAGCGCCAGATAGGCGCTCATGTAGGACGAGACCATGCGCTCGAGCGAAAACCGCCGGCGCGCCTCGCTTCGGCACGTCTCGGCATCAAGGCTGGGTGCCGCGACAATTGCTTGCGCCATCTCGTCGACATTGTTGACGATAAAGCCGGTCTTGCCGTGCTCGACCACTTCGGGAAGCGCACCATTTGGAAAGGCGATCACCGGTGTGCCGCAGGCGAGTGCTTCCATCGCGACCAGCGAACTGGTCTCGGCGGCGAGGCTCGGAACGACTAGGCAGCGTGCTGCATTGAGCAAGCGCCGCTTGGCGGCGAAGCCGAGCGGACCGAGGAAGCGGCGCCGGCCGTCGAGGCGAGGTTCGACCTCATCGCGAAAGTACTGGATATGCGTCTCGTAAGGATAGACCCGCCCGCCGATGACCAGCGGCACATCAGCCTGCCTGGCGGCATCCAATGCCAGGTGTATGCCCTTTTCCGGGCAGATGCGGCTGAGCACGACGGCGAAGTCGCCCCTGGGCCGCGGCTGGTTCAGCGCGTCGATATCGACACCATTCGGGATCGGGGCAACCAAGCTTGCGTCCGGCGGTGCGGTTCTTTGCTGGGCTGACGAGACGGCGTGAAGCCAGAGATCGTCGCGCCCTGGGCGCAGCGCCCCGGCCGGGTACCAGTCGAGCGGCAGGTGAAGCGTCACCAGGGTCGGACCGTCGGCAGGCAGGTAGGCGTCGAAGTCGATGCCATGCAGGTGAACCACGTCGATCGGCCATTGGGCGCGGGCAGCGGCGATCGCGGCGCGATGGGACTCCTGTGCCCGGTTTTTTGCTGACTGGTCGAGCACGCCGGCTTCGGCGGGCGTTTCCACCAGAATGCCGCTTGCACTGGAACCCTGGCAGCCGATGACGATGGATCGGTGACCGGCGCGGGTCAGGGCCTGATCGAGCATTGACAGCACCTGCTCGGCGCCGCCAACGGCGTTCGGTCCCACCGGCGCGAGAGGATAGGCAACATTGAGCACTGTGAGCGTCATGGCTGGTCGAGCCGGAGCGCCTCGTGAGCACGGGCGCTTGCATGCAGCCAGGTGCCGGGCTCGAAACCCAGCGGCAGCGATTCATAGTAGAGCCTGCCATCGTTGGGCAGCTTCAGGAAATCATAGGTCGGCGCCAGCCGGAAACGCTCGGTGCGGGTCGAGAACGGCGCCAGCGTCCGCTGCTGCGTCAGGTGGCTGGCCAGCATGCGCTGCTTTTGCTGAAAGGCCGCTTCGGTCAGGCAGACCTCTATGCAATCACTGCCGGTGCCGCTGGCGAAATCCTGAAATACCGGGCCGTCCGGGCCAGCCGAATAAAAGGCCATTTCGATGATGGTGGGCACGGGCCGGCGGTCACGGCGCAGAAGATGGCAGGCCGCGTGAACGGCAAAAGCGGTCGCGTCGTGGTCGGGATGGCCTCCCTCGAAAGGATGTGTGCAGACGAAGCGGATGTCGGGTTCGCAAACAAGGCAGGCGAGTTCCTGCGCGAGCGCCACGAGATTCGCCGCAGCCTCCTTGTCGGGATAGCCAAGAGCGGTCAGGCCCGATGGCGATATGCCGGCCGCGGCCAAGGCTTCCGTCAGTTCCGCACGGCGGGCATCGGCATAGTCCTGCCATGGCTCGAAACCATGCGCTTGCGCGTCGGCAAGATCGCGTGGTGCTCCGTCCGTGACATGGACGATGCGGCATGACCGCAGTCCGGCAAGATGCCCGCCGATGCCGATCGTCTCGTCGTCCGGATGCGCGACGACGACCATGATCGCGGAACCATGTGCTGCGTCACTGCCCGTCAACAGGGCCGCGAATTCGCCCAGGGTTGCCGACGGTTGATGCATGGGAGCCTCACGCTGCCGAGGCTCGCCGCTTCGACGTGGAAGCCACGCCGGGCGCGTAGCGGCGGATCATGGTTGCACAGAATTCGGCGAATTCCTCCGGCACCAGCGGCGGACTGGTGTGGTGAGGCATCATCCCGCGATGCTCTGGCGTGAAGCAGAAGGTGACGGTCACGTCGAAATCGGCGAGCGCTTCCATCTGTCGGTCGAACCAGTTCAATGCATTCGGCCTGAAACTGTCGGCCCAGGAAAGTCCGGTCCGCATATTGGTGACCCCGAGCCGCTTCATCCAGGCGACGGCGTCGTCCAGCCGCGGGTCCTCGAAATGAAACCACTGCACCAGCCCCATCTCGGGCGTATGGCGCAGGAATTCCTCCAGTGCCGGTTTTGGCGTGCCGTCCTGGCGCAGCAGCCCCATATGGAAGTGACGATAGTAGGAGGAGCCTTCCGCTTCGCGATGGCGCGTTGTTGCTTCCCATTCGCGCGGGAGATCATAAAGGCTGTACCACTGGATGCGCGGAGCGTTGCCGAGCAGCAATTCAGCGGTGCGCCTGAGGCCCCAGACCTGGATCTCGTCGGCGCCGAAGGTCGATACGCCAACTTCGCTGACCCAGATCGGGAGATCGGTGACGGCCGCGATCTCACCGATCTTCTGTGGCCATTCCTGGATCTGCCACAGGTTCCAGTCGAGCGGAAAGCCATGTACCGCGACGGCATCGACGTGGTCCAGCAATCTGAGTTCCTTCATGCGCGTGACGAAGCCGGGGTCGATCGGAGAGATGCCGCCGAGCACCTTGGTCAGGGCCGGGTTCTCGGACGCTATCGCATCCGCCGACAACATTGCCATGGCGGCGAAGCGGCTCCAATCGGGGTCGAGCTCGGGATCCCAATGCGATTTGTTGTTGGGCTCGTTCCAGATCATCGCGGCTTCAATCATGGATCTGTCCTTTCGACGGGTAGACGGCGCCGCCGCCGGCCGGATCGCCGGCGGAACGGCAAAAATAAACCTCCTGCTCGGGGTGCAAAAAAATCTCGAAGCCGGCGCTGCGCAACATCGCTTCGGTGCAGGCGCGGTTGGGAATCCACCAATTGGTCGGATCGTCGGCATATCGATGTTCGATGAAATGCAGTTTCGGAAATTCCGGCCGCTCGAACAGGTCGTGCGTCCAGAAATGATAATTCTGCTCAAGCGCAGGCAGATCGGCGCTGCCGCGTTGCATGGACTGGAAGATCATCAGGTCGCCGGCGACATGCCCGCGGATCAGGTCGAGCGCGAGCAGGGGATGGCGCAGGTGGTAAAGAACCCCCATGAACAGCACGATGTCGAATGTCTCGCGCAGGGCGCCGACGTCATAAACCGAAAGCTTCTGGAACTCGATGTCGCAGTCCGCGATCTCGGCGGCAAAGCGCGCCTGTGCCAGATAGGCCTCGTCGAAATCGATGCCGAGGACGCGACCGGCGCCGCGCCGTTTCATTTCGATGGAATAAAAACCGGCATTGCAGCCGATATCGAGCACGGACTTGCCGGACAGGTCGGCTGGAATGGCATAGGCGAACTTGCGCCATTTGACCAGCGGGTAGTTACCGAGAAAATGGTCCGGAGCAGTTTCGACGCCGGCTAGTTCCATGTTGTGGAACCATGGGCCGAGGGCATCGATACGGCGTTGGATTTCAGCATGGGAATGCAGCATGGCTAAGCTCCTTCGCCCGGAACGGCATGCGAATGTGCAGTAGGCGCGATCATCGTGGGCCGGTGCTGTTTGGACGCAGCATCGTCGTCGAGCAGCCGAAGGGCCGCGCGATAACCGTTGAAAGTGCCGACATCGACGTAGGCGGCCCCTGCCTTCACCCCATACGCCTGACCGCCCGCCGTCAGGTAGGCGTTGATCAACGTGCCGATATATTCGTCATAGCAATCCCGCTCGCGCCAGAGTGCCGCGAGCTGGTGCAGGACATGGCCCGGCATCTTGAACGCGCCCCATATCCAGTTCGTCGCCGCGTCCTGCCGCTTGACCTGGATTTCCCGCACCCGGCCCTCCTCGTCGAGAACCACGGCATCGAAGAATTCCGGCCGATCCACCGGGAAGAGCAGGAATGACAGCCGGTCGTCCGGCAGACGGCAGAAGCCGTCTTCGGGAAACCAGATCGTATCGGGAAGCCCGATCAACACCGTCTCGTCCGGTGCGACGAGGGGTGCTGCCCGGAAGATGGCGTCGCAAAGGCCAACGGGGTTGGGTTGTACCACGAACAGAGCGGTCGCCGCTCCGTAGCCCGCGGCATAGTATTCGAGAATGTCGGATTTACCCGATCCGATGATGAAACAGACCTTGTCGACGCCGGCGCGCACCATCCGCCGCACCAGGTACTCGCTTACGGCACATGGGCGCTCTGTCTGTCCATCGATCCGGCTCCCGACCGGCAGCAGCTCTTTCGAGAAGCCGAGCGGTTGAATGCGGCTGCCGCGTCCGGCAGCGGGCACGATGCCCAACATCAGACTGCTTCCTTCATCGGTTCGCCGGCCGACCTCTGCAAGGCTTCGTTCAGGATGCGATCCAGTTCCGCCGCGCGCCGCGTGGATGTGTGTTCGTCCAGAACCCGTTCACGCGCACGGCTTCGAATTGCATCGAGCTCGTGCGATGGCAGTTTGAGCGCCGCGATCACGTCGTCTGTGTCGTACGCCAGCAGGATCTCGCTACCGGGTTCGAAGAAACTGCTGAGGCCCGGCCAGGTGTCGGTGACGATCGGTACGCCGCATGCCGCTGCTTCGAACAGCCGGCCCGAAGGGCACCACCCCTTTTGCGCCATCGCCTCGCGCGTCACATTCAGCGTCAGGCGGGACGACGAAAAGAAGGCTGGATGATCTGCCGGCGGAAGATGCCTGACGAAGAAGATGTTGTCGCTCCACGGGAATTCCTGTGGATATTGTGCACCGCCGATGATGAAGCGGTGGTCAGGCAGGAGTGCGGCCGGACGGACCAGCAGTTTCTCGACGCCGGCCTGGCGATCTGCCGCATAGGTCCCGAGATAGGACAGATCGCCCGCAAATTCCGGCCTAGGTACTGCCGGCCGGTGTTGGTCGGGATCGACATGGCCATAGAGCGGCACCACGTGGCGTGCACCGAGGACCGACTTGAGTGCATCGATTGCCGAGCCGCCCGTGTAACTCAGGACGAGATCGAAATCGGCAAGGCCCTCGGGCCCGAAATAGGGTGGGCGTTCACCTTGATCGAGGCGCGCCAGAGTGACCGGAGTGTCCAAGTCGTAAAAGACGCGCAGCCCGCGGCATGCCTGCTGCGCCAGGCGCGAAGCGTCCACGGCGTCGGGACAGTAGGAGGTAATGATGACGACGTCGGATTGCTTGATCGTCTGCTCCGCGACCCTCCGGATGTCCTCCCAGTCGGGGTAGAGCACGATATTGCCGCCATCCAGTTGATCGAGGTCCCGCGCACCGGCATAGTAGGGGGTGTTGCGCTCGAAAAAGGTGATGGACCAGCCGTGCCGGGCCAGCGCGCGGATCAGGCCACGCCACAGGGTGGCGTGGCCGTTTCCCCATGAAGACGTGACGGTGAGACCGAAAATGACCATCTGCATCCGGCAAGTCCTCGTCAGGCAAGTTCGTTCAGACGGATGAGCTTTGCTCCCCAGTCTCCGGACACGATCGTCGTGATTGAGGCGGGGTCGATATCGAAGCGAAAACTGTCGCCGACGGGCAGACCAAGCACATGGCAGATGGCTGCCTTGATCACGTCGGCATGGCTGATCAGCGCGACGCATTGATTCTGATGCCGCTCGCGAGCCTGATCCATCAGCGAGACGATACGCTGTTGGACATCCAGCATGGTTTCGCCGCTTGGGGTGCTTGCTTCCTGCCGCCGGCTGTTCCACGCCTGCCAGCCGGCATCGCCGTTCAGTTCCTCGAACGTCTTTCCCGACCAGATGCCGAAGTCGATCTCGTCGAGTTCGGCGCAGATCGCGATTTCGCCGACATTACAGGCAGTCGCGATCGGCTTGGCGGTTTCCTGCGTGCGCTCGCGTGGGCTGCACCAGATAGCGGCAATCGGCTCGCGGGCCATGCGGCGGCCAAGATGCGCCGCCTGAGCCCTGCCGGATTCGCCAAGGCGAACTCCGCCCATCCGTCCGGCCAGATAGGAGCCGACATTGTCGTGTGCCGCGTGCCGGATCAGGAAGAAGGTCGTCGTCATTCCGCGGCATCGAGCATAGGCTCGTCCCTGCCTGTGATGAATGCAAGCGTGCGCTGCCGAGCTTCGGCATCGGTGAACTGCTCAGGCGGAGACTTCATGAAATAGCTGCACGGACCGGTCAGCGCGCCGGCGATGCCGCGGTCAAGCGCCAGCTTGGCGCAGCGCACGGCGTCGATGACCACGCCGGCCGAATTGGGCGAATCCCAGACTTCCAGCTTGAGTTCGGCGTTGAGCGGCACTCCACCGAAGGTCGTGCCTTCAACCCGGATGTAGGCCCATTTGCGATCGGTGAGCCATGGCACATGGTCACTGGGGCCGACATGAATGTTGCCCGGCTCCAGGGGAACATCGAACTGGCTGGTCACGGACTGCGTCTTCGAGATCTTCTTCGATTCCAGCCGCTCGCGTTCCAGCATGTTGAGGAAATCGGTGTTGCCGCCGAAGTTCAACTGATAAGTGCGGTCGATGCGGACGCCGCGCTCGCGGAAGAGATTGGCCAGCAACCGATGCACGATTGTCGCGCCGACCTGGCTCTTGATATCGTCGCCGACCAGCGGCAGCCCGCGTTCCTCGAAACGCAGGCGCCATTCGGGCCGTGACGCGATGAAAACCGGTATGCAGTTGACGAAGGCGCAGCCGGCCTCGAGGGCGCATTCGGCATAAAAGCGCGTCGCTTCCTCCGACCCCACCGGCAGGTACGAGACGAGCACATCGGCACCGCTGTTCCGCAGGATTTCGCTGACATTGGCAACCGGCTCCGGCGCTTCCTCGATTTCCGTGCGCAGATATTTGCCGATGCCGTCCAACGTGGGGCCACGCTCCACGCGAACCCCGGTTGCAACCGCATCGGCAAAACGGAACGTGTTGTTCGGGGCGCTGTAGATCGCTTCGGCCACGTCGCACCCGACCTTGCCCTTGGCGACGTCGAACGCACAGACGACCTCGATGTCATCGACGTGGTACCCGCCGAGATCGGCGTGCATCAGCCCGGGGATCGGCTCGTTGCCTTTTGCGTCTCGGTAATAGGAAAGGCCTTGCACCAGGGAGGATGCGCAATTGCCTACACCGACGATACCGACACGAACTTTCTTCGATCCCACGAAACTGCCGTCCTGTGCTGTCCAAGGTAAGTTCCTGGGCCCCGAACCGTCAGCTTGCCGGAATGTTCCTTGGCATGTGGAAAAATTGCGCGCGGCAGGATGGATCAAAGCCGCGCATGCCGCGTTGGCGCACGGCGAGCTTGGAATCGGTGGATGATCGTCTACGGCGACCACAAACGAACGGAAGACGCGCGACAGCTTCGCGAGGCTGCAAGCGAAATGGCTGAAAGCCTCGATTGCAGGCCCTGTGGCATTCAACGCCACGCTGCGCTGGTAGGGTTGTTCGTCAAGGTCTCGGAACTGGTCCAGGCACTGGCCGATGTCGAGTTCGAGGTCCGCGGCGGGGACACCCCTTCGCCGAGGCAGCGGCAAGGTGCCAAGCTGCTGGTCGGCCTTGCGGCGGAAGTGGCGAGGTCCTGGCGAAGCGGCTTCACAGTGACCGGCGCCGTCGATCCCATGCTGAGGCATATGCTGGCCGCGCTCGACTGCCAGGGCAAGGTTCTTACCGGCACGGCCGAGGGATACGCGCATTATGCGCTCTATCCTGAAAGCTATCTCGGCGCGGCGCGGGCATCAGGCCTCGACGCGAATACATGCGTCATCGGCATCCGCAGCATTGGCCTCGGGCTTGCCGCCCTGGTCGCCGCGGCGATCGACGCGCCGGTACCCATCAGCGTGCGCCCGATCGGCCATCCTTTCCGCAGGTATGTCAACGCCGACCCGGAATTGATCAGCGCCTGGAGGGACAAGCCCTCGGCTTGCTTCGCTGTCGTCGACGAGGGCCCCGGCCTGTCGGGCAGTTCGATGCATGCCGTCGTCGCATGGCTGCGGGGGCTGGGCATCGATAGGGATCGCATTCACCTGTTCCCCAGCCATTCCCGCGGTCCGGGTGCCGAAGCCTCTAAGGAGGTTCGTGAGACATGGTCGGGTTGCCGCAAACATGTGGCGCGGGCCTTCGAACGCACCTTCCCGGGCGGCGCGCAAATGCCGACGCTACGCGATTGGGTGGCGGAGGCTGCCGGCAGCCCGCAATTGGCCCTGACCGAAATATCCGCTGGAGAGTGGCGAAACCTCCACTACGCCGAGGAGAGGCTCTGGCCGCCGAGTCAACGCGGCATCGAGCGGCGAAAATTCCTGGCGTCCGCGGGACGCGATCGGTGGCTCGTCAAATTTGCCGGCCTCGGTCAAACCGGGCAGCGCAAGATGCAAACCGCGGAGATGCTGCACGAAGCCGGCTTCGGACCGCAGGTCGTCGGGCTTTGTCACGGTTTTCTGGTTGAACGGTGGGCCGACGGCAAGACAATGGATCAGGCAAGCCTATCGAAAGACAGGCTTGTCGCGGAGCTCGCACGCTATCTCGCCTGGCGTGCGGCTAATCTGGGAACTCCGGAGCCCGGTGCTCCATTGCCGGAACTCGTTGATATGGCCGTCTACAATGGCGCCGAAGCTCTTGCCGAGCGGTGCGCGGCGGAGCTGCGGAACTGGTTCTCGAAGCAAAGCCCTGCGCAAGCGCTGCCACGGGTCGAGATCGACGGAAGGCTTCACCCGTGGGAGTTTCTCGTTTGTGCCGACGGGACGTTGATCAAGACGGATGCCGTCGATCACTGCCGGGGACATGATTTGATCGGCTGCCAGCCCATAGAGTGGGACATTGCCGGCGCTCGCGTCGAATATGGATTTTCCGACAGCGAGCTAGCGACGTTGGTCCACCGCATGGAAGCCGGGGAGCGGCTCAATATCGATACCGGCCTAATTGACTATCTCGAACCTTGCTACCTGGCGTTTCAACTGGGACTCTGGGACGTTGCTGCCCGATCCGAGCATGGCCCGGAGAAGCCAAGGCTGGTAGCTGCGGCAACGCGGTACAAGAAAGGGCTGCTACGCTTCCTGGAGAGGTCCGGGCCGTGACGATCAGTCCAGTCTTCGCAGCATGTCCGCTTCGCGTTCGAGAATGGTGGCCACTTCCTCGCGCTGCAGATGCGTCATCATCAGGCTGACGCAGCACTCGAGATAGGTGATGGAGGCCCGTCGCAGAAAGGCAGCCGTCTCTCTTTCCGCAATCTGCTCGATATCCTTTGCGGATCGTTTGGGTTGCACAGGTCCGTTCTCCATAGCGGGATCTCATCGTCAAACCCCGAGCTTGCCAGGATGTTCCGCGCAATCCGCAAAAGTGCGGCAGGAGGCATGACCGTGCTTAAGCGGTCATGCCGGAACACGTGGCTGCGGCGGCCTGGCCTCAGGCCGGAAGGTCCTGCAACCTGCCCGATCTTGCGTTTGTCGCAATAGCTGTCATCCGGCCGTCGATCTCGCTGGTTTCGAGATTGGAGAAGTATCCGATCGTCTGCATCAGCCCTTGCCTGAGGGGCACTTTCGGCGTCCAGCCGAGCAGCGCCTTTGCACGCGAGATGTCGGGCTGCCTGCGGCGGGGATCGTCTTGCGGCAAGGGCAGGAATTTCAGATCCGATTTGGTTCCGGTCATGTCTCTCACCATGGATGCCAGTCGCATGATGGTGAATTCTCCGGGATTGCCCAGGTTGACAGGTTTTCCGGGATTGGGGTCGAGATCCATCAGGCGCATCATACCTTCGATCAGATCGGAGACGTAGCAGAAGGACCTTGTCTGCAACCCATCACCGAATATCGTCATCGAGCGCTTCTCAAGCGCCTGCATGATCAGGTTCGAGACGATGCGGCCGTCGGCGGGGTCCATCCTGGGACCGTAGGTATTGAAGATGCGAGCCACGCGAATATCGGCTTTTGCTGCTCTCAGATAATCGAAGCAAAGCGTTTCGGCGGTGCGCTTGCCTTCGTCGTAGCAGGCGCGCGGGCCGGTGAAGTTCACATGGCCAACATAGTCTTCCCGTTGCGGATGTTGTTCCGGGTCGCCATAAACTTCACTTGTCGACGCCTGCAGGAATCGCGCATTGTTGCGGGCGGCGAGTTCGAGCAGGTTGAGCGTTCCGATGACGCAGGTGCGTGTCGTGTGTATCGGATCGGCCTGGTAGCGCGGCGGCGAAGCAGCGCATGCCAGGTTGAAAACGCGATCGACCGGCTCGCCGAGGTTCAGCGGCCGGCAGATATCCTGCTCGATCAGCCGGAAGCGCGGCTGGTCCATGATCGAGACGATGTTGTCCATGCGGCCGGTAAGGAAATTGTCGACGCAGATCACACGCCAGCCGTTGCGGAACAACGTTTCGCAAAGATGCGAGCCGAGGAAACCCGCGCCGCCGGCGACAAGCACTGTCTTCGCCCTTCGCGCTTTTCTTGTTTGCCGCATCGCTGTTTTCTCCTGTCTTTCAGTCATGCTGCGGTTCCGATATCGAGATCGATCATCGCCGCTCTCGGTCGTGTCAGCAGCGACACGAATTCGCGGGCCCTGGCCGCACCGGTATGTGCTGCCAGGACGAGTTCGCGCGCCCGGCCGGCCATGGCGAGCCGGGCGCGCTCGGATTCCCTGAGCAGGATATCGACGATGTCATCCGCCTTGTCGGCCGTGCGGATCGCCGAAGCAGGAAAGAAGCTGTCGAGACCCGGCCAGCGATCGCTGATAATCGGCGTGCCGCAAGCGGCAGCCTCGAAAAGCCGTACGCTGGGCGACCATCCGGCGGCGATCATCGATCTGCGCGTGACGTTCAGCGTGTAGCGCTGGCGGCTATAGAATGCGGCATGGTCGGCCGGCGGCAAATGTTCGATTCGTTCGACATTCTCAGGCCAGACGATGTCGGACGGATATTGCGAGCCGGCGACGACGAAACGGCGCTCCGGCATGCGCCGTGCGGGCTCGAGCAACAGCGCGTTGAGCGTTGCCTGCCGGTCGGTGCTGTAGGTGCCGAGATAACCGAGGTCCCAGCCGACTGGGTCGGCGGTTCGGTGATGCCGTTGCGGATCGACCGAACAGTAGAGCGGTTCGGCACGGCGCGCACCGAAATCCTGCGCCAGTCGGCCAAGCGTCGGCCCGCCGGTGAAGGAGAAATAGACATCGAAATACGGAATCTGCCGCCGACTAAGATAGTCGCATTCATCCGTCGAAAGCTTTGCCAGGGTCACCGGCGTGTCGATGTCATAAAAGCAGAGCGCCCCTTTGCAGAGCGCCACGGCAATGTCGATGACCGCGCGCCCCTCCGGAACGAAGGACCCGACGACCACGACATCGGCCTGTTGCAGGCATCGTGCCCAGTCCTGTTGCAACTCCTGCGTCGTTTCGTAGTAGCGCAGAGTGCAGAAATCGGGATCGCGCAAGTCGCGGTGATTGGCATACCACGGCACGTTGCGCTCCAGGAAGGTCACGCGGTGACCGAGTTCATGCAGGCCTTTCAGCAGGCCTCGAAATGTCGTGGCGTGGCCGTTTCCCCAGGACGAGGAGAGGGACAGGCCGAGAAAGACGATGTTGAGCCGCTTGGTCATTACGCCGCCTCCACGGTCCCGCGCTCGAAGTGCTGCCTCAAGACCGTATCGGTCACGGCCGCTCTCATGGCGTAGGTATGTTCACCGCGGACGCGGCGCAGCGCGGACGCGCCGATCGCCTTTGCCCGATTGGGGGTCAAGGTGCGCATGATTTCGGCGACATCGCCGCCGTCGCGCGCGACCAGGATCTCCTCGCCGGGTTTCAGGAACAGTTCGACGCCCAGCCACGCATCCGTGATGAGGCAGGCACCGGCGCCCGCCGCCTCGAAAACCCGGGTGGCGGGCGAAAAGCCGTTTGCGGCCATGCTGTCGCGGCTGATGTTCAACACGGCCTTCGGGGTGACGTTGAAGGCGTTGTGGTCACGGGTGCCGACGTGGCCGAGCCAACCGACATTGGCGGGAAGCGGCTTGTCGCCCCAGCCCGATCCGCCAAGCAGGAAACGCTGCTCCTGCAAACGGCTGGCCGGATCGAGAAAAAACGCCTCGACGCGCGCCTCACGGTCCGGCAGCCGGTTTCCGAGGAAAGCGAGGTCGCAAGCAAAACGCGCCTGACTGGCGACTGGATGATGCGTTTCAGGATCGAGCGCATTGTAGATCGGCACGCATTCCTTCGCTCCCATGGCGCGATAGGCCCAGACCACGGGGTCGCCGCCGCCATAGGTCAGCACAAGATCGATTTGCCGCAGCGCGGCATGCAGCGGATGGTCCGGTTCATCGCGCAATTGGCCGAGCGTCGCCGGAGCATCCACGTCCCAGAACACGACGAGCGCGTCAGGACGCGCGTGATCGAGCACGGCGCGCAGCAGCGCCTCATCCTCGAAACCGACGCCGCTCGCCTTGACGACGATATCCGCCTCGGCGGCGCACGCCGCCACCTGCATCAGCGCGTGCTGGGTCGCCTCGTACACGACGACGGCGCACCAATCCGGCGCCTCGATGTCGCGGTTGTTCCGGCGGTCATAGACGTCAGGTTCATAGAAGGTGATTTCGTAGCCGAGTTGGGAAAGCGCCTTGAGCAACCCACGGTAATAGGTAGCGGCGCCGTTCCAGTAGGACGACAACAGGCTCGATCCATAAAAAGCGATCTTCATTCAGCAGCTTCCTTTGCGGCGGTCGGATTGGTGATATGTTGAGGTCCGCATTCGGCGAGCACGCCGAACAACTCGTCCAGGCGGTGCCGGCATGTGTGCCGCAGGCGGATGGTCTCGAGACCAGACGCCGCCAGGGAGGCAGCGAAATCCGCGTCGCCGAGTACGGCCCGGAGGTGTCGCCGCATCTGGGAGCCATTGTCCGCAAACAGGAAATCGACGCCTGGCCTGAACAGTTGCTCGGTGTCGGACCACGGGGCCGAAATCAGCGGAATGCCGCAGGCGAGCGCCTCGAACACGCGGATGGTCGGAATGCCGGGCAGGCCTTCCCGATAGGGGCGGCGCGGAACATGCACCGTGACACGATGCGTTGCGAACGCCTTCGGCACGTCGGCATTGGCGATCCAGCCTTCATGGCGCAGGCCGGCGGCTGCGAGATCGGCGAGCGCCTGCCTGGGGTAGCGCACGCCATGAACGGTGGCATCGAGGCCGAGTTCGTGCACCGGCTCGATCAGAAATTCCTTGAGCTCCGCGGTACGCTCGTCGTCGCCCCAGTTTCCAATCCAGATCAGATCGGAGGTCGGGCGGATCTCAGGATGCGGTCTGAACAGGCGGTCGTCAGCCGCCTCGTGCCAGGTGAAGACGCGTTTGCCCCACCCGGCGCGCAGGTAGCTCTCGCGCAGGGCTTCGCCAAAGGCGAGGACGCCGTCGTAATGCTCCAGCCGGAGCGCCGAGATCGCCTCGGTCGCCGACACGGCGCGGTGGTGGGTGTCGTGAAACAGGAGGATAAAGTTGCCGCCGTTGGCCCTGGCGCGACCAAGGCGCGCGACGAGGTCCGGCTCGGTCCATTCATGGACGACCACCACGTCCGCATCGGCGATCCAGGCCTCGTGGTCGAAGCCGGCATCGTAGGTCACCGGCATCAGCTCGGGGAAATCGTTCCTGAAGCGCTCGATGGCGAAGGAGCCCTTCTCGGCCAGCAGATTCGAGCGGCTCCAGCCGTCCGCCGGCTCCAGCGCGATCGCCTGATGCTGGCGTGCGACCAGCTCCCGCATGACGCCGCGCACGAAATGTGCGTTGCCGTGGTTCCAGTCGGAAACGACCGAATGGGTATAGAACAGAAAGCGCATGATCAGCGCTCCGCCATCGCTAGGGCCGCTTTGTCGTAGACGTCGCGCATGGCCGCTGCCTGCCTCGCCAACGAAAACCTGCGGCTCCGGCGCAGGGCTGCCCGTCCGAGCTCCCGCCTGTGCTGCGCATCCGCGGAGAGACGGTTGATGCAGGCGGCGAGATCATGCGGATCGCGCGCGTCGTAGAATAACGCGGCCCCGTCCCATAACTCGCGGTAGGTGGCGATGTCGGATAGAACCAGCGGCGTCGCCGACATGGCCGCTTCCAGCGTCGCCAGGCCGAACGGCTCGTAGAGCGATGGCGACACGAAGATTCCGGCGCGCGCCATCAGGGAGCGCATCTCATCATGCGGTAGCGCTCCGAGAGCGACGGCATGGCTGAAGCCGGCGCGCTGGCCGTCCGGACCTTGCGTGGAACCGGCTGCAAAGACGGGCCATTGCGTTATCGACGCGGCCTGGTCGATCGCCATCGCGTTCTTGGCTTCGTCCCACCAGCGGGCGGCGGCGAAGACGAGCGGTTGACGCTTTTCGGCTTTCGCTACCGGGCGGGCGCCGTTGGCGACGACATTAAGACGCGCGATTTGTCCATAGCAGGTTTCGAGCATGCCGGCGTGGCTGTGGCTCGGCGCGATGACGGCGTCGGCCGTGTCGAAGCCGCGCCTGTTGCGCTGCTTCTGCCAATCCCATGCGCTGTCCACCGCCTGTCCCTTGACGGCATGGAACCATGTGACCACGCAGGAATGCGAGACCACCACGATAGGGCAGGGCGCATCGAGCCCCACTGCCTGCGTCGGGGCATTGAGATGAACAAGGTCGATGGCGTGGTCACGAATGGGCGCATGCAACTCCCCCGGCAACGCATCGAGGTCGCTGGCATTGCGGGTCATCCAATCCGGCGGCGTGTTCAGCCAGGTCAGTGTCGCCAAGGACTGTGCTTCTTCGGCCTGTTGCGTGGATGGTTCCGGACCGAGACCGGCGAGCAAAACGCTGTCCCCGCCGTCCACGAATTCCCGCGCCAGATCAAGCGCGTACCGCCACACGCCGCCCACGGCATCGACCGTCATCAGGATGCGCCGCGAACGCGGGGTCAGTGTCCGCAACATGTCGCCTCCAGTTCCGCCAGCGGACGCGGGCGCTTCTCCTGGATGTCGCTGAATTTTTGGAACGAGGCGAGATAGTGTTCATGCGCGCGCTCCCACGCGATGTCATCGGGCTCGCCCCAAAGCTCGCGATAGCTGGGCGAACTCGGGTAGGGATAGAGCGGTACCGGCTCATTGGCCCATACCCCGTTGTCGATCAGGTGGTTTCGCCAGTAGTCGACCAGGGCAGGGTCATCTTCGACCACGCCGATCAGATTGGCCTGGACGAACGGAACATGGCGTCTTGCATCGACGAGCAGCGCGGCGAGTTCCTCCGTGCCCAGGCGGCAGCGCTTGGCCAGCATGGCCCGGCCCTCCACTGTCAGGCTTTCGAGGCCCGCTTCGATTGACACGCAACCGGCCGCGCCAAGCAATTCCAGCAGTTCGGGCTTCCACAGGTCGATGCGGGTCTGTACGCCGAATTTCACGTCACGGTCGACCAGTGCCTCCAGCAAGGCTTTCTGCGGCAGGAAAATCTCGTCGATGAAGTAGATATAGCCGACACCTTGGGCGATCAGCCGGTCTATTTCCGTCACGACCGCCTCGTGATTTCGGCGGCGATAGGCATCGCGGAAATCCATCTTGGCGCAGAAGCTGCAATTGTAAGGGCAGCCGCGCGACGCCTCGACTTCCGCGCCGAACCCCACCTGGTGGTCGTCGAACCTGTGATGGTGGTGCGCGTGCGCGGCGATCCAGTCCGATGGCCATTCGAGCGGCGGATGGTCGATGAACGAACTGGCGTGGACGCCGCCGTTCGAGATCAGCCTTGCTTCGCTAAAGTAGGCGGTTGACGACACCGCACTCCAATCATCGCGCCGTGCAAGGTCGGCCACGACCTCCTCGCATTCGCCGCGCACGATGATGTCGACGCCGAGCTTGCGCAGCGTTGGCGCCGGTGTCGCCGAGCCATGCGGCCCGACCGCGACGGTGTGCCCGCCCCGCCCGGCAAGACGGTTGAGAAAATCGGCCGGCACGCGCAATTCCGGCGGCGCGCAGCGCCAGAACAGATAGGTCGGCGCGGTGGTGACGACCGTCATTGCCGGCGCGAACTCGGCCACCCGTTCGGAAAGGCTGGAATTGTCAAGCTTCTGAAGCTGTCCGTCCAGCATCAGAACCTCATGGCCAGCCCGTTCGAGCAAGGCTTTCGAGTAGCCGAGTTCCAGGGGTAGATGCGGTTGGCGGCAGCCGAAATAGATGCTGTCGTCGTAGGTCCAGAATGGGTTGACCAACGCGATTTTCATGCGACGTACCTCTCGGCTTCGGCGTGGGGTTCGAGCCGGTGACGCTGCAACCATTCGGCGAGGTCGCGGATGCCTTCGCGCCACGAAACATGCGCCGTCCAGCCAAGCGTGGTTTGCATCTTCCTGGTATCGGCGACGAAGAAGGGCTGGTCGCCCGTCCGCTCTGCCTCATAACGGATCGACAGTGCTCGATCCGTCAGGGTACCGATCTCGCTCAACAGCATGCGCAGGCTGAGCGCATTTTTCGGTCCGCCGCCGAGATTGAACGCCTGGCCCGTGATCGTCTCGATCCGGTCGAGCACGGCCCTGTAGGCTGCAACCGCATCGGAGACGTGCAGGATGTCGCGCACCTGCCTGCCGTCGCCGTAAATGGTTATCGGCCGCCCCGAAAGCGCGCAAAGCAGGAAGTGCGCAACCCAGCCCTGGTCCTCCGTTCCGAACTGGCGCGGACCGTAGATGCAGCTCATCCGCAGGACCGCCGTCGGCAAGCCATAGGACTTGGCGTAGTCGAGCACGTACTGGTCGGCCGCGCCTTTGGAGCAGCCATAGGGTGTGCAAAAGTCCAGGCTGCGGCCCTCGCCGATACCCTCGGTGCGGATCGCAGGGTGGCAGGGCACATAGCGCTCGCCCTCCGGGCGAACTGCGATGTCGGGGAGGCTGCCGTACACCTTGTTGGTGCTGGCGAAGATCACCGGGATGCGTTCGCCGCTCTGTCGCGCCGCCTCCAGGACGTTGAAAGTTCCCCTAAGGTTAATGTCGAAATCCTCGCCCGGCCGAACCAGGCTGGTGGTAACGGCGGTCTGCGCGGCCAGGTGGAATATGGCTTTCGACCCCGTGAGGGCCGAAGCCAAGGCGTTGGCGTCGCGCACATCGACAGTTTCCACGGTGAGGCGGCTTCCATGCTTGTGCGACAACCATTCAAGGTTCTGTTCGACACCGGGGCGACTGAGATTGTCGATCACCAGCACCGGCTCGCCGTCCGACAACAAGCTGTCGGCGAGATTGGACCCGATGAAGCCGCTGCCGCCGACGATGGCGACAGGTGCTTCGCGACGATTGCGTCTACCCGGCTTCATGACACCAGCCCGCGTTCTTCGAGCTCGCGTTTCATGTCGGCGCCGCGATCGATGGCAATCGTGTTGCGCACCCAGGAAACGAAGTCGCCGAGGGAATTCTCCAACTGCCGCCCTGGTTCGAAACCCAGCAGTTCGCGCGCCTTGGAAATGTCGGCGAAGCAGTTGCGAATGTCACCGGAACGCGCTTTGCCGAGCAGCTCGGGCGAGCGGTCCGGCGTTCCCATGGCCTCGGCCAGCAGCCGCGCGACATCGCGGATCGCATAAGCCCGGCCGCTTCCGATGTTGATGACGTGGCCTTTTGCCTGGCGTTGCTCCAGTGCCAGGCGAAAGGCGCGGGCGACGTCACGTACATGAACGAAATCGCGCTTCTGCTGGCCATCTTCGAAGATCATCGGCCGCTTGCCGTTGGCCAGACGCGAGGCGAAGTTGGCCAGCACGCCGGTATAGGGGTTTGAAAGCGCCTGTCCGGCGCCGAAAACGTTGAACAGGCGCAGCGCCACCGCATCGACGCCATAGGCTTCGCCGAAGATCAGCACGGCGCGTTCCTGGGCATACTTCGTCAATGCATAGATGGAGGCGAGATCGATCGGCTTTTCTTCGTCTGTCGGCAACGGCGAGAGAGGTTCACCGTCCGCCGACAAGGGATCCCACTGTCCGCCTTTGAGGTCGTTGGCCTTGCGCCGGGCGTTGCCGACGCGCCGGCCGTCGGGCGTGGCATACAGACCTTCGCCGTAGACGCTCATCGAAGACGCGACGACGATCCGCTCGACCGGGTGCTTGATCAACACCTCGAGCAGTGTTGCAGTGCCGAGATCGTTGGCGCCGACATAGCGGGCGATCTCGTACATGGATTGGCCGACGCCGACTTCCGCAGCCAGGTGAACCACCCCGTCGACGCCCTTCAGCGCCTTGGTGACGGCTTCGCGATCGCGCACGTCGCCCTTGATCAGTTCGGCTCCAGCGGGAAGGTTGACCGCTTCGCCGCCATGCACCTGATCCAGCAATGCATCTAGGATGCAAACCGAATAACCGTGATCGGCGAATTCTTGTGCGACGTGGCGACCAATGAAACCACAGCCCCCTGTGACCAGTATACGTTTCACGACAACTCCTCGGACTGGTGACCTCGGCGCCCCCAACTTCTCGGCAAAAGCTTTGTTCCCTGCGCATCAACAAAGTTCTCCTGGCGGTTTCATTCGACAGCAGGCGCATCGCACCGCGCGACGGGTGCTGGAACATTGCCTGCCGTGTGCTGTTAGGACGCTCAACAGTTGCCGCGGTGCGTGCGCGGCGAGAGAGCAGGTCCAAAGGAGATTTCGATGTCGCAATCGCAGACGACCACCAATCACGAGGAGATTCGCAAATGGGCCGAGGAGCGGAACGGCCGGCCGGCAGTGGTGCGAACCAAGGGCGAGGGCGGCATCCTGCGGATCGATTTCGGCGAGCCCGAGGAGGCATTCGAACCAGTCGAATGGGATGAGTTCTTTCGGATATTCGATGAGAACCGTCTGGCTTTTCTTTACCAGGCCAACACCGGCGGCGGGCAAACCAGCCGTTTCAACAAGTTCGTCGAGCGTGACCAAAAGGGCTGACCGAGGGCCGGCTGGCGATCAATCGGAAACCTGGTTCGGCTCAGTTCAGAAGCCTTGCGCCGCCGGACTTTGCCAAATCGCGCATGATGGCGTTAAGCCAGTCTTCGGTGGACTGGCCGATCCGCCTTTGGTCGATGTCACGGATCGCTCGCTCGAGCGTCCTTTCGACAAGCCGGTCGGAGGCTTCCACATCCCCCAGCAACAGACGTGCCGCAAGCCTGAGCTTGGGCAGGAGCGAAAACACGTCATCCGGCGAACTTGGCACAAAGCCGCTCGCCTCAGCCGGGCCTTGCGGCGGGAAAAGGGCGTTGAATACAGCCCCGCTGCCCGAGGATTTTCGCAGGTTGCTGGCATGCCGGAGATGTTCGGGAATGGCGATATCGCTGTCACCGCTGAAAAACACGAACGGGACGCCGCGGCGCATCAGTTCGTCCGCGATCGGAAAGACACGTCGCCCGTTGAGGTTGACGTCGAGGATGGCAGCCTCGGCCGATTCAGTGTGCAATGATGCTTGTTCGACCGTCGCTGCCGGTCCCAGGATGATCGCACCCATATTGCTGAAATAACGGGCGAGATCTCCGGCTACCATCCATTCGTCTTCGACGATCAGAAGATGCACCCCTTGCAGATCGCGCACCTCGTCATCCTTTCTCGACCAGTATCTCGTGGAAACAGTCTCCCTGGCCGAGCCTGCTGGCGTGTCGGCACGAGCCCGGCCGAAATCGTCGAGCAATTCCACGCCGCTGACTCCATGTGCGTCGGGAGCTTTGTTTCAGAATGGACGTTTGGTCATTGAACACGTGAACTCCAAATTCAACGCCATCCGTCGCGACTTGTTCCGTATCTCCGCCGCGCCTATGCTTACCTGCTGTCCGCCTGCTTCATAAGTGATTTCGCACACAGGTGCCGAAAGGGGAACTTCCAGTGACAGCCCAGTCGAAAAGATTTCCCATCGTTGGCGTCGGCGCGTCCGCCGGCGGGATTCCGGCGATGGAAGGGCTGTTCAAGGGTATGGCCGATCAGCCCGGCATGGCGTTCGTCGTCATCACTCATCTCAGCCCCAAGCGAGAGAGCCTGTTGCACGAGGTCGTCGGCCGCTACACCGAAATGGCGGTCGAAATCGCGGCGGACGGCATGATCGTTCAACCAAACCACGTCTATGTCATGCCGCAGAACGTGACCATGACCATCGACAAGGGAATGCTGCGCCTGCGCCGGCCCAATGGGTTCAGCCAGGAGCGCAAACCCATAGACATCTTCTTCAGCGCACTTGCCGAAGACCAGGGGGAACATGCCGTCGGCGTCATCCTGTCGGGCGGAGATTCCGATGGAACTTTGGGCGCCAAGGCGATCAAGGAGCATGGCGGGCTCACCGTCGCGCAGATCTCCGACGGCTACGGCCCGCGCAACCCCGATATGCCGCAGAGCGCCATCACCAGCGGACTTATCGATATAGCCGCGCCCGCCGAGGAGATCGGCACGAAACTGGAAGCCTTCACGCGCGGCTTCGACGCGTTGAATGGGTTGGCGGAGGAGGATAGCGTCCGCACGGCGGGTATGGAAAAGGTCCTGTCCCAGATCTACGGCATCCTGCGCAGCCACTCAGGCCATGATTTCTCGGGCTACAAGACCAAGACGTTCCTGCGACGCATCAAGCGGCGCATGCAGATCGCGCAGATGCAATCCATTGGCGCATACGTGGAATGGCTGCAGAAGGACCCTCGCGAGGTGATGAACCTTTTTCGCGACCTGCTGATCAACGTCACCAACTTCTTTCGCGATCCCGAGGCCTTCGAACTGCTCGAGCGAAAGATCGTACCGCAACTCTTCGAAGGCAAGACCGCCAACGACATCATCAGGGTGTGGATTCCCGGCTGCGCCACAGGCGAAGAGGTGTTCTCCATCGGCATCCTGCTGCGCGAACATGTGGAAAAGCTCCCGGTCGTTCCGCGAATCCAGATATTCGCGACCGATATCGACGAACCGGCGCTGGCGGTGGCGCGGGCAGGGCGCTATCCTGAAGCCCTGCTGCAGGGACTTTCCCCCGAACGCCGCCAGCGGTTTTTCAATGGCGACGGGGACACCTATGTCATCAGCAACGAGATACGGGAGCTGTGCATCTTTTCGCCGCACAGCGTCGTTCGCGACCCGCCTTTCTCACGCATGGACCTGGTGTCGTGCCGTAACCTGCTGATCTATTTCGGCCCCGCCATTCAGAACCGGGTCATTCCTATTTTCCATTACGCCCTGAAGCCCGGCGGTTATCTTTTCCTCGGCACCTCGGAGAGCGTCGGACAGAACGACGATCTGTTCGCTACCGTCGACAAGAAACATCGCATCTTCCAGGCGCGGGAGCATGCCTCGCCGCATGTCAGGCTGCCGGCCCTGATCGGCGATGGCCGTTCAGGCGCATTCCCGTCCGAGAGCACTGGCTTGAGGAAGGGAGCCGCCGGTTATCCCCTACGCCAGGCGGTCGAGGCGCAGGTGCTGGAGCGCTTCGCCCCCCCGCATGTGCTGGTCAACGCCGAGGGCGATGTCGTCTACTACTCAGCTCGCACCGGCAAATATCTCGAAGCGCCGCAAGGCATTCCCAGCCGGCAACTGTTGACAATGGCGCGCCGTGGGCTGCGACTCGACCTGCGCGCCGCGCTGCGGGAAGCGACGTCGACGCGCCGGACCGTCATACGGGAAAATCTCACGGTCGAGGAGGATGATGAGCGGATCCAGCCGATCAAGCTCACCATTGAGCCGCTGGCGGAACGCGACAATGGCGAGCCGCTCTATCTCGTCCTGTTCGAACCGTCGGGACCTACGCAGATCCGCACAGACGAAGGCGGCAGCCATGACACCGACAGCACCGCCGATCTGGAGCGAGAACTGCGCGATGCGAGGGAGCGCCTGCAATCGACGATCGAGGAATATGAGACCGCACTGGAAGAGGTGAAATCGTCCAACGAGGAACTCGTCTCTGTCAACGAGGAGGCCCAGTCGACCAATGAGGAACTTGAGGCCTCGAAGGAGGAAATGCAGTCGCTCAATGAGGAACTGAACACTATCAATGCCGAGTTGACGAACAAGATCGAGGAACTCGATCACGCCAACAGCGATCTGCGCAACCTGTTCGAAAGCACGGAGATCGCGACCATTTTCCTCGATCGCAATCTAGTGGTGCGGACCTTCACGCCCGCGGCTTCGTCGTTCTTCAGTCTGCGACCCTCCGACGTCGGCCGGCCGCTGACGGACCTGTCGAGCCAGTTGGAGTATCCCGAGTTGAAGCAGCATATCGCCGAGGTGTTCGAGACAGGCGAGACCCTGAACCACCACCTTGCGCGCGACAGCGCCGGGCGGTTTCACATGGTCCATATCAATCCCTATCGGGACAAGAGCAACCGCGTTCAGGGTGTGGTCGTGACACTGGTCGACGTCACCACTCTGGCTCAGGCGGAAGAACATCAGCAGGTTCTCATCTCTGAGCTCAACCACCGGGTCAAGAACATGTTGGCGGTGATCGTCAGCATTGCGAGCCGCACGCGGGAGAAATCCGTGTCGAAGGATGAATTCGCGGAAGCCTTGATCGGGCGCTTGCATGCGATGTCGCGGGCCTATGGATTATTGAGCCGGAAAAGCTGGAAGGAAGCTTCGGTCAGCGAGCTGCTTCACCAGGAGCTCGAGCCGTTTGGCATTGAACGGTTCGAACTGAACGGCCAGGAGATAGAACTTGGACCGCAACAGGGCCTTTCCCTTAGCATGGCCGTCCACGAACTGGCCACCAACGCGGCCAAATATGGCGCTCTTTCCAAACCTCGTGGCAAGGTGGTGGTGATGTGGTCGATCGCTGACGACATGTTTACGCTTACCTGGCGCGAGAAGGACGGTCCCCCTGTCAATGAACCCGTCGGCAGCGGCTTCGGCCTCACGCTGCTGCAGGGAGAGATCGGCTACAGGCTTGGCGGCCATGTCGAAACCGCTTTTCGCAAGGAAGGCCTCAACGTTCAGATCGCATTTCCCGTTAACCGGAAGGAGGGGTCGTGAACGACGGACCGCGCGTCCTGGTTGTCGAGGATGAATGGCTGATCGCGGAAGACACCGCGTTGGTCCTGCGTAGCGCCGGTTACCAGGTGGTCGGTCCCGCGCCTTCGGTAGCCGCGGCGCTTCGTCTCGTCGGCTCGGACAAGATCGACATGGCGTTGCTGGACATTCAGTTGAACGGTGAAACGAGCCTGCCCCTCGCGGAGACATTGCAGGCGCAGGGTGTTCCCTTCGCCCTCATGACGGGATTTGGCGCGCGCGACCTACCGGCATCCTTTCGCGACTGCAAATTCGTGCCCAAGCCGGCGACTGAAGCAGCTATCCTGGCTGCGCTGGCCGACCTGGGGTCGCTGCGCGACGTTTCGCGTTGACGGGCACTCGAAGGCGCCACAGGATCAGTCCAAGGGCTTGTCCGTCGGTCGCGGAGTCGTGCTGGGCTGACGGGGACGACCGGCATTTCGATTGGCTGTGGGATTGTCCAGGGGAGGAGCTGAAGGGTGAGATCCTCCGGCAGTCTTCGGCGTCGGCGATTTCGCCCCTGCGTCCGTATCACCGGCGTCTCGCCTCGGGTGTGGCAAACCATCGGTGTTCGGAGACCGAATAACGGGTTTCGAGCGAGAATTCTCGTTGGCCATGGCGGCACCCTTCTTCCGAACCGAACTCAGCGGGTCAATCGCCGACACAACAGAAAGTTCCGAACTGCCAATGCCGATCGGGCGGGCGTCCAACGGATGCCGGGAATGAGACAGCTCTTGCCTCTGGAATTGCGACATCTCAGCCATGCGGCCGCATAACCACCTTGATGCAACCATCCTGCTTGTCTCGGAAGGTCTTGTAGAGGTCCGGCCCGGCTTCGAGCTCGGCTCTGTGGGTGATGACGAAAGACGGGTCGATCTCGCCATTCTGGACCTTGGCCAGAAGTGGTTCGAGATAGCGCTGGGTATGGGTTTGGCCCATTCGGAAGGTCAGCCCCTTGTTCATCGCGGCGCCGAACGGGATGTGATCGACCAGGCCGATATAGACGCCGGGAACCGAGATGGTGCCGCCCTTGCGGCAGCAATAGATCGCCTCTCGCAGCACATGCGGCCGATCGGTGCCGAGATAGACGGCGGCCTTCACCTTGTCGAGCATGGCGTCGGCGCTGGCGCCGGGGTCGGATTCAGTGCCGACGCAGTCGATGCAGCGATCCGGGCCGCGGCCGTCGGTCATCGCCATCAGTGCGTCGTAGATATTGGAATTGCTGAAGTCGAGCGTCTCTGCTTTGCCGTGTTCACGCGCCATGGCCAGCCGCTCCGGCACCTTGTCGATGGCGATGACGCGGCCGGCGCCGAGCATCCACGCGCTCTGGATGGCGAATTGGCCAACCGGGCCGCAACCCCATATCGCGACCGTATCGCCCGGCTCGATGCCGGCGTTCTCTGCCGCCATGTACCCGGTCGGGAAGATGTCGGAGAGAAACAGCACCTGTTCATCTTCCATTCCCTCCGGCACCTTAATCGGACCGACATCGGCGAACGGAACCCGCAGATATTCCGCTTGTCCGCCCCAATAGCCGCCGACAAGATGCGAATATCCGAAAAGGCCGGCCGGCGATTGCCCCATCGCTTCGGCGGCCTGTTTTGCGTTGGGATTCGAGCGGTCGCAAAGCGAAAACAGCCCGTTCTGGCAAAACCAGCACTCGCCGCAGGAAATGTTGAACGGCACCACCACCCGGTCACCCTTCTTGAACTTCGAATGGCCCTGACCAACCTCCACCACTTCGCCCATCGTCTCGTGGCCAAGCACGTCGCCCGATTTCATCGTCGGCATGTAACCGTTCATCAGGTGGAGGTCGGAGCCGCATATGGCGCAGCAGGTAACCTTGATGATCACGTCGCGGTCATCCTCGATGACGGGATCGGCCACTTGGTCGCAGCGTATGTCGCCTTTGCCGTGCCATGTAAGGGCTTTCACGATGTTGCTCCTGAGTTTCGAGGGTGCGTTTCATTGGTGAGACGCGCGTTTCTCGTGCGTGGCGCCGAAGATGCCGCCGGTCAGTCCTGGGACGCCGAGTCCGGCGCAGCCATCTCGCGGTGCTGTTCGGCCAGCGTACCCGCTGGCGTGACATGCGCAGCGGCGACCTGCAGCTTGTTCTTCCAGCCGCTGACCACCTGTTCTTCGCCAGTCATCATCGCTTCGTAGCCGGCCTTGGCAACGTCGGCCGGATTGTCCTTCTCGTCGGTGCCGACCTTGGTGTCCATCATCTCGGCGCGTTCGAAGAAGCGTGTCTGCGTGGCGCCGGGCATCAACACGGTCACCGTGACGCCGGTGTCCTGCAATTCGTGACGCAAGGCGATCGCGAAGGAATCGATGAATGCCTTGGTGCCGTTGTAGACGGCTTGGAAAGTCCCGGGCATGAAACCGGCGATCGACCCGGTGAAAAGAATGCGCCCGCGCCCGCGGCGAGCCATCTTGGCGCCGAGTTCATGCGCGAGATACACCGTTCCGGTGATATTGGTGTCGATGATGCGCCGGATCTTCCCCCAGTCCTGGTCGACGAAGCCATTGCCGAGCCCGCGTCCAGCGTTGAGAAACAGCAGGTCGATGTCACGCTCGCCAATTCGGGAGATCAGCCGATCCACGCCTTCGACGATCGCGAGATCGGCCTCGACGGCTTCGACTGCGATATTATGTGAGCCGAGTGCCTCGGCGGCCTGCTGGATTGCGGGTTCATCAGCCGCAACGACGAGATCGTAGCCGTCCTTCGCGCAGAGTTTCGCAAGTTCCTTGCCTATGCCGCTCGAGGCGCCGGTGACCACTGCGAGTTTTGCATCCGTCATGATTTCCTCCGTCGTGCCGGCCGAACCAGCAGAGGAGATGATTGTTCCGTGGATCGGTATCGTCCGGTCGGCGCCTGTCGGGAGTCTGACTTCTGCTCTTGGCCGGGCGATGGATTTTCGGAATTCGGGCGGGAACAAGCGGATGGTCCCGCAGTTCGGCGCGTGCAGGAGGAACATGATGCAACATGCTGATAAGATCGCGCTCCGGCGTGTGAAAATGCTGGTCGAGCAATATGTGCTGACCAGGAGCAGGCGATATGATTTCGTGTCGACGGAGTTGGCTTGCAGGGCCATTCGTGAGGTGATGCGCAGCCCGATCGAAGATGCCGAACTGGATCGCATGTTGGCCAGAAGCGCGGCCAGGCAGGGGCTTTCGGTGCGATTCGACCGGATGGAAGCTTGGCAGGCTGCTTCGCCATCTCCCACCGAAGGAGTATCGATATGAGAGCCGTGTTGCTGATGCTGGCACTGGTTTGTCTGGCCGGGTGCAACAATCCCGATCCCGACAAATCCAAAGCGGATACGAACAGTCAGCCGGTCGACAAAAACCCCACAACCGACACGAACCCCACCCCACAAACCACCACCGGCGGAGATCAGCAAGGCACCCAACCGGCCCAGCCGGCATCCCCTAAGCCGGCTGGCGGCTAGCTACCGGCCTGGCGTTGCCGGCTGGGGAACAGCGGTGGAGCATTTCACCGTTTCACGGAAATGGCGAGAGCTCTACGTCTTTGTTTTCGCGCAATCCCAAGGGAAAGCGCTACGTGCTCTTCCCGAGAAAGCATACACACTTTCCTGGAATTGCTTTAGTGGCGCGCCGAGCTTCTCGTTTCGGGTTCCCTGGCAACAATTCTGACGGGTACCGATTTGACGGCTGGAACGTGAGCCTTCTTGGCCCGGTGCCACAGAGGAACCAGGGGATTGAGTTCCGGATAATAACCGGCGCAGTTGCCTTCGGGCACGGAGTAGGGGGTGATGCGCAAACCTCGAACCCGCCGCTCCACGCCATCGTCGGCATGGGTTTCCAGATCGATTTCCTGCCCGGCGCTCAATCCGAACCGCTGAATGTCGGCCTCGTTCATCAACAGGACCATGCGTGTGCCGTGGATGCCGCGCAATCTGTCATTGTACCCATAGACGGTGGTATTGAACTGGTCATTGGAGCGCACCGTTATCAGCGTCAGCACATTGTGACCCGAAACATCAATATCCGGGTCTGTTTCAAGCGTCGTCGGCAGCTTGAAATTGGCTTTCTTGTTCGGCGTCTCCCAGACCCGTTTCGAAGCCTTGATGTCCCGGTGAAAGCCTCCCGGCGTCAGGAACCGCTTGTTGAACTCACGAAAATGCTGCGGGTAACAACGCTCGATCTCATCGCGGATAAGGGAATAATCGCCGACCCATTTATCCCACGGGATCGAACTCACCCCCGATACGGTGGCCTTGGCCAGTTCCGCCACGATCTTCGGTTCGGAAAGCAGATGCGGTGAAGCCGGCGGACGCGAACCGAAGGAGCCGTGGATACAGGCGGTGGAGTCCTCCATTGAAACGGTCTGGTCGCCGCTCGCCTGATGGTCCCTTTCCAGCCGCGACAGGCAGGGCAGCAGATAGGTCACCGCCCCTGGCAGGAGATGGCTGCGGTTGAGCTTGGTGGCGACTTCGACATGCAGCCCAAGCCGACGCCATGCTTTCTCGATCAGGCCGGTTTCGGGAACGGCGCGAACGAAATTGCCGCCGAGCCCGATGAAGCCGTTCACCGAGCCGGCGATGACGCCCTCGCAGGCCTCGACCGTGTCGAGACCCTTCTCGCGTGGCGGCTCGAAATCATAGAACCGGGCGAACTTGTCGAGCGGGACGAGCTCGGGCTTTTCGGATATGCCGACAGTGCGCTGGCCCTGGACATTGGAATGGCCGCGCAGCGGTGAAATGCCGGCGCCGGGCTTTCCCATGTTGCCGCGCATGAGCAGCAGGTTGCATAGCATCTGGACGTTCTCGGTACCGTGCCGGTGCTGTGTCAAACCCATGCCGTAATTGCCGATCACCGCATTGGAGCGGCTGTAGACCTCGGCAACATGTTCGAGATCCGCCTGCGCTATTCCCGAGCGCCTGACGACTTCGTCCCACCTGGCTGCCCGCAGGTAAGCCTCGAATTCGGCAAAACCATCCGTGTGCTCGGCAATGAAATCGACGTCGAGGACGCGCGGATTCCCGTGTTCCCGTGCCGCGTCGTCGAGCGCCAGCACCGCCTTGGCGATGCCGGTCATGGCGGCGATATCGCCGCCGCTGCGGACCTGGAAGAAGTCGCTGGACATCTTCGTGCCGGGCCCCGGCGACAGCATCTCAAGGGGATCTTGCGGATTCTTGAAGCGCTTCAGCCCCCTTTCCGGCAAGGGATTGAAGGTGAACACCGGCACCCCGCGTTGACGAGCCTCTTGCAGCGGATGCAGCAGCCGCGGCGCCGTCACCCCGGTGTTGTGGCCAAAAAAGAACATCATGTCGCACTGGGAGAAGTCCTCGAGCTGCACGGTTCCAACCGGCGAGCCGATCGATTCGGGCAGCCCGACCGAGGTCGATTCGTGGCACATGTTGGAAGAATCGGGCAGGTTCGATGAGCCATAGATACGCGCAAAGAGCTGATACATGAACGAAGCCTCCAGCGAGGCCCGGCCGGATGTGTAGAAGACGACCGATTTCGGATCGAGCCGCCGAAGCTCCATGCCGATCTCGAGGAATGCGTCATCCCAGGAAACCGGTTCATAGCGGTCGGTGACGGCATTGTAGCGCAGGGGATCGGTAAGCCTGCCCTGTTTTTCGAGCTCACGATCCGGCCAGTCGAGCAGTTCGGTGACCGTATGTCGTGCGAAGAAATCGGGGCCGCAACGCAGCTTCGTCTGATCCCACATGGTCGCCTTCGCGCCATTTTCGCAGAACTCGAAGGGCCGCGGATCGGCCGGCTTGGCCCATGAACAGGAAACGCACATGTAGCCATCGGCCTTGTTCTGCTTGAGCAGCGTGCTCCATATGCCCGACATCAGCAGGCCTTCGCCGTATGCCTTGCGGACCAATGACCTCAGGGATCCCCATCCGCCCGTGGGATGGTTGTATTTTTTTGTTTCGATACGGTCGGTTACGGCAGGTTTCATCGAGATCGTCCTTGAAGAACCATACCGAACCTCGCCCGTCACCGATTGTTCCCGCGGCTCCGTGCAGTGTTGGGGTCGAATCTTGCGGGTCGAAGCCGACGCGACCGAGGAGCGATCGCGGCCGGTCGTGGAACTATTTTCGTGATCGGCTGTTCGGCTTGGGATCGGCTTGGGAAGGGAGCCTGGCAATGGTGCGACGCAATGCAGTGCTTTCGCTCGTGATAGCCGCCATCATCATCATCGGCTTCCTCATAGGCTTTCTCTATGCCGACATGGGCTGGCATACCTCGCCACTGAAGCGGGCGCCTGAACAGAACCGGGGCGGTAACGCGCCGACGGATACTTCGCCAGCCGCGGGTGTCCGGAAAAATCCCCAGGAAAACACCGAAATGCCGGGGCAGCAGTAGCGACCTCGAACGGGATCCCGCGCGAAAGGATGTCATGCTGTCAGATCCTACCGTGCTGATCCTGATGTATTTCCTGCTGCCGGTCTGGTTGGCCGCCGGATTTGCCGACTGGCTCTGCCATCGCGCCTCTCACATCGAATCGACGACAGGCGCCAAGGAGTCGTTGATCCACCTTCTGATGTTCGCCGAGGTCGGAATACCTTTGCTGGCCGCCATGTTTCTTGACGTGAATGCTCTCATCATTCTCGTCATGATCGTTACCTTCCTCGTCCACGAGGCGACAGCGATGTGGGACGTCAGCTACGCCACCACCGCCCGCACCGTCACGCCGATCGAGCAGCACGTTCACAGCTTCCTCGAGATGATCCCGCTGATGGGGCTGGTCAGCGTCATTTCCCTCCACTGGGGACAGTTCCTCGCCTTGTTCGGGGCAGGGACGGAAACCGCGCGCTTCGAACTTGTCTGGAAATCGCAGCAGCTGCCGGTGATCTACATTGCCTGCGTGATGGCCGTGATCCTGCTGTTCGAACTGCTTCCCTATCTGGAAGAGCTCGTCAGGGGATTGCGGGCCAACGCCGGGAAACTGATCCCGTCGAAGGCCAGGCGAGGAGATCCGGGCCAGACGACATGGCGTTGACACGGATCGCGCGGCAGCACCCCTCCAGCCGCCGGCGTCGGATATCCAGCCGGTCTGCAATGCCAGGATCGTTGTGCGGAACATTTCTGTCGGGCGAGCCATTGAGAGAGCGGGCACGGCAGCGATGGGGAGTGCGACGATGGGATTTCTTTCCGACCTCGACAAGAAATTGACGGACAATGTCTACGAACATGGCAGCCAGCTCACCGATTCCGCCGCGGATCTCCCGCAGACGGTCGGCGAAATTGTCGAACGGCTGATGCCTTTCGTCCAACCTGAGGCGCGCGAGACGGTCAAGGCTCAGATTCTGGGCCTGATCCACGAGTACAAAGCCGAGCGCACCCGGAGCGCCGCCGAGCAGGATCATCCAGGCTGAACTACCCGTTCTGGTCTATCGCGTGAGGCGCCGGCTGGCTGCCGCCCCCGCTGCCCGATGTATCGCGCCCGAACCATATCCAAGCCGCGACAAGCACAATCACCACGATGGCTATCCAGGCAATGAGACGGGGCATCGAGGGGTCCTTCCCTGCCAGTCGATCGTTCGGGCGGCGCGGCGATCAGGATGGAAGTCGAACCGCCCGCCTCCTCGTTAATCCGATTGCCGATCCTTTGTTCCGCTCGAGCTGGTCCCCGTCGCTGCCGCTTGGCACCTGCCGCGGCCGACAGGCTTGCACTCCGTGCTGGGCTCGATCGTAGCCTCGGTTGACGGGGAGGGCGGGCGCGCTAGATCAAAACTTACGCCGAACATGGTTTTCGTTGGTGGGGGAGGTCATTCGTGTGGCGGGTCCAACGCCGGATCTAATTCTTAGCGGTCGTTGCCTTGGCCGCAACAGCGCATGCCTGCTGTTGCTCATGGCCATTTCGACCGCGTGCTCGTCCTCGGACCAGATCGAACAGCAATCCCGAACTGCCGCCTCGACGGCGCAGACCGTATCAATGACGCTTGATGCCTGGGCGGCGGGAGCTGCCCCTTCCAAATATGCTTCGCGCACGCTGCAATCGGCCGGCACGACACTGGCCGATATCGACGCGAAGATCCGATCGGCCACTACGGCTGAACCTGCCGAGCAGGCTGCGTTGGCGGAGGCGGTCAAGGACCTGTCGATCGCGGTGAACCGCGCCCAGGCGGGAGTGCAAGCGGACCGCCGCCCGCAAGTGCAGGAGGCTCAAGAAGATATTCGGACGGCCACGCGCTCCCTGGCCGCCGCTTACTTCAGATATTTCGCGCCGAAGCCATGAAGAAGCTCCTGGAAATATCGCTGGGCATCGTCACCAGTGTTGGCGGCTTCCTGGAAGTCGGATCGATGGCGACGGCAGCCCAGGCAGGTGCGACCTTCGGGTTTCAGCTGATCTGGGCGGTGGTTCTCGGCACCATCTGCATCATTTTTCTGGTCGAGATGGCCGGCCGGTTTGCCGCCGTGAGCCATCACACGATCTCTGACGGGATCCGGGAACGATTTGGCTTCAACGTTTCGCTATGGCCATTGCTTGCCGCCCTGCTGGTCAATTTCATGGTGCTGTCCGCCGAGATCGGTGGTGTTGCCATCGCGCTCGAACTTGCCACCGGCATTGGCTTCCAATGGTGGGCTTTACCCGTGGCTTTGGTGGCATGGCTGTTGCTGTGGAAAGGCACGTTCGGGCTGATCGAGAAAGGCGTGTCGATACTCGGCCTCGTGACGCTGTGCTTCGTGGTCGCAGCGGTGATGCTGAAGCCCGATTGGACAGCTGTCGCGTCCGGCGCGGTGCCTACACTGCCGACCCATGATGCGGCGAGTTACTGGTTCATGGCGGTCAGCATCCTTGGCGCTTCGATATCGCCTTACCTGTTCATGTTCTATTCCTCGGGGGCGATCGAGGACCAGTGGGACAGAAGCTATCTCGGAACCAATCGGGCCATCGCCGGACTGGGCATGGCCTTTGGCGGCACCATTTCGATCGGCGTCTTGATGGTGGCCGCGCTCGTGCTTGCAACGCACGGCATCGATCAGGTCGACGACTATCATCAATTACCGTTGATGCTGATCCCGATATTCGGCTTCTGGGGGTTCGTCCTGTTCGTTGCCTCGCTCGCCATCGCTTGCTTCGGCGCCGCACTCGAGGTTGGGCTGCAACAGGCTTATCTGGTGGCGCAAGGGTTTGGATGGAACTGGGGCGAAAACCTCAAGCCACGCGACGATCCTGGCTTCAGTGCCGTCTACACGGTATCATTGTTTCTGGCCGCCATCCCCATCATGCTTGGGCTCGATCCGCTGAAGCTCACCATTTTTTCCATGGCGCTGACCGCCGCCAGCCTGCCGCTGACGGTAATTCCTTTCCTTTTCCTGCTGAACGACAAGCGCTATGTCGGCGAGCACCGCAACGGCATTGTCTCGAATGCCGCGGTGATCTTCATCATCGGGCTTGGTTTCGTGCTCGCCGTGGTGACCATTCCCCTGCAGATATTCGGAGGCACGTGATGGATTTGCTGCGCGACATCCTCGACAAGCAGATCGTCGACCGCGAGCAGGTCAAGATCGGCAAGATCGACGGGCTGGTGGCGGAGTTGCGGCCGGGCAAGCCGCCGAGGATCATCGCGGTCGAGCTCGGCTCCGTCACCTTGGCGCGTCGACTGGGCGTACGGCCAGGGCGTTGGATGACGCAACTCGCGGCAGCGTGGGGCGGCAAACGCCATCGCAAGCCGCACCGGATCGCCTGGAAGAAGGTCCAGGACATAGGCGTCGACATCCAGTTCGATATCGATGTGCGCGAAACCTCGATCTTCGCCTGGCAGGACTGGCTGCGCGACCATGTCATCGGACGCATTCCGGGAGCTTGATGATGTCCACCGTCAACCTCGAGCATCTGGCCGGACGACGCGTTCTCTCGCGGCAAGGCGAAAGCATCGGCTATATCGAGGAGATACGAGCCGAACCGGCCGGCGACGACTTCGTCGTTACCGAATTCCATGTCGGTATCTACGCCGCTTTCGAGCGTCTCTCGGCCTCGACCATCGGCACGGCGGTGCTGGATTTCTTCCGGTTGCGCCGTCGCGACGGCCTGTACCGTATTCCCTGGGACAAGCTCGACATCTCCGATCCTGCACGGCCGCGGCTGCTGTGTTCGACAACGGAACTTTCCGGCATGAAGGGCGCCCCCGAATTTCATCCACGAGGGAGGCAGGATCGATGACGACCCAGGCGGACGGCCGCGCGAAAGTGCTCGAACTCAGCCAAGGGTTGTCTGATGCTGTCTGCACTCAGGATGATGCGCCTTACCGCAGCAGGCTGGCTGCCAGGAACACCGCGGCCGCTATCAGCACGACGGCCGCAATCATCATTAGCGGCCAGTTGCTGCGGGGCTGCAGTTGGGGCTCGTTCTCCACCGGCCGCATCGCGTTGGCGAAGCTGGCATCGTTTTCGAATTTTGGCCGGAGAGAACGCTGCGGACCTGCTTCAGTGACCGGGTTCTGCGTGTCCGCCGCCTCGGCGTCGGTCTCGAACGGGGCAACTGCAGGATCGAATCCGGGCGTTTTGTCCCGTGTGGCTCCAGCCTGAACTTCTCCCCTGGCTGCGGCAGGTGTGGAATTTGAAATCTTGGCCATGAACTCTCCTCGGAACCCAATTCGGCAAGTTCGCTCGGTCGACAGATTGACGCTCATGGGTCGCATTTAAAATCAAATCTCGCAGCCGCCGATTTGTTCCGCGCCGCGGTCCCGATGTTGAAGGTCTCCTGGCCGGCTGTGGGGCCTGTCCGAAGGCGCTTGCAGCGCATCGCACGGCGCCGGAACAAAGCCCATCCTGGCTTGTTAGGGCGCATCGTAAGTTCGCGCATCGACAAGGACAAAGCCAATGAAAACGCGACACCTTCTTGCCTCGCTCGCCGCTGCTTCCATGCTTATCGCAATGCCTGCTTTGGCTGCTGCCGACAGCGCCCAGGATTTCGTCGACAAGGCCGCCGTCGGCGGCAAGTTCGAAGTCGACTCAAGCAAGATTGCCCAGGACAAGGCCCAGGATCAAAGCATCAAGAATTTCGCGCAGACGATGATCCGGGACCACGGCGCGGCCAACGCCAAGCTGGAAACAATTGCCGGCGAACAGAAGTTGAAGATGCCGACGGCGCTCGATGCGCAGCACCAGGCGGATCTGGATAAGCTCCAGAACGCACAGCCGCCAATCGATCCGGCCTATGTGGACATGCAGCGCAAGGCGCACGCCGATGCCGTCAATCTGTTTGAAAGCTACGCCCGCGACGGCGACAACGCGGCCCTCAAGACGTTCGCCCAGCAGACGGTCGATACGTTGAAGATGCATCGGCAGATGATCGAAAAGATCGCCGCCGGCCAGGACTCCATCACGGGAGCGACAACGCCCGCTGTGAAAACCACGAACACGCCCAATGCCGCGGCCCTGGTGCCCGGCGCAAACAGTTTCACCGAGACCCAGGCAAAGAGCCGCATCGAGGATGCCGGCTATTCCAATGTGTCGAAGCTTGCCAAGGACGATCAAGGCATCTGGCGCGGCCAGGCGACCAAGTCAGGCCAAAGTGTCGCCGTCGGGCTCGACTATCAGGGCAACGTCGTCGCCGACAGCAAATGAGCCCGATCAGGAGATATCAAAATGAAAACCGTAACTGCACTGTTCGACAACTATGACGACGCAGCCGACGCGGTCGGCGAACTGGAAGCGTCCGGAGTGCCACATTCCGATATCAGCATCATCGCCAACAACTCGGATGGCTGGTACGAGAGAGATCGTTCCGAAGCCGCTGAAGATGCCGCGAGCGGTGCAGGGATAGGGGCCGTGGTCGGTGGCGCCGGCGGTTTGCTGACAGGGTTGGGCGTCATGGCCGTTCCGGGCGTCGGACCTGTGGTTGCGGCCGGATGGCTTGCCGCTACCGCCACCGGGGCGGTTGCCGGCGCGGTGGCTGGTGGTGCGGCGGGCGGTATCATTGGCGCTCTGACGGATTCGGGCGTTTCCGAAAACGATGCAAATGTCTATGCAGAGGGCGTACGTCGTGGCGGTACGCTGGTGACGGCCAAGGTGGACGATGGGCTTGTTCCGGAAGCCGAGGACATTCTGGGTCAGTCCAGCTCGGTTGACGTGATGGAACGCCGTAGGGCTTACGAGGCGGATGGCTGGACCGGCTTTGACGTCAACGCGGGCGACTATGTCCCTGAGCGCGACGGCGGCAGGGCAATAAACCGGCCCTGAAGAACAAGCCTGCCAGGGCGGCGGGGCACTTTGCAGCCAGGCCGGCGTGGGTGCCTCGCCCGAAATTTGATCTTCGGGACATGTGCGAGGGATGTTTGGACCGCTGATCGAGTTTGCTGTGGGCCACAGTAGCTACAATCAATCCTTGTCCTGATGATAGAGCCGATCGGTGGCTCGATCGCTTTCTCTGCGTTCTGCGGGACCGCGGCGACGTCGGGTGACAATGACGTAGGCCAGCAACACGAGCAGCAACAATGGCCCGCCGGCGACGACGATCAACCACATGACGCTTTCAAACATGGGACGTCTCCTTTCCCTCACAACCGGCAAGGAGAAGAACCGTTCCGCGCGTGGACGACGGCGCCCGGATCAATCTGCCTTCAATTACCGGCCACGTTCGTAGGTTCCGACGAGTTCTGCCTGCTCCAGCAAATGTTTTTGCGCCTCCTGCCAGATACGCTCCACGCCCGTGCTTGCGGGGATAGCAAGGTTCGGCGTGTCGAGCGCCGCCAGCCGGAAGTGGTAGTGATGGACACCGTGGCCCGCAGGCGGTTCAGGGCCGTCGTAATAGGCGTTGCCGAAATCGTCCCGCGCTTGCCTGAGGGCCTGTGGACCCGGTCTGCCGCTTTCCGCTTCGGGCAACTCCTGCACCTCCGGCGAAATGTTGAACACCCCCCAATGGCCGAACATTCCGCTCGGCGCGTCGGGATCCTGGACGACAAGGACGAGGCTCTTTGTGCCGTCCGGTACCCCGGCCCACTTCAGAGGCGGAGATACGTTCTTGCCGTCACGAGTATAGGCTTCGGGGATCTCTCCGCCGTCGGCAAAGGCGGGGCTGCTGAGCGTCAGGGGCATGGTTCGCACTCCTTTGGGGGAACATTCGATCGCATCACCGCCGCCTCGCAAAGCGTGCTGGAATTGTTTGCGGCCATCGAATTGCTTGCGAGCACGTTCCGGCGCGGCTAAGCGCGCTGCGGCTCGAAAGGATTCTAAGATCCCGTCATAAGCGGCTTGAGGACGAATATGGCCAAGAGGCCAATAAAAAACACGGCGGCGATCACGACACCCCAGGTGATGAGCTTTCCGGTACCGCGTTGCTCTTCCTCGCGAGACAGGTCTTCCGGCATTGCGCGGATCCTCCTGTAAGGTTCGGTGATTTTAACAACCTGTTTTGTCGAGGTCCCGGCAGCCAAATCCAGAGCAGGACCCGCAGTTCAACTCGAATGCACCCCGCTCTGGACAGGAAGGCTGCCGGGCGCTTAGCGCCGGGCTGCCCCGCGGCTAAGCGGCTTTCTCAAGAGCCCGCTCATTGACCCCGCCTTCGCCTAAGCCTGTAAGCGCTTCATCGGTTGCCACTTCCTCTTTGAGCGTCTCGTTGAGGAGCTTGACCGCGTCGCTCTTGCCAAGCTGTTCAGCCCACGCGATCAACGTGCCGTAGCGTGCGATTTCATAGTGCTCGACCGCCTGTGCCGCTCCGACCAGTCCTGCATCCAATGCTGGGTCGCCCTTATAGTCGTCGAGAATCTCCGACCCCTCTTCGAGAATGCCGTCGATTGCCGGACAGGTCTTGCCGCGGGCTGGCTTGTCCATCAGGTCGAACACCTGTTCGAGGCGGTCGACCTGGCCTTCGGTTTCCACGCGATGTTTCTCGAACGCCGCCGCGACCTCCTCGGACTCGGCACCCTTGGCCATCTTGGGCAGCGCCTTTAGTATTTTCTTTTCGGCGTAATAAATATCCTTCAGCCCGTCGAGGAACAGGGCTTCCAGCCCTTTCGTCGCCGCCTTCTTCGCAGTCGCCATGTTTTCGTCTCCCTAAGGTTGTCATGAAAGCTCCACCACCGGTGTAGCTTTCCATAACCTTGAACACGGGCCGTTGTTCCCGCCGGATCGAGACAAAGACAAGGACGGCCGTATCTCACACGATCGCACTGTCCCAGCCGACATAGTGCGCATCGCTTGACGCTGGCTGCGGTCCAGCTACCTCTCACCAGCCGGCTGGAGAGAGTGCGTAGCGGGTTTTCGACCTTCTAAGTTCGGCCCGCACGCGTGCTGGCGGCCTTCTGCGCTACTTTCTTTCTTCCGGCAGCACCTTTGGTGCGGACCGCCTTGCGTGCGGCGGCGGACCGGCCTGCAGTGCCCTTCGTCTCCGAGGCTTTCTTGGCTGCGGCCGAGCGCTCCTCGGCCGTCCGGCGCGACGCCGCCTGCTTGGTCTGTCTTGAAAGCGCCTCATGGGATGCCGTGTTCTTCGGCTCGTGCTCGAGAACCTCGGAAACGGCCTTCGAGACCTTGGGGCTGCGTTTTGGCTTACGTTCGCCCTGGCCAACTTCATAGGCGTATTCGGCGCTCTTGCGGGTGCTCTCCTTGACGCTTCGTTTCTTGGGCGGAGGCAGGTCGACGCCTGCGCGGCGCGCCTCCGAAAGACCGATGGCGATCGCCTGCTTGGTCGAGCGCGCGCCGTGCTTGCCGCGACGGACCTTCTCGATCTCGTAATGCACGAATTCGCCGGCCTGCGTGGTGGGCGATTTGCCTTCGCGCTTGTCTTTTTTCGCTTTCTCGATGGTTTTCTTATCCGGCATCGCTTTCTCCTCGTTGGATACAGCGGGACAGATGGCGGTGCGACGTCGCGACCTCCAGAAAACCTAACGCATCGATGGCGCGAATGATCCGGAGGAAAAGAGACTTTCTCCGGCGAGGATCTACGGGCCGGCCGGACGCCACGAGAGCGCCGACAGCGTCGCGAGACAGAGCGCGGCAAATACAATCGCAGTATTTGCCGCATGGGAATATTCCCATTGCTGCCTGAGCGCTTCCCAGTTTGCGGGAACTGTCGTCCAGTTCTGCGTCGCCTGGTTGGCAGGGAGCGTCCAGACAACGAAGATCGCGAGCATGATCGCGAAACACAGCGCCGCAAGCAGGGCGAGCCAAAAGGGCCAAGCCTGTGAGCGCACGGAGATCGCCAACAATGCGTTCACGATCAGCGCGGCAGGCCAGAGCAACCCGAGGATCGCCCATCCGTAATAGATGCCTTGGACGGTGAAATATTCCGGCTGCGGCAGAGATATCTTGTTGGGAAGAGCGGCGAGATGGGCCCCTGCCGGGATGAGCGCGAGGGCCGAAATGACAATGGCGAGAAATTGCAGAACCCTGACTGTCATGGAACTCCTCCGCGGAATGATTTTTGACGCGCCGACGACCCAATCGATCTGGCTCTCTGATGAGGCGTTGGCGCCGGCGTCACGCGGGCAGTTGGCGCAGGAACCATTGGATCGCGAGGTCCGCCACTTCTTCCATCGCGCCGGGCTCCTCGAACAGGTGCGTCGCAGCCGGAACGATGGCGAGCTCCTTTTCACACCGCAGCGCCGCGAACGCCGAACGGTTGAGCGCGATCACCTGCGTGTCTGCGCCGCCGACCACGAGCAGCGTTGGTGCCCGGACGCGGGGCAGGGCAGGTGCCGCAAGATCCGGACGCCCGCCGCGCGAGACGACGGCGGCCGCTCGATCCGGGCGCTCTGCCGCAGCCATCAGCGCCGCGGCAGCCCCTGTGCTCGCGCCGAAATAACCGACGCGCAGCGCCGACGTTTCCTCGGACATGTGCAGCCAGTCGGTAACCTGAACCAGTCGATCGGCGAGCAAGCGGATGTCGAACCGCAACTCGGCGGTAATCTGGTCGATACGCTCCTCTTCGGTCGTCAACAGGTCGATGAGCAACGTGGCGAGTTCCGCCTCGTTCAACCGTCCGGCCACATAGCGGTTGCGCGGGCTGTGCCGGCTGCTGCCGCTGCCGTGAGCGAAGAGGACGAGCCCACGGGCTTCCTGCGGCAGCGACAGGTTGCCCGCGAGCATTGCGCCGCCGGCGGGAACCTGCACGGCCTTCTCGTTTGGCTTCAGGACTGAGACCATGGCGATCTCCATCTCAACTGGATCGGTCCCTAAACCCCGAACGGATAGGTCTCCGCGAGCTCACCGGCGTCCCATTGCGAGCTGCGCTCCAGCGGCTCAACCGCCCGCGTCTCGTCGAAATGCAGCAGCATGTCGAATTGCGCGGCAAGGTCGGCATGGAAGTAGTGGCTGGCCCGTTCGGTCTCAGGCCGGTAGATGACGCCGATCGCGCGCTCCAGGAGCCGTCGCGGCAGGGCTTCGCCGTCGCCGCGCAGATCCAGCTGGAAGCGATCAGCCGGGACTGCATGCAGCAGCGCCTCATAGCTGCGCGCTAGGGCAGGCCGGACAACCTTGCGCTCCGCCGGGCCGTCCCAGTTCGATGCCGCCGTCACCGTTCCTTGATACGTCGTGAAGCCGACGAGGAAGGCGTCGCGCTGATGCTTTTCGCGGATAAGCTGTCCGAGGTTGATCTCGCCATGCAGGCTCCTGTCTGTCGCCCTGGCGTCGCCGAGATGGGAGTTATGCGCCCAAACCACGATCTTCGGCGATCGCCCGAGCCGGCCGAGATGAGCGGTGAGAGCGTCGAACGTGTCGGCCATGTGCCGATCACGCAGGTTCCAGGTCGATTCGGGCGCCAGGAACATGGCGCGATAATAGGCCTCCGCATTCTTCACCAGGCGGGCGTTTTGCTGCGCCGCGAAGAGTTCGTCCGCGATGGCGCCTTCGCGTGGCTCGGCCTTCGCCGGGCGCCGCTTCAGCATCTCGACCAGCTGTGCGACCACAGCCTCCTGGCAAGATTTGTCGACCTCATTGCCGGCTATGAAGCCATAAGCCTGCGGGTCAGGGCCGAAATGATCGAAACAGGCATAGCGGCGACGCGCGATCTCCGCCGCGGCCGGGTCGGCCTTTTCGAGATAGCGCAGCACCGCCTTCATCGCGCCATGCAGGGCATAGAGGTCGAGCCCATAGAACCCGACTTTCGGATTGCCCTTGCCGGGCGCTTCATTGTGCCGGCGCAGCCATTCGACAAAATCGACGACGACCCTGTTCCGCCACATCCAGGTCGGGAAGCGTCGGAAATCGGCGAGCGCCTCTTCGGCGTCGATATCCCCGCCTGTTCCCTGAACATAGCGGTTGACCCGGTATGTGTCGGGCCAGTCGGCTTCGACAGCGACGGCGGCAAAACCCTGCTCCTCGATCAGCCGCCGCGTGATCCGCGCGCGCTCCTCATAGAATTCGTGTGTGCCGTGCGAAGCTTCACCGAGCAACACAAAGCGCGCCTCGCCGATCGCCGCCAAGAGCTCGTCGTAGTCTCGCGCGTCTCCGGAGAGCCGAACGACGTGCTTGTGCAATCGGTTTGCCGTATTCTGCGGCGCATCGCGGCCGGACGGTGCGGTTGGTCGCCCCGCCTTGGCGAGAAGGGCGCGGACCTCGTCGTCGCTGGTTTGGGAGAAGTCTTCATACCAGCGCCCGACGCCGATGAGCGGCTGCGGCGTCGTCGCACAGACGACCTCGTCTGCCTCGCTCTCCATCGCCTCGCACGTGTCGGGACTGCCGACCGGAACGGCCGCAACTATACGGGCAGGCCGCTTTTCGCGCAGCGCCCTGACCGCCGCGCGCATGGTCGACCCAGTGGCGAGCCCATCGTCCACGAGAATGACGATTCGATCCTCCACAAGGAGCGGTACCCGCTCGCCGCGATAGAGGTGCTCGCGGCGTAAAAGCTCCCTCTCCTCGCTGGCAGTGACCGCATCGATGACGTGCGCCGGCACAGCGAGGCCTTCCACGATCTCGTCGTTCAGGACGCGTACGCCGGAGGTCGCGATTGCGCCCATGGCCAACTCTTCGTAACCGGGAACGCCGAGCTTGCGCACGACGAAAACGTCGAGCGGTGCCTTCAATGCCTGTGCGACTTCGTAGGCGACAGGCACGCCGCCGCGCGGCAGCGCCAGCACGGTGACATCATCGCGCGCTGCGAAGTGGCCGAGCTTATCAGCGAGAACGCGTCCTGCCTCGCTACGATCCGAAAAGACAATAGTCATGATCTCAAGCCCAATATTTGCGCCGCGCCCACCCTTTGGGGTCCCGCTGCAAGGGCTTTGATTGGCCGAGGCCACACGGGGCGGCAAGGCATGGCCCACGCACATCATTGGCGTGTTCGTCGCCAAGAGTTCGAGCGGCGGGCATTCCCAAGTCATCCACCACTGCGCCGATGCTCGGAAACGGCCTAATCCCCCAAGGGTTCCGTGTCGCTCCGGTGCGGCTAGTCCGGATCGCTCCAAAAGCGTTGCCTTTGTTTCCGGAGGGAACAAAGCGGCCTGCCGGAGATTGGGGCACGCAGGAGGAGTTTCCAATGGACAAGGAAGAACTCATAAAGCGACGAGCCTACGAGATCTGGGAGCGCGAAGGCCGCCCGCAGGGCCGAGAGCAGGAGCATTGGGACCAGGCCGTGCAGGAAATAGAGGCGGAAGGATCGGAAGCCGAGCGCGGTCCGGTAGTGCCCGATCCGACCATCGGCAGCGGGTCGGAGCCTCGGAGCTCCTGAAGCGACGTCAATTGCCGCCAAGGAGGAAAAATGCGTCGACCGACTGTCATTCCGTCGACGCATTCGAGATGGCGTCTGGGTCAACGTCCGAGCAGCGCCCTGAGCCTGGCGAAGATATTGAAACCTTCGCCCATGGCGGCGCGCACGCGAACGGCGACCCACCCGGCTTTCATGGTCGCACCGACGTGGCAATCACAGACGATGTTGTGCAACTGCCAGTTGGACAGTTCGAAAAAGCGCTTTGCCTCTCCATAGGTGTCGCCTTCCAGACCCTGCGCCCGCAGTATCGGATCTTCGAACGCGACGCTGATGGGGGATTGCACGCAGTAGGCGTTTTCGCGCATGTCGGGGCTCATATATTCGGTGCCCGGAAGCGCTCCGAGGCGCCGTTCAGGATGACGCTCAAGAAGACTTGCCCAGCGCTCCAGGCGTTGGTTCCGCGTCATTGTCGGGCACACCGTATCAACTTCCGCGATTGCGTGTAGTTGTTCGAGTGTATGGGACTTCATGGTCAGCTCCTGTTGATCCAGGTTCCTCCCGCTTCAAGGTGAGTCGCGAGATCACGACAGCGCGCTCGCCGTCGCCGCGCTCCGAACTCTTTGTTGTCGCTGAAGTTCCATCATTTTGAGAATTTCAAGGCCGGTGCGCGGCAGCTCGGCGAACCCCGGGGCCGTTGCGTCACCTCGGTCGGTGCTGGGTCAGCCCCTTCCAACGCCACGCTCCTGGCCCCGGCCGCCCTTCGGCGCAGGAGTGTCGGTGTTCAATGCTGGAGATCGTCGGGCGGCTCCTCCAGGCTCCTGCTGGGGTGAATTTCGTTCGAGAGGGGGATATCCATCGTGCAGATCACCTCGGCATCGGTGAAGCGCAGCGAGCCAGCTCCGCCGATCTCATAGGGCACCACCTTTTCGATCAGCTCGGATCCGAAGCCGCGTCGCGCAGGTATTGCTGCCGGACCATGCAGGTCCTCGATCCAGCGGATCTTCAGCTCCTGTCTGGCGGGCGTGCCACCCACTTTCCAGCTTACGCTGATTGATTTGTCGGCTGCCGACAGCGCGCCATATTTCATCGAGTTGGTGGCGAGTTCGTGGAACGCCAGGCCCAAGGTCTCCGCCGTCTTTCCGGACAAGGAAATATCCGGGCCATCTATGGTGAACTGATCTTCCGTCCGGCCGCCTTGGGACGCAAGCTCGTCAAGGACAAGCATGTCAAGCTGCACGGTGGCCGAGGCCGATCGCATCAGCACATTGTGCGTGCGTGCAAGCGCATTGATGCGGCCCTCGAGGTGAAAGGCGTAGTCCTCGACATTGTCGCTGTTTTCAACCGACCGGCGAGCGATCGAACGGACAATGCTCAACGTGTTGCGAACGCGGTGCTGCAATTCGGCGGCAAATGCCTTCGTCGCCTGGAGGCGGTCGCGTGTGACCTGGAGTTCGGCTTCGAGCCGGGCGATATGATCGTCACGTTCGTCCATCTGTTCATCGACATGGCTGAGCCGCATCGACGCGGAAGCATCGCGTTCTTCGGCGGACACACCTTGCGGACGGGAGAATGTACCCGTGACGTCTTTCTTGGGAGGTCTTTTTCCAGCCACCTGTCAGTCTTTCAACCGTTCCTCGATCATGCGCGGTGCCAAGCGCATCGTCTCGTCGGCCTTTGGCTCGCGTTCACGCGCCCAGAATTGGCTTTCGTGCCGCCGCGCGCGGTTTTCAGCCGGCGAAAATGATACCGTCGAGCCGGCAGGAGCATTAATGCCGCCGCTGTCGGTAGAAATATGGAGGGCGATCGCAGCGGCCAACTCCCCAGCGGATCGATCGTACCTGCCGATCCGCCGATCAAATCGCGCTTGGCCATCGCTCGCTACCGCTTCCGGTCACGCCGAACCGGCAGAAGCCGGCCAGGTTCCCTCTGAAGTTTCATTTTGCGCTCCACTCGATGAGCCCGTGCCTGGTCATGCGAAAGGCTCCCTGACGTCCAACAGATGAAGGTAGTCAGGATTGAAAAAGGCCGCCGCCTCCAGTTTCGCCAAATTCTTAATCGTTACGGTGCCGTTGTTGAACGAAATGAGGCCGTCGCGCCTGAGATCCTGAAGCGTACGGTTGATGTGCACGTTCGAAAGACCGAGCGTATCGCCCAGGGTCGCCTGGGTTACCGGTAGGGTATAGCTCTTGCCGGCCGTTTCACCAATTGCGTGAAGCCTGTGAAACAGCTCGCAAAAAAGGTGCGCCATCCGTTCATAAGCAGTCCGCTGGCCGATGTTGACGACCCACTCGCGGGTGATCGCCTCGTCGAGCAGCGTGGTCCACCAGAGCGCACGCGTAAGATTGGGATAGCTGTTGGTGAAGCCGAGGATGGCGCTCTGCGGGATCGCCGCAACCTTGGAGCGGCTGAGAGCACCGATCGAGTGGTCCATGCGCCGCAGCAGGAACACGTGAAGATCGCAAAGGTCGCCCGGCACCAAATAGGCAAGGATCTGTCGCCGACCGTCTTCGAGAATCTTGTAGCGGCAGGCAAATCCTTCGAGCAGCAGGTTGACCCCGCCTGTCCGGTCGCCCCTTTGGATGACGTCATCGCCGGCGGCGAATTCGGCGACCTTTGTTGTCGCGCTCTCGATGGCGTCGCATTCTTCCACGGACAGGACCGTGAAATTGGACAGCTTGCGGATAAGCGGGTGCCGCGCGGTCTTCGCTCTCAGGCCAACCGCCGGCTCGCTTCTCTCGTTCATCGCGTATCGTGTGCCGTCGCGGCAACGAACTCGACAATGCTGCCGAATTCCAGAGGCTTTTCAAATCGCCTGATCCCGCCGAGCTCTGCTGGAATGGCCGTCTGATCATAGCCGGTGGCGAAGGCGATCGGAACGCCTTTCGCCAACGACTCGCGGGCAATCTCGAATGTCTGCTCGCCGCGCAAGTTGATATCGAGAATCGCAAAATCGCATTGACCGCTGTTCAGCAATTCGATTGCGGGCTCGACCGTGGCGACCGGGCCGAGCACTATCGCCCCTTGTGTGACGAGAGCCTTACGCAGGTCATCGGCGAGAAAATATTCGTCTTCCACGATCAAAACGCGAATCCCGCCCAGAAAGGCTGATTTCGCCGCTTCCCCGTCCATGGTGCAAGAGCTCTCCCTTTGCAGCGGCCATCACTTGGGACACTACACCGCAACCCGCTGCACTCCCAGTTATATTTCCACCGATGCAGCGGAGGTGAACTCCAAAGCCACCGCCAGCCCCTATTTTCCTGAATCGACATCTTTTTCGTCTGCCGTTTTAACAATTGTGATGGCAGGTTTCGGTGTCCGTCAACACAGTGAGAAAAACGGGGAAATAAGGAGGAGGAACCGATGCCTGTGATCGATATGACCTCGAAGGAACTGATCCGGGCCATCGATCACTACATCAATTCCCGCAGAAATCTCGAATGGCCAATTTCCACGGCGCAGGCGGTGTCAGCCATCCGTTACGAACTGCCAGAATGCACTCTCTCCGACAAAGAACTGGCGGACATTGTTGCCAGCTCAGCAATTCAAAAGCATCGCAACATCGCATTTGACCTGCAGTCGTAGCCATGCTCATGCATGTCGCCCAAAACGCCTCGGTTTGGAACAAAGACATGCATGAAAACAGAAACCTGACACAGGTCGCCCGCCTCGACGCATGCCGGGGCGGGCGCTTTGGAACATGCGGTCATTGAAGGACCTGGACGATTTTCCGGGTTTCCGGGTCGACCAGAACTGTTCGATTGTCGACCACGACGTAGCGGTATTTCACATCGGGAACTTCATGAAGTTCGACCGTATCAGGCACGGTGGATCCGACATTGAGTTCCACACCGGGCAGTTGGACCGAGGCCAGCGGCTGCTTCTTCACATACTCCTTGATAACGGTTTCTTGCTCCGGCTGGATGACCACATCTTGCGCCGCGGCCGCTCCGGCCCCCGCAAGAAACAGGATGCCCACTGCCGTTCCCAGTAGATATTTTTCCACTTCTGTCTCCATCAGATGTTGGGCAGGGCGCCAAGCCGACGACGCCACCGGCGTTTCGGCAGGTGCGCCCCATGCGCCGAACTTCGCAAAATGCCGGCAGTTCCATCCGCTCCGGAATATATTAGCCTTCGGTGGAACAATCACGGGGTGGCAAAGTTTTGCCGCGAAGGGACTGCCATCCTAGGAGATTTCCCATGAGAACCACTCTGATCACCAGCATGTTAGCGCTTACCCTCGGATGTGGGGCGGCAATCGCGCAGACCCAGCAGCAGTCGGGCGAAGCGGCCCAATCGGGTGGGGCAGACACTTGCGCAGCCGGCTCGGCCAATTGCCAGAAGGGCGGCAGCACCGAGCAGCAGACGCAAGGCAAGGCCGGCATGAAGACCGACGAGCAGGCGCAAGGCAAAGCCGGAGCGAAGACCGATGAGCAGGCGCAGGGCAAGGCGGGCGTAAAGACCGACGAGCAGGCGCAAGGCAAGGCCGGCATGAAGACCGATGAGCAGGCGCAAGGCAAGGCCGGCATGAAGACCGACGAGCAGGCGCAAGGCAAGGCCGGCATGAAGACCGACGAGCAGGCGCAAGGCAAAGCCGGAGCGAAGACCGACGAGCAGGCGCAAGGCAAGGCGGGCGTGAAGACCGATCAGCAGGCGCAAGGCAAGCCCCGCATGAAGACCGACGAGCAGGCGCAGGGCAAGGCCGGTACGACTACCGGTCAGCAAGCGCAGGGCAAGGCCGGTACGACGACCGATCAGCAAGCGCAGGGCAAGGCCGGTATGACGACCGACCAGCAGGCGCAGGGCAAGGCCGGTACGACTACCGATCAGCAAGCGCAGGGCAAGGCCGGTACGACTACCGACCAGAGTTCAACCGCTTCAATCAACAATATATCCGTCGAGCAGAAGACCGAAATCACCAACGTCATCCGCGAGACGAAGGTGGAACCGGTCTCGAACCTCGACGTGGACATTTCGGTCGGCGTGAAAGTGCCGAAGCAGAAGGTGCGGCTGCATCGACTTCCGCACCGGATCGTCGAAATCGTTCCTGCCTATGAGAGCTATGAATATTTCCTCCTGGCCGATGGCAGGATTGTTATTGTCGATCCGAACTCATATGAGATCGTCGCTATCCTGAGTTAGGAACCGAGCCGACTAACAAAAGCCCGCTCTCCATCGAAAGCGGGCTTTTGCGGCGCCTTCGGGCTCGAAAAATGTCAGTCGTGCGTCCCCTATTCACTCCGCTGCCATGTCGGGTGCCCGGCTTCGTACCGGGCCTAGCGCGTCGGCGTTCTGCACCAGTGCGCGCATGTAGCCCAATGCGAAGGCCTTGCCGGCGTGCCATGGCGCGTCGCAGGCCATCTCAGGCGTGTGATCGGGTATCATGACGCCTTGATAATTCTCGTCGCGCAGAATGCGCACGATCTCGGCCATGTCGATGTCGCCGTCGTCGACGAAGGTTTCGTGATATTTCGGCACTTTGCCCCGCACATTGCGGAAATGGATATAGCCGATGCGGCCACGCCGCGCGAAACGGCGCACATGGCTGTAGATCTCCTCGGTCTGCGGCATCTCCTGCAGCGAGCCGAGGCAGAGCTCCAGCCCGTTGGCGGGCGAGTCGACGATATCCATCAGCCGATCATATTTCTGCGGCCGGTTGACGAGGCGCGCCGTGCCGCGCAGCGCCTCGGCGGGTGGATCGTCCGGATGCGCAGCCATCACGACGCCGGCCTCTTCGGCCACCGGTACGATTTCGCGCAGAAAGACGCCAAGCCGTTCCCACAGTTCTTCTTGCGAGACCCTGACAGGCGCGGCGCCGGCTCGGCCCGGCCGGTAGCGCATATTCCAGACCACTCCGTCGGGCAGCGGCAGGTCGGGATCGATATTGGACAAATCGAGCCCCACGGACATGGCGTCGCCGCGCGCGAATGGCCCGCGCTGCCAGCCCCACACGCCCGCGATCGAGAAGTTGTAGCCTATGCAGGGAATGCCGGCCCGGCCGGCGTCACGCACCAGGCGCTTGAGGCCGTCGAGCTGCCTCGACCGATCGGGGCCGCCGAGCAGCACGTCGGACCAGAAGCGCGGCGACAGGTTTTCGATGCCGGCGATCTCCAGGCCGTTGTCGCGTACGGTTTTCACCAGTCCGGTGAAATCCTCGTAGCTCCACAATCCATCCGTCGAACAATCGCCCCAGCCATCCGTTTCGGTGCCGGCCGACAGCGAGGGATCGCGGCCGCGAAAATAGTTGGTGAGATGCGCAACGACATGCGTTGCGCCGGCCTGCCGGGCAAAACGGAAATTCTCCGGCGTCAGCGAATCGCGATAGAGGCCAAGTCCGATCTTCATGTCGCCCTACTTGACGCCGATGCCAGCGGTGAGGCCGCCATCGATCTTGTAGTCAGCGCCTGTGCAGAAGCCGGCTTTCGATGAACACAGGAAAGCAATGAGTTCCGCCACTTCCTCCGGCTCGCCGATGCGGCCGAGCGGATGGGCGGCGCCGAAGCGCTTGTAGGCTTCTTCGACATCGGCGTCGCTTCCATTGTCACCACGCGCTGCCTTCTCGAGGATTGGCGTGCGGATCGAGCCCGGGCTGACCGAATTGACCCGGATGCCGGCCGCGGCATAGTCGAGCGCCAGCGAACGCGTCAGCGTGTGGATGGCGCCCTTGGTCGTGGCATAGGCGGCGACGTTCTGCTGGCAGGCGAACCCCTGCACCGAGGCGACATTGACGATGGCACCGCCGCCTCGGCGGATCATTTCGGGAATGCCGAAATGCGCGGTCAGGTAGATCGACCCGACATTGACCGTCATCGCCCGGTTCCAGGTTTCCCAGTCGGTGGTGGTCGCCGTGCCGTAGGGGTGGACCGCCGCCGAATTGACGATGATGTCGATGCCGCCGAACCTCGCGACGCCCGCTGCGACCGCGTCGCGCACCTGGTCGGAAACGGAGACATCCACCGTTTGCACCAGCGCATTCGCTCCGGCCTTGGCGAGGCTCTCCTGCATGGCGGCATTGGCCGCCCGGTCGATGCCGCAGGCGATGATCGCAGCGCCGCCTCGCGCCAGGCGACTCGCAGTGGCGAGCGCGATGCCGGTCGTGCCGGTGATCAGCGCCACCTTGTTCTCAAAATCAGACATGATGCAAATCCTTGGAAGATGCCGGACCCGGATGCACCGGGTTTGCCGCCGACATACGGGCGTTTTCGAGGTCGTCGGGAACGAAGCGCAAGCCGAAATCGAGATGCCGGCTCATCAGGTAGCAGTAGGCAATGCGGTCGCGCGCGCGCAGCGCCGCGATGATCTCGCCATGCGCGTGGCGTGTTTCGCTCAGCACCGGCCGGATGGATTTGCCGACGGTCATGATGTGCAGGATGACCGGCGACAGGAACTGATAAGTCTGCACCAGCATGCGGTTGCCGGCGAGCTTCATCAGCGCCAGATGGAAATCGAAATCGCGTTGCGCGGCTTCCTGGACATCCTTGCTGGTCTCGATCAGGCCATTGACCTCGTCCAGGGCTTCAAGTTCGGCGGCGCTGGCATTGAGGATGATGTGGTCGCCGACGCTCACTTCGATGATGCGGCGAAATCCTTGTATGTCGTGAAAGGACGTTTTCGATATGTCCATTTGCGCGGCGAAAAAATTCTGGATCGCGACATTCTGGCGATCGGCGAGCACCGCGCCGACGCGCGGCTTGGGATCGATCAGCCCATAGGTTCGGATGGTGCGCAGCGCCTCGCGTATCGTGTTGCGGCTGGCGCCGAACAGTTCGCCAAGCTCCCGTTCGGTGGGCAGCACATCGCCGATGGACATGGCGCGATTGCGGATGAGGTCGAGGATCTGCCGCACGGTCTGGTCGACGGCGGAACTGCTGATCCCGGCTTCGTCTGCCGCCTCCATCGAATCGTGGCTCGCCTGTTCCACCGCAGAACTCCTTGCTATTTGTTGGACCACCCTAGGGCTCGATCCACAGGAAATCAACTGTATGGCGACGGAAAGGTTCTGTTGACAGGCTTGTGGTCCGACAATATGGTCGCCGCCAACCCTGAGGAGGCTTCATGGAACAGTGCTGGCGCTGGTATGGTCCCGATGATCCGGTGACGCTTGAACATGTCAGGCAGGCCGGCGCCACCGGCGTTGTCTCCGCGTTGCACCAGATCTATGACGGCCGCGCCTGGCCTGAGGCCGATGTGCTCGAGCGCAAGCGGATCATCGAGGCGGCTGGCCTGAAATGGTCGGTCGTCGAGAGTATTCCGGTGCACAATTCCTTCAAGATCGGCGCGCCCGAGCGCGAGCGCTATGCCGGCTACTACCGCGACAGCATCCGGGCGCTCGCCAAGGCCGGCATCGAGACGATCTGCTACAATTTCATGCCGGTGGTGGACTGGACCCGCACCGACCTAATGTATCGCCTGCCGACAACCGGCTATGCGCTGCGCTTCGATGCGATCGATTTCGCGGCCTACGATCTTTTCGTGCTGCAGCGCAAGAACGGTGCGGCAAGCTATACGCCGGCGCGTATCGCCGAGGCCGAGAAGCGGCTGAAGACGCTGACGCCGGAGCAGATCGACCGGATCGAGCGCAATCTCATCGCCGGCCTGCCGGCGACCGAACGCAGCTACAACAGGGACAGTTTTCGCGAAGCCCTGGCGGAATACGATTCGATCGGGCCGAACGAACTGCGCGACAACCTTGCCTGGTTCCTGCGCGAGATTGTTCCGGCGGCCGAAGAGGAGGGGGTGCGCATGTGCATTCATCCCGACGACCCGCCCTTCTCGCTCTATGGCCTGCCGCGCGTGGTTTCGACGGCGCAGGACGCGCGTTTTATCCTCAACGCCGTCGACAGTCCCGCCAATGGACTGACCTTCTGTACCGGCTCCTATGGCACGCGCGCCGACAACGACATCGTCGCCATGGTCAAGGAATTCGCTGACCGCATCCACTTCGTCCACCTGCGCAACATCACCATCGAGGAGGACGGCTCGTTCTATGAAGCCGAGCATCTCGAAGGCGGCACCGACATGGCGCACGTTATCCTGGCTCTGATGCAGGAAGAAAAGCGCCGCCGCGAGCAAGGCCGGGCCGACTGGCAGATCCCGATGCGGCCGGACCATGGGCATCTGCTTGCCGACGACATCGGCAAGAAAAAGATCAACCCCGGCTATTCGCTTATCGGACGGCTCAAGGGTTTGGCTGAACTGCGCGGCATCATGCGCGCCGTGGAGCGTTTCGATCTGGCTTGAAGCGATGCATCGGCCAGTCGGGAGGATGTGTGCGCTTTTTGCGCAAATGAAAACAAGTTGCGCATATGAAAAATGGTGCTAGTGTCGATGGCGAGCCGGCTATTGCCGGTGCCGGGAGGATTTGAGTGGCATGACGAAGCTGCGCGGACTGGCGTGGGATCATAGACGATGCTGGGGTCCGCTGGACGCCAGCATCGAGTCCTATTGCGCCGCGCATCCCGGCCTGGAGATCCAATGGGACCGCCGCAGCCTCTATGAATTCGGTGAGGGCGCCCTCGGTCCGGTGCTCGGCACTTACGATCTGGTCGTGTTCGACCATCCCTTCATCGGCGATATCGCCCAGGATGAACTGATGGTCCCGTTCGACGCTTATCTGTCGGCCGAACAGATCCATTTCTTCGAACGTGACTCAGTCGGGGCGTCCTGGCGTTCCTACCAGAAGAACAGCCGCCAGTGGGCGCTGCCGATCGACGCCGCCTGCCAGGTCGCCTCCTATCGGCCGGATTTGCTGGAGCGCTACGGCCCGGTGCCCGGCACGCAGCAGGACGTGCTGGAGCTTGGCCGGCGCGCGCGCAGCGACGGCAAGTGGCTCGGCCTGCCCTTCGTGCCGACCGACGCCATGTGTCTGCTTCTGACGCTTGGCCGTCCCCAGGAAGATGGCGAGCAATTCATCGCGAAGGAAATGGTCGAGCAGGCGATTGCGCAATTGCGCGAGCTTGTCGCGCTTTCGCACCCGGACTCGTCGAAGTGGAATCCGATCCGCTGCTACGACCACATGATCGCGCATGACGACGTTGTCTACGTGCCGTTCGCCTTCGGCTATGTGAATTACGCCTCGAAACCCGACAGGCCCCATCTGCGCTTCGCCGACGTGCCCACCCCGCAAGCCGCCGGCGCCTTGCTCGGCGGTGCCGGCATCGGCGTCAGCGCCCAATCGAAGCACAAGCAGGCCGCGATCGACTACGCACTGTTCCTGTGCTCGCCCGAATACCAGCGCGGCGACTATGTGAAGTCTGGCGGACAACCGGGTTCGCTGGCTGCCTGGAAGGATGCCGGGGTCAATGGTCTTTCCGGCGATTTCTTCGGCTCGACGCTGCGGACGATCGCCTCGTCCTATCTGCGTCCGACCCATCCGGGCTTCATCGCCTTCTTCCGCGAATGCGCGCCGCATGCCGCCGCAGCCATAGCCGGTGACATGTCGGCGACCGAACTCGCAGGCCACGTCAACAGCCTCTACCGCGAAACCAGGCAAGTCCAGCCGGAACGGAGCGTCGCCTGATGGCCGCAAGCGTTGCCGAGACGCTCGACGAGGGCGAAAGCGGCCGCAACGGCTATCGCGTGCCGGCGGTGGAGAAGGCGCTCGACGTTCTGGAATTCATGGCCTCCAGCGCCGAAACGCTGACCCAGACCGAGATCGCGACCGGCCTCGGCCGCTCCATTCACGAGATCTACCGTATCCTGCTTCTGCTGGAGAAACGGGGCTATATCTTTCGCACGCAATCGGACCGTTTCCGGCTGTCGCTGAAGCTGTTCGAACTGGCGCACATGCATCCGCCGGTAAACCGGCTGGTGGAATGCGCTCTGCCGGTGATGCGCGAATTGACCGCCAATGCCGACCAGAGCTGCCATCTCGTGGTGCGCGAGGGCCAGAACGCACTGGTGGTTTTGCAGATCGATTCGCCGCTGCCGATGCGCTACTCGGTAGCACTTGGGTCGCATTTCCCGATCCTCGAAACAAGTTCGGGTGCCGTGCTGCTCGCCCATTCGAACCGGGCCGAGCGCGACCGCATCGTCGAGCGCATCGTGGCCGCCGGTGAGGGTCAGGGCACGCGGGCCGAAATCGAGGCGCGGCTGAACGAGGTCGCCAGGCTCGGCTACGAGATGCGCGCTTCCTTGGCCGTTGCGGCCTGCACCAACATCTCCATGCCTGTGCACGATCACACCGGTGCCGTCATCGCCGCGCTAACCGTGCCGCTGCTGCCGCAGAAGGCGGCGCGGTTCGACAGCGAAACCGTCTTCGAACGCGCCCGCGCCGCCGCCGAGAAGATATCGGCGGCACTCGGCTGGGGCGAAGCCACCAACTCCTTACGTGCCGACCCGGAACGGCGGGACTATCCGTTCAGCGACTAACAAAAGCGATAAATCTGGGAGAAGAAAATGCTCTGGTCCAAGTCAATCCTGTTTGCGTCCGCCGCCGTGCTGGCGCTCGGCGCCGCCGCCGCGCATGCCGAGAACATGCCCAAGCGCATCGGCTACGTCACCAACTACGCCACCCATGAGTGGTATCAGAACGTCATCAAGGGCATGAAGGCTCACGGCAAGGAACTCGGCATCGAGGTCGAGGTGCAGGATGCCAATCTCGACATAGCCAAGCAGGTCGCCGCGGCCGAAGACTTCATCGCCAAGGGCGTCGACGTGCTGATCATCACCCCGGTGAACGAAGAAGGCGTGGTGCCGCTGCTGCGCCAGGCCAAGGCCGCCAACGTGCCGGTCGTGCTGGAAGGCAATCCGGTCAAGGGCATGACCACCATGGTCGCCATCTGCGACTACGACACCGGCTATTTCTCCGGCGTCGAGGCCGGCAAATACGCCAAGGAAAAGCTCGGCGGCGTTGCCAAGGTGATGAATGTCGGCCTGCCGCTGCTTTCCGCCACCGTGCTGCGCTCGCACGGCTTCATGGACGGGCTGAAGACCATCATCCCCGATGCGGTCATGGTCCACGATCTCGACGGCGGCGGCAATCCGGACCGCGCTCTCGAAGTGTCCTCCGCGGCACTGGCCAAGAACGCCGATATCAACATCATCTACGGCATCAATGATTCGTCTTCGTTGGGTGGCCTGCAGGCCTGGAAAGCGGCGGGCAAGTCGCAGGATGGCCTGTTGACGGTCGGCACGGGCGGCGAAGGGCTTGCCTTCATCAACGCGATGCAGAACGAGCCTTCCTACCGCATCGAAGCCGCGATGTTCCCCGAGAAGGAAGGCTTTACCGCCATCGATGCCGCGGTGAAGCTTTTCAACAATGAGGAAGTGCCGGAGCACATCGTCAGCCCGACCGCGCCGATGAACGGCGACGATTGGAAGAAGTTCTATAACTATGACGGCACCACCCGCACCATCAAATGGGATGCCGTCAACGCGCTGCAGCCGCCGGCAAAGTGCATGAAGACCTCCGCCGACCTGAAGAAATAAGGCCGGCCGATATCGCCCTTCCCGTGTTGCGGGAAGGGCAGGCGGCCAGGACCTTTCGGTGGCCAAGACAAATGCCGGGTTCGACACGACAGGTTCCAGAGGGACCAGGCAAACGGCCGGGAATGGACTGAAATGAGCGAGCTTACACAGGCCTCCGCGTCGAAGCGTTTCATCGGCGGCAACCTTCTGGGCAGCAGCCAGCTCGTGCTGGGCGCAATCCTGGCCGTGCTGTGCATCGCCATCTCGATCGCGGCGCCGCAATTCTATTCGGAGGCCAACATCATCGCCATCCTGCGCCAATGCGCTCTGGTGCTGATCGTCGCCTCGGGCATGACCATGCTCATCATCACCGCCGAGGTCGACTTGTCGGTCGGCGCGTCGCTCGCCTTCGTCGGCTGCATCGGCATGGCAGTGCTCAATTCCACCCATAGTCTTACGCTCGGCATGCTGGCGGCGCTCGCCTTTGCCGGCGGGGTCGGCCTGTTCAACGGGCTGGTCGTCACCAGGCTCAGGGTGAATTCGCTGATCGCCACCATCGGCACGATGATGATGCTGCAGGGCGGCGTCTATCTGTTCACGCGCGAGGCGGTGCAGAACCACAACCAATTGGCAAGCTTCACCGATCTCGGCGCCGGTTATGTCGGCCCCGTGCCGGTTCCCGTCATCCTGGCGGCGCTGATCTTCGTGGTTGCCTATGTGACGCTGCGCTTCACCACGCTCGGCCGCTACCTCTACGCGGTCGGCGCCAATGAAAAGGCGGTGCGCCTGTCAGGCATTCGCTCGGAACGGCTCAAGCTGTTGGCCTTCGTCGTCACCGGCCTGTGCGTCGGTGTTGCCGGCATGATCCTGTCGTCGCTGATGAATGCCGGCCAGCCGACCGCCGGCCGTGGCTTCGAGCTGACGGTGATTGCCGCCGTCATCCTCGGCGGCACCAGCCTGCTTGGTGGCCGCGGTTCGCTGTTCGGTACCTTGCTTGGCGTTCTGGTGCTGAAGGTGATCGACAACGGCATCATCATCCTCGGCTGGAACCAGGATTTGCAGATGGTGGTGCCGGGCATCGTCATCATCCTGGCAACCTATCTCGACATCATCCGGAACAGAGCCAATGTCCGTTGATTTCCTGCATCCTGGCGAAGGCGCGGCCATCGATACCGATGTGCCGGCGCTGGAATTGCGCGGCATCGGCAAGCGCTTTCCCGGCGTCGTGGCGCTCGACAATGTCGACTTCACCCTGGAGCCCGGCAAGATCCATGCGCTGATGGGCGAGAACGGCGCCGGCAAGTCGACGCTGATCAAGATCATGGCCGGCGTCTACGGCAAGGATGCCGGCTCCATCCGCATGCACGGACGCGAGGTCGACATCAAGTCGCCGCGCGACAGCTTGAAGCAAGGCATCAAGGTCGTGTTCCAGGAGATCGCGCTGATCTCCGAATTCACCGTTGCCGAGAACATCTTCCTGGAAGGCTATCCGACCGGCAGAAGCGGCTCCATCGACTGGAAGAAGATCCGCGCCGATTCAGCCGCGCTCTTCGACCGCATCGGCTTCAACGTCGATCCGGCGGCGCGAACCGGCTCGTTGCCGGTCAGCCAGCAGCAAATGGTCGAGATCGCCCGCGCGCTCGCTCATGAAGCCCGCGTGGTGGTGATGGACGAGCCGACATCCTCGCTGACGCCGAACGAGGTTTCGCTGCTGTTCACCGTCATCCGCCGGCTTGCCGACCTCGGCATCGCGGTGGTCTATGTCAGCCATAAGCTCGACGAAGTGTTCGAGATCGCCGACACGGTGACGGTGCTGCGCGACGGGCGCCACATCTCGACCAAGCCGATCCGCGAGCACACCAACGACACGCTGATCCAGGACATGATCGGCCGGCGCATCGAAAATCTGTTTCCCCGCAAGCGTGGCGCACCGGCTAGCAAGGTAGCCCTGTCAGTGGACAAGCTCAGCACGGCGAAGAAGCTCAACGGCGTGTCCTTCGAGGCGCGCGCCGGCGAGGTGCTCGGCTTCTTCGGGCTGATGGGCGCCGGTCGCACCGAACTCGCCAAGGCGATCGTCGGTTACGATCCGATCACTTCGGGCACGATCACCGTCGACGGCCAGCGCCTCTCGCCGCACGATACGCGCACCGGCGTCAGGTTAGGTATCGGTCTGCTCACCGAGGATCGCAAGAGCGAAGGGCTGATGGGCGAGCTGCCTGTCTACCAGAATGCCAGCCTCGCCTCGCTCGGCGCCTTCGCCCGCATGGGCTTCGTCGATAAGGCCAGGGAACACAAAGCGGTGCAGGATTACGTCGACCGCTTCCGCATCAAGACGCCCAGCCTGTTCCAAGAGGTGAAGAACCTGTCTGGCGGCAACCAGCAGAAGGTGCTGATCTCGCGCTGGCTGATGCGCGGCCTCAAGGTCATCGTCGTCGACGAGCCGACCCGCGGCATCGATGTCGGCGCCAAGTCGGAGATATTCGCCCTGATCGACCGGCTCGCCGGCGAAGGCTTGGCTGTCGTCATGATGACGTCGGAGATGCCGGAACTGCTCGGTCTTGCGGACCGGGTCGCGGTGATGTGCGAAGGCCGCCTGACCGCGATCATGCCGCGCGACGAAGCCACGCAGGAGAAGATCCTCAATGCGGCGATCGGATAAGACATGAGCGTTGTGAATACAGTCTCCGCGAAAGCCCGGCCGTCCATGCTGGCGCGGCTCTTTGCCCGGCAGGAATTGGCGCTGCTGGTCTGCCTCGTGCTGGTGCTGGCTTTCTTCTCCGTTACCGTCGAGAATTTCTTCTCCGTGCGCAACATGACCAATGTGCTCGGCCAGGCCTCGCTCGCGCTCACCGCCGGCATTGGCTGCGCCATCGTCTTCATTTCCGGCGAGGTCGATATTTCGATCGGATCGCTGCTGGCGACCATTGCACTGCCGCTGATCATCATCATGAACGACACCAATTCGCTGCTGCTCGGCGTCGGCGGCGCGCTGTTGTTCGGGCTGATCATCGGTGTCGTCAACGGCTATCTCACCGCCTATGCCGGCATCAACTCGCTGATCGTGACGCTGGGCACGATGTTCATCATGCGCGGCGGCGTCTATCTCTACACTGGTCAGCGGGCGATCCCTGACGATGCCAGCCTCGACAGCTTCATCGCGCTGTCGGATGGCCGCCTGTTCAACGTCATCCCCTATTCGGCCGTCATCGCCATCGTCCTGCTCGCCGCCTTCGCCTACATGATGCAGCACCGGCCGTTCGGACGGCAAATCTATGCCGTCGGCGGCAATCAGGAAGTGGCCCGTCTTGCAGGCTACGACGTGCGGCGGGTCAAGTTCATCTGCTTCATCATCAGCGCGCTGCTGGCGACGGTCGCCGGCATCATCCTGGCCGCGCGGGTCGGCTCGGCACAGCATACGGCGGGGCTCAATTTCGAATTCCAGGTGGTTGCCGCCACCGTGCTCGGCGGGGTCAGCCTTGCGGGGGGCATCGGCAGCCTGACCGGCATGGCGCTGGGCGTGCTGATCCTGCAATTCCTGTCCAACGGCCTGCGCGGGCTTGGCCTGCCGACCGAGTGGCAGCTGGTCATCACCGGCATGATCATCATTGCCGCGGTCGCCCTTGATGAAGCGAAACGCCGGCGTGCGAATGGAGGCTGAAGATGGCTCGTCTTGAAGCAAAAATCGCCGTCATCACTGGTGCGGCCGACGGGATCGGCCACGCGATCACGCAAGCGATGGCGCGCGAAGGGGCGCATGTCTTCCTGGGCGACATCGCCGACAGCGCTGGTGAGGATTTCGCGGCCGCACTTCGCGCCGCCGGCCACCGCGCCGACTATCTGCATTGCGACGTTTCGCAGGAGGCCGACATTTCAGGCCTCATCGACAGTGCCGTCAAAAAGACGGGACGCCTCGACATCCTCGTCAACAACGCGGCCATTGCCATTGGCGGCATGCCGGTGCACGAGATGACCGACGAGCAGTGGCACCGGCTGATAGCAGTCAACCTGACCAGCGTGTTTCGCGCCTGTAAATACGCGCTGCCGCACATGATCGCGCAGAAATCGGGCTCGATCATCAACATGGCCTCCGCGCAAGGCCACATCGGGCTTGATGGCTGGACCGCCTATGCCGGTGCCAAGGGCGCGGTCATGGCGATGACACGCCAGATGGCGGTTGAATTCGGGCCGCTGAACATCCGCGTCAATTCGATCTCGCCGGGCACCATCAACACGCCGATGAACGACAAACTCATCAAGGAGATCGGCGGCAATCTTGCCAAGGCCTGGGTCAAGATGCATCCGCTCGGCCGTATCGGGGAGCCTTCGGAAGTGGCCGAGGCCGCCGTCTATCTTGCCTCCGATGCCGCCGGCTTCACCACCGGCACCGACCTGCGCGTCGATGGCGGGCTGACGGCGGCGCCGCGCTACGTTCCCGAACTGCTTTGAAAATTTTGAAACGAGACATGACATGAACAAGGCCCTCGAAGGCGTCCGCATCCTCGATTTCAGCCATCTGCTGCAGGGGCCGTTCGCTACCCAGCTGCTCGGCGACATGGGCGCCGATGTCATCAAGATCGAGCGCGCCGGCGCCGGCGACATGTTCCGTGGCATGACCTTCTTCGCCAAATGGGTCGGCGGCTCGGAGAGCCCGAACTTCCTCGCCTGGAACCGCAACAAGCGTTCGATCGCGCTCAACCTGAAGAGCCGCAAGGTGCATGCCATCATCATGGAAATGGCGAAAAGCGCCGACGTGGTGGTGCAGAACTTCCGCCCAGGCGTGCTGGCCAAGCTCGGCTATGGTTATGAGGATTTCAAGACTGTCAATCCGCGCATCATCTATTGCTCGGGCTCGGGCTATGGCGAGGAAGGGCCTTATGTCGAGCGCCCCGGCCAGGACATGCTGATCCAGGGGCTCGCAGGGCTGATCGCCAACACCGGCCGCGGCGATCAAGCCCCGGTTCCCGCCGGCGCCGGCCTCGCCGACCAGATCGGCGCCATGAACATGGTCTACGGCATCCTGTCGGCGCTCTATTATCGCGAGAAGACCGGCAAGGGCCAGAAGATCGAGGTCAACCTGCTGGCCGGCCTCTTGGCGCACCTCAACCAGGAATATGTCGCGGTGCTCAACCTTGGTGAGGACTTCGTGCGGCCGAATTCCGGGATCGGCCATCCCGGCATGCAGGCGCCGTTTGGCATCTACGAGACCAGCGACGGCGGCTACGTGTCGATCGCCATGAGCCCGTTCAAGACGCTCTACGAGGTGCTGGAGGCGCCGCAGCTTGCCGTCTACGACGATCTCAAGACTTTGTTCGACAAGCGCGATGAAGTCTTCGAGAAGGTGAATGCCGAGACCAGGAAATTCGCCACGCAGGATTTGTTGGCGCGGCTGCTGGCAGCCGACATCTGGTGCGCCGAGGTGAAGGATATCCGCCGCGCCGCTGAGGACCCGCAGGTCAAGCACATGGGCATGATCACCAGCTACGACCATCCGCGCGGCGGCAAGGTGCAGGTGGTCGCCCCGGCGGTCAAGATGAGCGAGACGCCCGCGACCATAGAACGGCCGGCGCCGCTGGTCGGCCAGCACGGCCGCGAGATCCTGGCCGAGTTCGGCCTCTCCAAGGACGAGATCGCCGCATTGGAGGCGTCCGGTGACATGACCGTGGACGCCGCCTGACGATGCGCACCTACCAGACACTCACGGTCGAAACCGCGGGCCGCGTCGCGATCGTCACCTTCCGCCGCGCCGATCAGCTCAACGCCATGAACCGGCTGATGCAAGGCGAGATCACTGAAAGCTTCGAGTCGCTATCCGGCGATGCAAGCATCGGGGCGATCGTGGTGACAGGGGAAGGGCGCGGCTTCATGGCCGGCGCCGACATCAAGGAATACGCCGCCCAGACCGGACCGGAATTCGACATTTTCCAGGCTGCCGGCATGCGCATGTACGCGGCCATCGAGAACAACCGCAAACCGGTGATCGCGGCGGTCAACGGCTTCGCGCTGGGCGGCGGCATGGAGCTGGTGCTGTGCTGCGACCTCGTCATCGCCAACCAATTCGCCAAGCTCGGTCTGCCGGAAATCAAGCTCGGGCTGATCCCCGGCGGCGGTGGCACGCAACGCAGCGTGGCCAAGCTCGGCCGCAGCCGCGCCAATTTCCTGCTGATGACCGGCGCCATCGTCCCGGCCTCGGAATTCGTCGCTGCCGGTCTGGTCAACGAGATCGTCGAGGTCGACCGGCTGATGCCGCGCGCGCTGGAACTGGCCGAAATGATCGCCGCCGAGCCTGCTGCCGCAATCGAGGGACTGAAGGCGCTGACGGCGCATGCCGTGTCCGGTGATCTGGACGATGGGCTCACCATGGAGCGCGACATATTGGGTGAGCTCTATCGCAGCGAGATCGGCCAGCAGCGCGTCAAGGAGTTCGCCGGGCGGAGCACGACAAAGGCAAAGAAGGGCGGGCCGTGAACGCGGGCGACGATTATCGCGGATTGGGCTGGGCGCATGGCGCGCTGACTGTCCAGCGGCTTGGCGCGATGCTGGCGCCGGTTACGTTCATTCTGGAGGACGGTCGGCAGGTTTCGCCGATGCACATTGCGCCCTGGTCGAACGAGCCGCAGGCGCAAGCGCTGCCAGGCATCCTGCGCAAGTTGCGCGGCGAATGGCCCTGCGTGCCCTTCGGCTATTCGGTGCCGGCCGATGGATGGCCCGAGGACTGGGCTCGGGTGATGGGCTCGCCGGAGGAGGGCGAGGAAGCCCATGGCCATAGCTCCAACCATGACTGGCAATGGCGCGAGAGCGCCAAAGGATCGTTGTCACTGACACTCGCCTATCCAGCCGGAAGCCCGGTCGGGCGTGTCGAGCGGACGGTGACGCCCGATCCGTCGATGCCAGCCGTCGACGTTGAATTCAAGATCGTCGTTCGCCATGCCTGCCGATTGCCGATCGGCTTGCATCCGGTGTTCCGGCTGCCAGCGGAGATCGGCGCCGCCGCGCTGGAACTTGGTTCCTTCGATCACGGTCGCACCTATCCACACGATGTCGAAACTAGCGCTGAACTGTTCGCCCGGAACGCGTCCTTCACTGACTTGTCGAGCGTACCGGCCCGCGCGGGCGGCATGGCTGATGCTTCGCGACCGCCGCTGGTGGCCGACACGGAGGAATTGTTGCAGATCGAGGGCCTGGATGGCACGGTGGCGCTCGCCAATCATGCGGACGGGTACCGCGTGAAACTTTCCTGGCAGAAGGAGCATTTCCCGAGCCTTTTGCTCTGGTACTCCAATCGTGGCCGCAAAGCAGCACCCTGGAACGGGCGCCATGTCGCCATCGGCATCGAGCCGATCTGCTCGCCCTTCGGGCTCGGCCCGGCGACAGCGTTGGCCGACAATCCGATCGCGCAATCCGGCATTGCGACGGCGCAGGAATTCTCGCCTGAAAAACAGTTCGTGACCCGCTATCGCATCGAGGCATCCGCGCTGTGACGAACCGTGCCGCAATGTCCCTGGTCAAGCCGAACCGGCCGCGCTTCACGGATGTCGAAGGACTGGCCGCGATGGTCGGCCATGGCGAATCGTTTGGTGTCGGCGGCCACCATTTCGCCCGGCTGCCGATCGCATTGCTGCGTGCGATAGCCCGGTCGGGCGTCAAGGATCTGCATTACATCTGCTGGGCCGGCGGCTTGCCCCTCGAACTGCTGCTCGAAGCGCATGCCGTGGCTGAGATCGACCTCTGTTTCTCCAGCCTCGACATTTTCGGCTTGCCGCCAAAATTCCGCGCAGCCGCCGAAAGCGGCGCGATACCGGTTCGCGATTGGACGGCGCTGGCCATGATCCAGGCGCTGCGGGCGGCGCAGCAGAACCTGCCCTCGATGCCGTTCCAGCTTCCGCTGGGATCGGGCATGCTGGCGCGCGTGCCGGGTGCGAGCGCCAGACCTGATCCGATTGCCGGTACCGAAAACGGATTCGTCCCGCCGCTGCGGCTCGACACATTCGTCGTCCATGCCCAGCGCGCCGATGAAAGCGGCAATGTGCAGATCATCGGGCCCCGCGCGCTGGACTTCGCCATGGCGGGTGCGGCGCGCAAGGTGCTGGTCACGGTCGAGGAAATCGTGCCGGGCGGGACGCTGCGCCAGGACGGCCGCCAGAGCGTGCTGACCCGCAACCAGGTTTCGGCGATTGCGCTGGCGCCGGCCGGCGCCTATCCGGCCTCGTGCCTGCCGTTTTACGTCACGGATTATCAGCGATTGTCGGAGGCGTTCGCCGACCGGCAAACGCCTTTGGCGGACAATCTGCGCCCGCCTTCCGAGGGCGTGCCGAAGCCGTTGCAAAGAGCTGCGAAGGTTCGAGCTGACACAGCGCTTGCCATGCCGGCGCTTGCGCGCGCCGAAGAGAAAGCATCCGTCGACGAGATCATCGCCGCTCGCATCGCCGCCGAACTCACCAATGAGAGCTTCGCCAGCGCGGGTGCGGTCTCGCCGCTGGCCAACGTCGCCTACCGGCTGGCCAAGGCCACGCACGCGCCGGACATGATCATCGCGACGATGAGCTGCGGCCATCTCGACATCGCGCCGAGCCCGATGATCCTCTCGCTGATCGAAAGCTTCGATTGCGAAACGGCTGTCGCGCATGCCGGCGGCGACGACACCTACTCGACCTATTACCAGGCCGGCGCGGTGACGCACGAGATCGTCGGCGCGGCACAGGTCGACCGGCGCGGCCGCGTCAACACGATCGCACTGCGCAAACCAAGCGGCGGCCTCATCCGGTTGCCGGGGCAAGGCGGCATGGCCGATGTCGCCAACATGCACCGCGATTACCTGCTCTACATCCCCCGCCACTCGATCCAGTCGCTGGTGGACGAGGTCGAGATCGTCAGTTCCGCCCGGGGGTTGCTCACGGCGGCCGAACGCGAGCCGATGGGCTATCGCACCGGCAGGGCGCTGGTCTTCACCGATCTCTGCGTCTTCCGGCTCGACGAGACTTCGAGGGAATTGATCGTCGTCGAAACCATGCCGGACGTCACGCAGCAGCAGATCCGTGACGCCACCGGATTTGCGGTGTCGTTCGACGCCTGTTGCCGCAAGGTCTCGCTGCCTTCCGACAACACGCTCGCCATCTTGCGAAACCGCATCGACCCGCTCGGTCTGCGCCGTCTGGAATTCGTCAGCGCCAAGGAGCGCGGCGCGCTGATCGCCGAGATTCTTGAAGCCGACCGCGCGATGGTCGGACGCTGCATCACCGCGCAGACGGCGCTTGTCGAAAGCTGAGATCCCATGGCCAAGCCGTTGCTCGACATGTCAGCCGCGCGCGTTTTCTTCGACGGCATCTTCACCAGCCCGCGCGTCGCGCATCCGGAGGGCGTGGCCGTTCACCGCGATGGCTCGATCTGGTGTGGCACCGAAACCGGCGACCTGCTGCGGCTGACCGCCGATGGCGGCTCGGTCGAGCGCATGGGTGGCACGGACGGCTTCCTGCTCGGCATTGCCTTCGACAGCGCGGGAAACTGCTTTGCCTGCGACCTCAGGCATGCCGCGATTTTCCGCTGGGATGCCGCGACAGCGCGCATGGAGCGCTTCGCGTCGGCCGGCATTCGCGTGCCGAACTATCCGGTCGTCGACGAGGCGAGGGGTTGGCTCTTCGTTTCGGACAGCGTTGGCCAGGACAATCGCTCGGGCATCTTCCGCTACGATCTCAAGACGGGCGAGGGCGGCCTGTGGTGCCGGGAGGCGATGTCGTTCGCCAACGGCATGGCCATGGCGCCGGACGGCAACGGCCTCTATGTCGTGGAAAGCGACGCACCCTGCATCAGCTATGTGCCGATCCTTGCTGACGGATCGGCGGGGGCTCGTGAGATCGTCGTCGAAGGCGTGCACAATGTTCCGGACGGAGTGGCCTTTGCGCCTGACGGCTCATTGTTCATCTCATGTTATGAGCCCAGCCGTATTTATCGCTGGCAAAAGGACAAAGGTCTCGAAGTGCTGATCGAGGATCCCGCCGCAACCACGCTGGCGCACCCCACCAACATCGCCTTCAAGGGCGACAAGCTCTATACCGCCAATCTGGGTCGCTGGCATATTACCGAGATCGACTTGAGCCTTCTCCAGCAACGGAAGTAGCATTTCGCAGAAGGTCAACTCGTCGGGCGAAAGGGTTTTGCCAGCGAGGCCGGGAAGTGCAGGGCCAGCATCTGGCGGTTTCGTGAGATCAGCACCAGGACGATGATGGTGGCGAGATAAGGCAGGGCCGAGAGCAGTTCGGATGGCACGTCCAGCCCCAGCGCCTGACCTTGCAGCTGAAGGATCGTCATCCCGCCGAACAGCCACGCGCCAAGCAGGATGCGCAGCGGCCGCCAGGTGGCGAAGACCACCAGCGCAAGCGCGATCCAACCCTTGCCGGCAGTCATGTTCTCGACCCAGAGCGGCGTGTAGGCGACCGACAAATAGGCGCCTGCCAGGCCTGCCATCAGCCCGCCGAACAGCACGGCCATGTAGCGGATCCTGATCACGGGGTAGCCGATCGCATGCGACGTCTGCGGCGACTCGCCGATCGTGCGCAGCACCAGGCCAGCTTTCGTGCGGTAGAGGAACCAGCTGATGGCGACGAACATAACGAGAGCCAGATAGACCATTGGATCGAAGCGGAACAGTAGCGGACCGATCAGCGGCAGGTCGGACAGAACGGGGATGTCGAGGCGGCGCAGTGCCTCGATAGGCTCGCTGCCGAAGCCGCGCCCGAGGAAGGCCGAGACGCCCGAACCGAAGATCGCCAGCGCCAGGCCGGCTGCATACTGGTTGGTCAGGAACGTCAGCGCCAGAACGCCGAACAGCAGCGAGGCGGCGCCACCCGCCAACGCGCCGGCCAGGATCGCGACGGGCATCGGATAGCCTGCGGTGACGGCCCAGAATGCCAATGCGGCGCCCATCAGCATCATGCCTTCGATGCCGAGATTGAGGACACCCGACTTCTCCACCACGAGCTCGCCGAGCGCGGCGAATATCAGCGGTGTGGCGGCAATGACGGTGCCGGTGAAGATGGCGATGAACAGATCCATCAGGCTGTCTCCCGCACGATCCGAAATCCGCTCATCGTGCCGTCTCCAGCGCATGCGTGTCCCGGACGGGTCGCACCAGTCGAACGCGATAGAAGATGAAGAAGTCGGCGGCGAGCAGGAAGAACAACAGGATGCCCTGGAAGATCCGCGTCAGGGCCGAAGGCAGTCCGAGCGTCATCTGCACACCTTCGCCGCCGAGGAAAAGCAGCGACATCAACAGCCCGCCAAGCACGATGCCGAACGCGTTCAGCCGTCCGACGAAGGCAACGATGATGGCCGCGAAGCCGTAGCCTGGCGAAATCTGAGGCGAGAGCTGCCCGAGCGGCCCGGCGGCTTCCGCCATGCCGGCAATGCCGGCCGCGGCACCTCCCGCCAGCAGTCCGATCCAGACCGCAGCCGATTCGCGAAAGCCGGCATAGCGGGCGGCAAGCGGTGCAGCCCCGCTCACCGACATCTTGTAGCCGAGAAAGCTGCGGTCGGTGAACAGCCACATCAGGAGCACGGCGACGACCGTGATGAAGATCGACGGGTTGAGCCGATAGGCGGGGTCAAAGGATTCGAACAGGGCCGCCGTCGGCAGAAGTGCCGTCTGCGGATAGTTGAAGCCGGCCGGATCGCGCCACGGTCCGTGCACGAGATAGGACAGGAACAGCGTCGCGATATAGGTCATCATCAGCGTGACCAGGATCTCGTTGGTGTTCATGCGGGCGCGCAGAAAGGCGGGGATTGCCGCCCAGGCCATGCCGGCGCCCATGCCGGCGATGAACATCAGCGGCAACAGCAGCACGCTTTCGGGGTTCGGCCAGAAAAGCCCCACGCCGCTGGCCGCGATTGCCCCCATGGTGAACTGGCCCTCGGCGCCGATATTCCAGACATTGGCGCGGAAGCCGACCGCCAGCCCGCAAGCGATGAGGATCAGCGGCGAGGCCTTGAGCAGCCATTCGGACAGGCCGTTCATGGAAGAGAGCGGCTCGATGAAGAAGGCATGGAGGGTCGCCAGCGGATCATGTCCGAGGGAGGCGAAGAAAATCGATCCGACGATGACGGTCAACAGGGTCGCCAGTGCGGGCGCGGCGACGCGCATCAGCGAGGAGGGCTCCGGCCTTTGTTCAATCCTGAAGCGCATTGTTGCCACCTCCGTTCGCCAATGCGCCGTCGCTCATGCCGCGGCCCGTCATCAGAAGTCCGATCTCCTCGCGATCGGTCGTCTTGCGCTCCAGCGGCGGGGAAACCTTCCCTTGGCAAATGACCAGCAGCCGGTCGCAGATCTCGAACAACTCGTCGAGTTCCTCGGAGACGACGAGCACCGCCGCGCCGGCGCGGCTGAGATCGACGATGGTCTGCCGGATGAAGGCGCTCGCGCCGACGTCAACCCCCCAGGTCGGCTGAGACACCAGGAGGAACTTCGGCTGGAGCGCGATCTCACGCCCGACGATGAATTTCTGCAGATTGCCGCCGGACAGGCTTTGCGCGGTCGCCTGCGGCCCGTTGGCCTTGACCTTGAACCTATCGATTATGCCGGCGGCGAACGCCTTGGCCCGGCGCCGGTCGACCAGCCCGTTGCGCACCGTGCCGAAGCGGTGCGCGGTCAGCACCGCATTCTCCCACAGCGTGTGCGAGGGCACGGCGCCGCGCCCGAGCCGCTCTTCGGGAACGAAGGCGACGCCGAGCTTGCGGCGCTCGTGCGGGCGAAGGCGGGCTGCGCCGGTTCCGCAAATCCGGATGGCGTCGCTGCGCTCATGCGTGCGCTCGCCGCTGAGCAAGGCGATCAGCTCGGCCTGGCCATTGCCGGAAACCCCGGCCAGGCCGACAATCTCGCCGCCATGCACCTTGAAAGAAATGTCCTTCAGGTCGACGCCGAAATGATCCCGGGACTTCACCGTAAGTCTGTTGACCTCGAGCGCCGGTCTGTCGCTTGGCGTCGGCGGGCCGACATGCATTTCAGGCAGCTTCGAACCCACCATCATGCGGGCAAGCTCCAGCGACGTCGTCTCCTTCGGACGCGCGGTGCCGGTGACCTTGCCGTTGCGCAGCACGGTGGCGGTGTCGCAGAGCTCCTGGACCTCGTCGAGCTTGTGGCTGATATAGACGATGCTGCAGCCCTCGGCGGCAAGTTGGCGGAGCGTCTCGAACAGCTTCACCACCGCCTGCGGCGTCAGCACCGAGGTCGGCTCGTCGAGGATCAGCAGTTTCGGCGACTGGAGCAGGCAGCGCACGATCTCGACGCGCTGGCGCTCGCCGACCGACAGGTCGTGCACCTGGCGATGCGGGTCGATGGGCATGCCGTAGCGGCGCGACAGATCGCGGATCTTGTCGGCGAGCGAAGGCAGGTCGTATGCGCTGCTTGCCGAGAGCGCTATGTTCTCGACCACCGAAACGGATTCGAACAGCGCGAAATGCTGATAGACCATTTCGATGCCGAGTGCGCGCGACATCGCCGGGGTGTGCGTGGCGATCGGATTGCCATCGCAAAAGATCTCGCCGGAATCGGCTTGCGTCGCCCCATAGATGATTTTCATCAGGGTGGATTTGCCGGCGCCGTTTTCGCCCAGCACGGCATGGATCTCGCCGGGTTGAATCGACAGCGACACATCGTCATTGGCGACGACGCCGGGATAACGCTTGCAGATGTTGCGCAGTTCTAGTCGCGGATGCATGGCGGGTCCTGCCGTGGCGTGAAGCGAGGTTGGACGGGAACCAGGCAAGGAGACGCCGAAGATATGGACTTGGGCGTCTCCCGGCACTTTTACGGCGATCAGCTCAGCCTGCCGATCATCCCCTTCACGAACCAGTTCATGCCGCGAATGTCGTCATCGGCCAGAACCGAACCGGCGGCAACCTTGACGTTGCCGTCCTGATCCTTCAGCTCCCCGGCGTAGGGATGAAGCTTGCCGCTGCCGATGTCGGCCTCGAGCTGCTTGAGCTTGGCGCGCGCATCGGCGGGGATACCCTCATTGTAGGGGGCCATTTTCACCACCCCGGCCGCCAATCCGTCCCAGCGTACTTCCGGCTTCCAGGTACCGGCGGCCACGGCCTTGGCTGCGCCGACATAGTCGCTGGTCCAATCGAGAACGAAAGAGGTCAGCTGCTTGCCCGAGGCGAATTTCGACATGTCGCTGGCATAGCCGATCGACCAGGCGCCACCTTCGCCGGCGACCTGTACGCCGGTCGCGGTGTCCGTCATCGAGCAGACCACGTCGCAGCCTTGAGAGATCAGCGTCTTGGCCGCCTCCTTCTCCTTGCCCGGGTCGAACCAGGAATTCAGGAAGATGGTGTTGCAGGTCGCGTTTGGATTGACGCTCTGCGCGCCAAGCAGCAGCGCATTTGCCGGACCGACGATGTCGGGGATCGGAAAGCCGCCGATGAAACCGATCTTGCCCGATTTGGACATGTAGCCGCCCGCCGCGCCGGCGACGAAGGTGCCTTCGTAATATTTCGCTTCGAAGGTTCCCAGATTGGCTAGGTCGACGATGCCTGAGCAGTGTTCGAACGCCACCTTGGGAAAGCGCGGCGCCACCTTCTGCATCGGCGTTCCATGCGAAAAGCTTGTGCCGAAGATCAGCCTGTTGCCGGCGCTGGCCAGTTCGCGGAAGACCCGCTCGGCGTCCTGCGGCATGAAGATGTTGTCGATGACGGTGAGCTCGACCTTGTCGCCGAATTCGGCCTTGATGGCCTCGACGCCGAGGCTGTGCTGCTTGGTCCAGCCGATCTCGGCGACCGGCGAGACGTAGACGGCACCGATCTTCAGCACCTCCTGCGCCTGTGCGATGGTGCTCAGCGCTCCCGCGCCAAGAGCCGCGCCGGCCGCGCCGCTGTGTTTCAGGAATTCACGTCTCGTCAGTTTCTTCATGATGGTAGCCCTCTGTTGGTCTTTTTTGTTGATGCCCGGCTTGTCGGTGCCCGGTCTGTTCTGGGGATATGGAGGTGGAGATGCGTTGCCGCGTCGCCGCCGCCGGATGCATTCGACAATCCTCGCAGCGGCACAGTCGCGCCGTCGGCCTTGCCGTCGAGATAGGGTGCCAGCGCTTCGGCAGGCGTCATCTCTGGAAACACTGCGCGATCCATGATGTACCCGCGCACCACCGCGCGGTGGTGGGTGTCGATCAGGTCCATGGCCGGTTTCAGCCGGCCCTTCTCTAGCAGGTCGACGACCCGCGAGTGGTCGTCCAGCAGATTGCAATAGTCGAAATCGGCTGAAATGAGGGAGCGCAGCAGCGTCGTGCGGCGCACCAGCTGCGCGTGGATTTCCTGCATGACCTTGTTGCGGCTGAGGCGTACGAACACGGTATGGAACTCTTGGCCCAGCACGTCGGCCAGCGCATCGTTGCCGGCGGCAACAGCTTGGCGCTGGCGCTCGACATGCTGGCGCAGTTCGGCCCAGCCGGCCGGCCCAAGGCGATCGCTGAGCTGTGCTGCGACGCCCTGTTCGACGAGCGTCAACGCGTCGTAGATCTCCATCGCCTCCTGCATGCTCGGCTTGGCGACGAAGGCACCGCGGTTGCGTTCGATCTGGGCCAGCCCGTCATCGGCGAGCCGGATCAGGGCCTGGCGCACCACGATGCGGCTCACGTTGAATATTTCGGAGAGTTCGCGTTCGCCGAGCTTGCAGCCGGGCACGAGGCGATGGTCGATGATGGCGCGGGTCAGCGTATCCGCGATGGTATGGGAACGGCTGCTCAAGGCATGGTTCTCCGCCATTTCGACGACATGATCAGCGGGCTTTCGTGATGGCGACATGCCTCGTCAGGACACGACATATCCCAGGTTCAGCTTTCTCATATCGGAATTCAATCATCATAATCTGTCAACACAAAAAAGGATTTTGGACGACAAAAAAATGTTGATTGGTATCCAATCTTGTGGTTTCGTCTTCCCGAAACGTCGGGCTAGGTTCATGGTGAAGGGCTAGCCGAGTTGGGAGGGAAGCCGATGGCAACCCGTTGCGTTGACCGCGAGCTTTTGAACGATTGGCACATCGTCGCGGATCAGGAATCGCTAAGCCATGATACGCGGTTTGCCACATGCCTGCTTGGGGTCGCTCTCTCCGTTCACAAGTGTTCAAACAAGATCGAAGTCGTTCGCAGCGATACGGGCGCCACGCTGAAAAGCGCCGAGCGTTATGGCTTCATCTGGACGTGTCTGGAAAAGCCCTGGCGCGACATCATCTATATCCCCGAGGCCAATGAGGCAGACCGGCATCTTGTCAGCGGCGGTTCGATCGCGGTCAAGGTGTCGGGCCTCCGCGCGGTCGAGAATTTTCTCGATATGGGGCATTTTCCCTTCATTCATACCGGCTGGCTCGGCGAGGAGCCGCATACCGAGGTCGCGCCCTACAAGGTTGAGATCACAGCGCAGGACGAAGTGCTGGCGACCGAGTGCAAATTCTATCAGCCGGTGGCTTCGCCGACCGCCAAGGAAGGCTTTGTCGTCGACTACATCTACAAGGTGATCCGGCCCTACACGGTGGCTCTCTACAAGAGCAACCCGATCCAGAAGGACCGGCTCGACGTCATTACCCTGTTCGTGCAGCCGGTGGACGAGGAAAACTGCATCGCGCATCCTTACCTCTGCTATCTTAAGGAAGGCATGGAGGCGGCAACGGTGCGCAGCTTCATGCAATTGATCTTCGCCCAGGACAAACCGATCCTGGAGAACCAGGTACCCAAGCGCCTGCCGCTCGATCCGCGTGCCGAGACCCCGATCCGTGCCGATGCCGTGTCGGTTTCCTACCGGCGCCGGTTGCGTGATCGGGCCGTCACCTATGGCGCGATACCGGCACAAGCCTGATGACGTTCGAGGGCATCCAGAGGATAAAACGATGACAAAATGCTCGGATCCCGTGATCCTCAATCTCTGGCATCCCGTAGGGGCGATCGCCGAGACCGTTCCCGGCGGTGTCCAGGACACCGTTCTGCTCGAGGAGCGCCTCAGTTTTGCGGTCGATATGGATGGTGAGCCCGTCGTCTGGCGCTCACGTCCCGATGTAGAAGGGGTGGATCGTGTTCCAGGCGCCGACAGGCTGCCGGCAAGAAGCGCCTACGGCTATGTCTGGACTTCGCTCGGCTCGCCACCGGCCGAGCTGTTCCCGATCCCGGAATATGAAGAGCCGGACCGCCGCAAGCTCAACGCGGCCACGTTTGGCGTCAACGTCTCGGCACCGCGCGCCATCGAGAACTTTCTCGACATGGGCCACTTTCCCTATGTGCATACCGACATACTCGGCGTCGAGCCGCATACCGAAGTCAAGGAATACGACGTCGAGATATCCGTCGACCGCGACGAGATCCTGGCCACGCGCTGCCGCTTCTTCCAGCCGATGGCTTCGACCGCTTCCGGTGGCGGCGCCGACGTGGACTATGTCTATCGCGTGCCGCACCCCTATTGCTCCGTGCTCTATAAATCGAGCCCGGTCGACGAGGCACGGCGCGACGTCATCGCCATCTTCCTGCAGCCGGTCGACCAGGAGCATGTGCGCGCCCACATGCTGCTTTGCGTGCTCGACGAAGACAATGAAGACAAGGTGATCAAGCGCTTCCAGCAGACGATCTTCGGCCAGGACAAGCCGATCCTGGAAAACCAAGTGCCCAAACGCCTGCCGCTCGATCCGCGCGCCGAAACGCCCATCCGGGCCGACAAGTCGGCCATCGCCTACCGGCGCTGGCTCAGCCAGAAGGGCGTGACCTACGGTGTCATTCCGGTTGCGGCCTGACGAGATTCTTGGAGACGATTGATGTTGGAAGAAGCCAGAAGCCAGTGGCATCCGATCGCCGCTTCCCATGATTTGCCGTACCGCCACGTTTTCCATGGTCAATTGCTCGGCCGGGAATTCGCCGTCTGGCGGGCCGATGACGGCTACATCAACATCTGGGAAAACCGCTGCCTGCATCGCGGCGTCAGGCTGTCGATAGGCATCAATGACGGGCGCGAGCTGAAGTGCCAATATCACGGCTGGCGTTATTCGAACCGCACCGCCGGCTGCACCTACATTCCCGCGCATCCTGCCGACGCGCCGGCCCGCACCATCACCAACCGCACCTTCCCCGGGGTCGAGCGCTACGGTCTTGTCTGGTCGTCCGAGGAGCCTCGCGGCGAGGTGCCGGATGTTGCCGCGCTGACCGAAGGCAAGCTGCTCGCCTTGCGCGGCATCGCGGTCAACGCGCCGGCCGACAAGGTCGTCGAAGGGCTGAAGGCCTATCGCTTTCAGCCCAACGCAGCGATCGAAGGCGAGGGCGCGGAAACCATCATCGAGGCCGCGCGGGATTTTGCCGTGGCGCTGCACTCGCACGATGGTGGTGCCGAGACGCGCGGCGTGTTCTTCGTGCAGCCGGTTGATTCAAACCGTTCGATGATCCGTGGCGTGCTCGATCAGGAGGTCGAAGCAGCCGCCCGCATCGCCATCCTGCGCCACCACAATGAGCGGCTTTCCAAGCTGCGCGACAAGGTCGAGCGCGACGTCGCGAACGCACCGGCGCCCGCACCGATCGAGCCGGTCTACGAAAGGGTGTCGGCCGAACTCGCCGAAATGCCCGAAGTGACCGCGCATGGCCGCAAGGCGGCGCTGCGCGTCAGCGTGGCCAGGAAATGGCAGGCGGCCGACGGCGTTGCCGGTTTCGAGCTCCGCCCGATCAAGGGCATCCTGCCGACGTTCCAGCCTGGAGCCCATATCGACGTCCATATGCCCAATAGCGAGATCAGGCAGTATTCGATCACCAACGGCCCTGGTGAAACCGACAGCTTCATCATCGGCGTCAAGCTGGAGCGCGATTCCAAGGGCGGTTCGAAATGCATGCACGAGACTGTGCGCGAGGGGGACGTGCTGGCGATTTCCGAGCCGCGCAACAATTTCCCGCTGCGCCGTGACGCGATCAAGACGCTGTTCGTCGCCGGCGGCATCGGCATCACGCCGCTGCTCGCAATGGCGCAGGCGCTGAAGAACCAGGAGCTGGCGCACGAGCTGCACTATTTTGCGCAAGGGCAGGAACACCTCGCTTTCGCCGATCGGCTGAAGCATCTCGGCGATGCGCTGAAGCCGCATCTCGGGCTGTCGCCGGACGCGACCGGCGCCGAGCTTCGAGGGATTCTCGCCGGTTACCGGGACGGCATGCATCTCTATATCTGCGGTCCCGGACCGATGCTGGAAGCCGCGCGCAAGATCGCCGCCGAGCAAGGCTGGCCGGATACCGCCATCCATTTCGAATATTTCAAGAACACCAACAAGATCGACGACAGTTCGAGCTTCGAAGTAGCGCTGGCGCGCTCCTGCGTAACGCTGCAAGTGCCGGGCGGCAAGACGATCATGCAGGTCATGCGCGAGAATGGCATCGATGTTCCGTCGTCCTGCGAGCAGGGCGCATGCGGCACCTGCGTCGCCACCGTGATCGAAGGCGAGCCGGACCATCAGGACGTCTACCTCAACGATGCCGAGCGCAAGGCCGGAACCAGGATCATGACCTGCGTCTCGCGCGCCAAATCGGCACGCCTCGTGCTCGACATTTAGGAACTCCCGATGATCACGCTTTACGATTACGAACTGTCGGGCAATTGCTACAAGCTGCGGCTGCTGATGAGTTTTCTCAGCATTGACTACAAGACCGTGCCGGTCGACTTCTACCCCGGCCGCGAACACAAGTCGGAATGGTTCCTGAAGCTCAATCCGCTTGGCCAGCTGCCGGTCATCGAGGATGAAGGGCTGATCCTGCGCGACGCCCAGGCGATCCTGGTCTACCTCGCGTCGAAATACGATCCGTCGAGCACATGGTATCCCCGGAACAGACCGGCCCTGCTCGGCGAGATCAGCCAGTGGCTGGCCTTCGCCGACGGCATCACTTCGACGGCGTCGGCCGCCCGCCTGCACGACGCGCTGTTCTACGATTTCGACATCGATGCCGCACGCGCCGGCGCGCACCGGCTGTTCCGTATCCTCGACGAGCATCTGTGGTTCGGCGAGCAGCAGGGCCGCGGCTGGATCTGCTCGGCCGATCATCCGACCATCGCCGATATTGCCTGCTTTCCCTACATCATGCTGTCGGAGGAGGGCGGCATTACGCGCCAGGACTATCCCGCCATCCGGCGTTGGTGCGATCGTGTCAAACGCATCAAAGGCTTTACCGTGATGTCGGGCGTGTTCCCGGCGGGGCCGGCCAAGGCCGCATGATTTCTATCGCAACGCCGGGCGATCGATCGTCCCGGCAAGCAAGTTTGGGAGAAAGAAATGAAAACCCGCGCCGCTGTTGCCGTTGCTGCCGGAAAGCCGCTTGAGATCATGGAGGTCGACCTTGACGGCCCGCGCGAGGGCGAGGTGCTGGTCGAGATCAAGGCGACCGGCATCTGCCACACCGACGAGTTCACGCTGTCGGGCGCCGATCCCGAGGGCCTGTTCCCGGCCATTCTCGGCCACGAGGGCGCCGGCGTGGTGGTCGATGTCGGCAAGGGCGTCACCTCGGTCAAAAAGGGCGACCATGTGATCCCGCTCTATACGCCCGAATGCCGGCA
>NZ_JAIUHZ010000016.1:0-122878 GCF_020165355.1 Mesorhizobium sp. BR1-1-6 | reverse complement strand
GTCGAGCTTCGCTCGACACCTCTCCCCCGATCGACGGGGGAGAGGATTGGCGCGAGCTAGCCAATCTTGGCGCCCTTCCTCTCCCTCCGGAGGGGGGAGAGGTGGCGCTGCGAAGCAGCGACGGAGTGGGGGAAGCCGTTTGCCAAACGCGCTGCCGCCGAAAAACGGCCACAACCCGGCAAGCGAGAAAACTTGGACAAGAAGTCAACCAATGACCAAGAAACCGGAAAAGCCGGGCTCGGCCGGCATTCGCGTGCTGAAGACGCGGATCAAGAAGAAAAGCGGGCTGAAGGAATCGTCGCGCCGCTGGCTGCAGCGTCACATCAACGATCCCTACGTCCAGCGCTCCAAGGCTGACGGCTACCGCTCGCGCGCGGCCTACAAGCTGATCGAGATCGACGACAAGCACCATCTGCTGAAACCCGGCATGAAGGTGATCGACCTTGGTGCGGCCCCCGGCGGCTGGTGCCAGGTCGCGGCCGCGCGGACCAAATCGACCGCGGAAAATCCGCATGTCGTAGGCATCGACTATCTCGAGATGGACGCGGTGCCCGGCGCGCCGGTGCTGTTGATGGATTTCCTCGATCCCGAGGCGCCGCGGAAGCTGGCCGAGGCGCTTGGCGGCGATCCCGATGTCGTGCTGTCCGACATGGCGGCGCCCACCACCGGCCACAAGCGGACCGACCACATCCGCACCATGCATCTGTGCGAGGTGGCCGCCGATTTCGCGCTGTCGGTGCTGAAGCCGGGCGGCCACTTCCTGGCCAAGACGTTCCAGGGCGGCGCCGAAAACGAGCTGCTCTCGATGCTGAAGAAGAATTTCCGGTCCGTCCACCACGTCAAGCCGCCTGCGTCGCGCGATGAGTCGGTGGAGCTGTATCTACTGGCGAAGGATTTCAAAGGGCGAGAATCCGGTCCGCCATCAGGCGGATCGGAACGTCCAGTGGATGTCTCGAAGAACTTGAGCGCACGGAGCCATGGCGAAGGGCCGGCGGACGGCGACGGCTGAACCGTCTCACTCCCCCGGCGACCTCACCGGTTCCAGCGGCTTGGGCATGGTCAGGCGGCCGTGGCCCGATACGGCGTTGCCGGCATCGGGCGCCAGCCGCATGAACGACAGCGATGCGGCGGCGGAAATTGCCGCGACGATGAAGAAGGCGGTATGGAAGTCCGGCAATGTCAACGGGCCGCCGTGGATACCCGTCGATACTTCCAGGATGCCGCCGGCAACCGCCACGCCCAGCGCGATCGACAGTTGCTGGAACACGGCGGCGATCGGTGTTGCCTTGCTCGTGTCCTCGGCTGAAACCTCGGCGTAGGCGAGGGCGTTGATGCCGGTAAAGAACATCGAGCGGATGAAGCCGCCCACCAGCAGCATGGCCAGCATCAAGAGATAGGGCGTATCGGGCGTGAACAGGCCGTTGACGGCGATCGACGCGGCGGCCACCAGCGAGCCGACGATCAGCACGCGACGAAAGCCGACGACGCGGAAGATCAGCGCTGTGACGAATTTCATGCCGATGGCGCCGATCGCGGAGACGAAGGTAATCATGCCGGACTGGAACGGCGTCAGCCCGAAACCGATCTGGAACATCAGCGGCAGCAGGAACGGCACGGCGCCGATGCCGATGCGGAAAAGTCCGCCGCCAAGCACGGAGGAGCGGAATACCTGGTTGCGGAACAAGTCGAGCGCCAGCAGGGGGTTCCTGGCACGGCGCGCATGCATGAGGTAGAGAGCGCCCGACACCAGCCCGACGCCCACGGTGATGAAGCCGGTCGCCGGCGGCAGATAGGGCAAGCTGATCACTGACAGGCCGAACACGACGCCGGACGCCGCCAGCCCGCTCAGCACGAAGCCGACGAAATCGAGCGGCGGCGTCTCCATCGATTCGGTTTCCGGCAGGAAGCGGGTGGCCAGCCAGATGCCGATCAGGCCGATCGGCACATTGATCAGGAAGATCCAGTGCCAGGTGAAGTAGGTGGTGATGAAGCCGCCGATCGGCGGTCCGACCAGCGGGCCCACCAATGCCGGCACGGTCAGCCAGGACATCGCCGCGACAAGTTCGCTCTTGGGCGTGGCGCGCACCAGCACCAGGCGCCCGACCGGCGTCATCATGGCGCCGCCTATGCCTTGCAGAAAGCGCGACACCACGAAGGCCGGCAGCGAGCCCGAAACGGCGCAGGCGACCGAACCGACGATGAACACCGCGATCGCGGCGCGGAAAACGTTCTTGGCGCCGAAGCGATCCGCCATCCAGCCGCTGATGGGAATGAAGATCGCCAGCGACACAAGATAGGAGGTCAACGCCAGCTTGAGCGCGATCGGGCTGGTGTGGATGTCGAGGGCGATCGCCGGCAGCGATGTGGCGATGACGGTCGAATCCATGTTTTCCATGAAAAGAGCGACCGCCAATATGAGCGGAATGGTTCGGTTCAAAGGAACGCGTCCGGGCTTGATTCCAGATGTTGCCGACCGGGAGTTTGCCGGCAGGCAGGGCGGTTATCACGGCTGGACACCAATGTCGTGTTAAATTGCTGTCACTTTTATGCGACCGCAACCTCCGGTGGCGGCTGCGATACACGATTGCTTGCAAAAAGCGGACACTATCCCTATTGTAGTGAAAATAACTACAGGACGTTATGATCATGGAAGAGGCCGTTTCGGCAGCCGATGCCAATCGCAGATTTTCTCGCATCCTGCGTGAGGTACGCGAGGGCCAGAGCTACGTCGTGACAAGCCATGGTCGGCCGGTGGCACGGATCGTGCCTGCGGAGAGGCACGAGGGTGTGGCCTCCCGCTCGCGCGCGGCATTGCTGTCGCGACTCGAACGGCAGCCGGTTGCCGATGCAGGACGCTGGACCCGCGATGAGCTCTACGAGGATGACCTGTGAGGGTCGCGCTCGACACCAACATTCTTGCCTACGCAGAGGGCGTTAACAACGTAGCCAAACGCGACCACGTTCTCGAACTGCTGCGCAAGGTTCCACAAGACGCTGCCATTGTTCCGGTCCAGGTGCTGGGTGAACTGTTCAAGGTCCTTGTCCGCGAGGCTGGAAGGTCGCCCAAGGAGGCTCGGGATGCGCTGCTTAGCTGGCGCGACGCGTTCCCGGTTGCCGGGACGACGCCGGAGGTGATGACGATGGCTGTCGATCTTGCGGCGGACCATCGCTTCGGCATCTGGGATGCCGTCATTCTTTCGGCTGCATCCCAAACGGGTTGCCGGCTGCTTCTGTCGGAAGACCTGCAGGACGGCTTCACCTGGGGCGGTGTAACCGTCGTCAACCCCTTTGCATCGCCGCGTCACGCTTTGCTGGATGCTTTCCTTGGTTCGCAATAGAAGCTGAAGCGTCCGCAACGATCGGCTTTTCTTCCGTGCCGGGACGTGGTACCAGCCACCGCCAATCCTGAAAGGGAAGAAGAGAGTCGCGCTGTCCATCCCGGTCCAGCGCTTTTCCCGCATTCAAAGGGCTGGCCATGGCAAAAATCATCGAAACGTCCACCGGCGCGCTGGCGCTGACCTTTGACGACGTGCTTTTGCAGCCCGGCCATTCCGAAGTCATGCCCGGCCAGACCGACATCCGCACCCGGATTGCCGGCGACATCGACCTCAACGTGCCGATCCTGTCGGCGGCCATGGATACCGTCACGGAGGCAAGGCTTGCCATCGCCATGGCGCAGGCCGGCGGCATCGGCGTCATCCACCGCAATTTCTCGCCGGCCGAGCAGGCCGAGCAGGTGCGGCAGGTGAAGAAATTCGAATCCGGCATGGTGGTCAACCCGGTCACCATCGGTCCCGACGCGACGCTGGCCGACGCGTTGTCGCTGATGCGCACCTACTCGATCTCGGGTATTCCGGTGGTCGAGAATGGCGGCTCCGGCGGCCACAAGAGCGGCCGGCTGGTCGGCATCCTGACCAATCGCGACGTGCGCTTCGCCTCCGATCCGGCGCAGAAAGTCTATGAATTGATGACCCGTGAGAACCTGATCACCGTCAAGGAGAATGTCGACCAGGACGAGGCCAAGCGGCTTCTGCATCAGCACCGCATCGAAAAGCTCGTCGTCGTCGACAAGCAGGGCAATTGCGTGGGGCTGATCACCGTCAAGGACATCGAGAAATCGCAGCTCAACCCGCACGCCACCAAGGACGCGCAGGGGCGTCTGCGCGCAGCAGCCGCCACCAGCGTCGGCGACGACGGTTTCGAGCGCGCTGAGCGGCTGATCGAGGCAGGCGTCGACCTTCTGGTCATCGACACCGCGCATGGCCATTCGCAGCGCGTTCTTGATGCCGTCACGCGGGCGAAAAAACTGTCCAACTCGGTGCGCATCCTGGCCGGCAACGTCGCCACCGCCGAGGGCACCCAGGCGCTGATCGATGCCGGCGCCGATGCCGTCAAGGTCGGCATCGGCCCCGGCTCCATCTGCACCACCCGCATCGTCGCCGGCGTCGGCGTGCCGCAGCTGTCGGCCATCATGTCGGCGGTGGAAACTGCGCACAAATCGGGCGCCTCGGTGATCGCCGATGGCGGCATCAAATATTCCGGCGATCTGGCCAAGGCGCTTGCCGCCGGCGCCAGTGCCGCCATGATCGGCTCGCTGCTTGCCGGCACCGACGAAAGCCCGGGCGAGGTCTATCTGCACCAGGGCCGCTCCTTCAAGGCCTATCGCGGCATGGGTTCGGTCGGCGCCATGGCGCGCGGCTCGGCCGACCGATACTTCCAGGCGGAGGTTCGCGACACGCTGAAACTGGTGCCGGAAGGCATCGAGGGGCAGGTCCCCTACAAAGGACCTGTGTCTGGCGTGCTGCACCAGCTTGCAGGCGGCCTGAAAGCCGCTATGGGTTATGTTGGTGGCCGCGACCTTGCCGATTTCCGCGAACGCGCCACCTTTGTGCGCATATCCAACGCCGGACTTCGTGAAAGCCACGCCCATGACGTCACGATCACCCGCGAAAGCCCCAACTATCCCGGCGGAGCCTGATCGGCCCGACCAGTACACGTTCTGGCGCAATCTGGCCGCGACCATCTTGCGGCTATCGCGCCACGCTGCCGCCCTTTGCACCGCATCGGTGGCGGTTTTCATCGCCATGACGCTCATGGAGTTCTTCTATTTCCGCCAGTTGAGTGGCGGTTTGCCGTCGCTCGACATGCGCGTTTTTGGCTTCACGCCGGATGAAGGCATGGCCTGGCTGACGGCGCTCGGCCGGCGCGGCAGCGAGATCATCCTGGTCTGGCACTATCTGACCTTCGATCTTCTGTTCCCCGCGCTGTTGTCGGTGACGCTGGTCAGCCTGATCCTGGCAACGGGAAGGCGGTTGAGGAATTTCCGCGTGCTTCCGGGCCAGATGCAATCGATCTTCGCACTGATCCTGGTGCTGCCCTACACGATCGCCAACTACGCCCAGAACATCGCCGTGGCCCGCCTTCTGTCGGATTTCCTGTCGGCCAATCCCGATTCCCTGGGTCTCGCCTCGGCGCTGATCGTCACCAAATTCGCGCTGCTCGCAATTCCGGTGATCGTCATCGCCGTCTTCTGGCTGGCGGGTCAGAAACAGAATTGATCTGACCCGGCACCGGGCGGGGAGGGTTCATGAACCAGACATCGATTTTCTGGCCTGTTCTGGCGCACGTGTTGCTGGTCTACATCGTCTATGGCGCCATGGCCCGGCGCAGGTATGTCGCCATCCAATCGGGCGAAGCCAAAGTCAGCCAGTACAAGGCGCGCTCGACCGAGCCGGCCTCCTGCGTGACAGTTGCCAGCAACCTCAGCAACCAGTTCGAACTGCCGGTGCTTTTCTATGTGCTGTGCCTGATGTTGCACCTGACCAACGGCGTCAACTATCTGACCTTGGCCCTGATGTGGATCTTTGTCGCGACCCGCTATTTTCATGCCTGGGTTCACCTGACCAGCAACAATCTGCTCCTGCGCAGCCGGTCTTTCTCCCTGGGGGCAGTGATTCTTTTGCTGGGCTGGATCTGGCTCGCGCTGCACCTGCTCCGGGTGGTTTGAGCAGTACTCCCCTTCGTTGGGGCGCTCCGCCTACAAATCGAACACCGCTATTTTGCGCTTGTCGAACTTGATGCCGATCTCGCCGCGCACCAGCTTCAGCGCCGCCTCGCCGAAAACGGCGCGGCGCCAGCCCTGCAGCGCCGGCACGTCGGCGGCTTCGCCTTCGGCAGCGATGCGGTCGATGTCGTCGCTGGAAGCCAGGACCTTCGATGCGACGCCTTGCTTTTCGGCCACGATCCTGAGCAGCACCTTCAACAGCTCCGCGGCGGCGCTCGATCCCTCGGGCGGCTGAAAACTCTTTGGCAGCTTCGGCAATTGCTCCTTGGGCAGAGCTAGTGCGGTGTTGACCGCGCCAAGCAGCGCCGCCGCGGTCGAGGAGCGCTCCCAGCCCTTCGGTATCGTGCGCAGCTTGGCCAGCGCGGCCGCGTCGCGCGGCGCCTGCTGCGCCACCTCGTAGATGGCGTCGTCCTTGAGCACGCGGCCGCGGGGTACGTCGCGTTCGCGCGCCTCGCGCTCGCGCCATGCCGCCACGGCCTGCACGATCGCCAGCTCCTGCGGCTTGCGCAGCCGCATCTTCAGCCGCTTCCAGGCATCCTCGGGGTGCGGATCGTAGGTTTCGCGCGAGGTCAGGACGTCCATCTCCTCGTTCAACCAGTGGGCGCGGTTCTCCCGCTCCAGTTCGGCGCTGAGATGCTGGTAGACCTCGATAAGGTGGGTGACGTCGGCAAGCGCATAGTCGAGCTGCTTTTCGGACAGCGGCCGGTGGCGCCAGTCGGTGAAGCGCGAGGACTTGTCGAGCCGAGCGCCGGTCACGCGCTGCACGAGCTGATCGTAGGAAACGCTGTCGCCGAACCCGCAGACCATCGCCGCAACCTGGGTATCGAACACCGGATGGGGAACGAGATTGCCCAGATGGACGATGATTTCGATGTCCTGCCGCGCGGCATGGAAGACTTTGACCACAGATTCATTGGCCATCAGCCTGAAAAACGGCTTCAGCTCGATATCTGGCGACAGCGGGTCGATCAGCGCCGTTATTCCGGGCGCCGCCATCTGGATCAGGCACAGGATCGGCCAGAAGGTCGTTTCCCGGATGAATTCGGTGTCGATGGTGACGAAATCCGATTTTTCGAAAGCGGCGAGAACGGTCTCGAGTTCTTTTTGGGTGGTGATGACGTGCATCAAATCGCTTTTGGCAGGAGTAGGGTCTTCCTAGATTTCAGCCGGGAAGGCTTTCGTCAAGCGTTGGCGCTCGCATCACGGCCCGTCCGGCCCGTCCGGATCGCCGTTTCTTCTCGCCAGCCGGGCGAAAACCGTCGAGGTGCGCAACAGCGCGGTGAAGCGGCTGCGCTTGCCAGCCGGCACGCCCGATCGTGCCCGCATCCGATAGAGGATGACGGCGATGAAGATTGCATAGACCAGCGCGCTGAACACGAACAGCGCGCTTGGGCCAAAATACTGCATCGCCGTCGATGCGGCGAAAGGGCCGCCAATGGCGCCGAAGGAATAAAACAGCATCAAGGCGGCGTTGATCAGAACGAACTCGCCCGCGCCGGCGCGGTCGTTGGAGTGCGCCGCCGACAGCGAGTAGAGCGGCATGGCGAAACAGCCGAAGATGAAGATGATGAGGAAGTTGAGAAACGGGTCGGCTCCCGCCACGAACGCAAGCGCCAGCGCTGCCAGCATGGCGCAGCATGTCGTCGCCAGCAGCACCGAGCGCCGGTCCCAGCGATCGGAGAGATAGCCTAGCGGGTATTGGATGAGTGCGCCGCCGAAGATACCGACGCTGACGAAGGTGACGACATCGGCGACAGACATGCCGATCTGCTCGGCATAGACCGGCGACAGCGTGCGGAACGCGCTGTTGGTGACGCCGACGGCGATGCAGCCGAAACAGCCGAGCGGCGAGATGCGCCAGACCCGCGCCAGGTCGAGCTTGACGTCTTCCGGCGGCGTCGGGTTGGAGCGATCGCCCAGCGATACCGGCACCAGCGACAGCGTGATCATCATCGACATGATGGCGAATATGGCGAAGCCGCCCGCTCCGAAGATCGGGATGAGGAACTGCGCGCCGGTGACCGAGCCGATGTCGACCATGCGGTAGATGGCAAGCACGCGGGCGCGGTCCTTGTTGCTGACCCCGGAGTTGAGCCAGGCCTCCATCACCGTGAACAGGCCGGCGAAGCAGAAACCGCCGGCAAAACGCACCGCGCACCACATCACCGGGTCGATGACCAGAACCAGGAGCAATGTGCCGGCCGAGGCGGCCGCGGCCAGCGCCGAGAAGGTCCTGACATGGCCGACCGCCTTCAGGATGCGGGTGACGGCCAGGCAGCCGAGTAGGAAGCCGGCGAAATAGAACGTGCCCATCAGGCCGATGTCGGAAGCCGAAAAACCTTCCTGCGCGCCGCGCAGCGCGATCAGCGTGCTTTGCAGCCCATTGCCGCCGAGCAGGATGCCTGCGGCGATGAGGAGCGGGATCAGCGGACGGATGGATGACATTAGGCGATCACATGTCTGTGATCCCTTCTTGAACCATCGCTTCCGTCAACGCCAGCGGCAATTCCCCGCGCCAACAGGATGTGTCCGCCTTTCCGTTCAAGGAAGTCGGCGCCTGCCTCCTCGACGTCCCACGGCGAACCGCCCGGCTGCTCCCGACGCGATGGCTATTCCCGCGAGGACAGCGATGAGCCCGACAATTAGGTTTGCATTGATTTGCTCACCGAGAAAGACGGCGCCGAAGATCGATGCCGTCACGGGGTTCACGGCAACTGAAACGGCAACCAGCGTTGGCGGCGCACGTTCAAGCGCGAACGCCCAGAGGAAGAAGATCAGGGCGCCGCAAATTACGGCCAGGTATCCGCTGGCAACCCATTGCGACGCCTCAAGCGCGGCAAGTCGCGTCAGGCCTCCAGTCAAAGTCGACAGCGCCAACAGGCAGGCCGTGCCGACGGCCATGCCAAACGCGGCGAATGATGTCGGCGCGCAGCGGGTGAGAAAAGGTCGCGACCAGACATTGTAGAGCGCCATGCAGAATGCCGCCGCGATCATCAGGAGGTCTCCGCGCCAGGCGCCCTGGGGAGCTGTCGTCAGGCTGCTGCCAAGCGCGACAGCCACTCCGGCCATCGCGACCAGGACGCCGACGATCTTGCGCGTCGTCGGCGGTTCGATCCCTAGAACCGCGCCTGCGAGCATTGTGAGCACAGGCAGCGTCGAAAGCGCCAGAGCTCCTCGCGCCGCCGTCGTGTAGACAAGGGCTCCGTTGAAGAGCGCCGGGAACAGGCCGAAGAACAGCAGGCCCAATGCGGCGGCGCCAGGCCAATCGCTTTTCGCAGGCCACTTGTCCCGTCGCAGAAGCGCTACGGCGGCGAGCACCAGAAAACCACCCCCGAACCGGATCGCGCCGATGGTGAGCGGATCCAGCGAACGCGCGAGATAGCGCGTTGCACCGACAGCGGTGCCGCCAAAGGCGCTGGAGAGAATCGCCGCGAGCACGCCTCCAGTTTCCATCGCTTCCCCTCTGCCAGTTCGGAGTCCAGCGGTATCGGGCAAACCGGGTAAAAGGAATCGAATAAATGCAATGAGCTTGATAAGCTTGCGCAATGAGCAGTCGGAGTCTCGATCCGGAATTGTTGCGGACTTTCGTCGTCGTTGCCGAGCGGCTCTCTTTCACGCGAGCCGCCGAGCAGCTCAATCGAACGCAAGCCACCGTCAGCTTGCAGGTGAAGCGCCTTGAAGAGCGCCTCGACATTTCGCTGTTCCGTCGATCGACGGCCCATGTCGAGCTTACGGCCGCCGGCGAGGGGTTTCTGATCGACGCACGCCGCATTCTTGCACTTAACGAGCAGGCGATTGCCCGTGTCTCCAACCAACGGGTAGCGGGACGCATCCGGATAGGCGTCATGGAGGACTACGGCACCAAGATCCTGCCACGCCTCCTCGCCGATATCGCCGTGCGATTTCCGCTCATGCAGGTCGAAATGGAGATCGGCCTCACGGCACGGCTGCTGAAACGGCTCGGCTCATCATTTGACGCGGTCATCGCCATGCATCCGGAAGGTGTGGCCGAGGGCGATCTGATATGCCGCGAAAGAGCGATATGGGCGGCGGCGAGGACCCACTCTGTCGAAGAACTCGATCCGCTGCCCGTCGCGTTGTCGGACCCTGATTGCTTGTTTCGCGCATGGGCGACTGACGCGCTCGACAGAGCGGGCCGGCCGTGGCGACTGGCCTATGTCAGCCCGAGCCTTGCCGCGACGGAGGCGATCGTCGAGCAGGGCCTTGCGGTTACCGTGGTCAAGGGCAGCATGCTCGCGCCCGGCCTGCCCGATGTCCATCCTGGCCCTTATGTGCCGCCGCTGCCCGGGGCGGAGATCCGCCTTCATCGGGCCACAACGTCTTCCGCAAGCGCCGCATTGGTCGTCGATCACCTCGCGCATCGCCTGCGGTTGTCAAGCCTTGGTTCATAGGGCGACCTGCGCGCCGGCGAATGCTCCGAAAGAACCCGTCAACCCGGGTTCGTTGCCCTGGCCCTCCGCCCACTCGCCTTGACAAACCGGGCCTCCCATGCGCTTTTCGCGCAAATTTTTCAGGCCGGGCCGCGATGCTTCGGCCGGCAACCCAACATCCCGGACTTTTGCCCATGACAATGCACCGTTACCGCAGCCATACCTGTGCCCAGTTGAGAAAGAGCGACGTCGGCGCTTCCGTTCGCCTGTCGGGCTGGGTGCATCGCGTGCGCGACCATGGCGGCCTGCTGTTCATCGACCTGCGCGACCACTATGGCCTGACCCAAATCGTCGCCGATCCCGATTCGCCGGCCTTCAAGATCGCCGAAACAGTGCGCGGCGAATGGGTGATCCGCGTCGACGGCGAGGTCAAGGCGCGCCTGCCTGAAACCACCAATGCCAACCTGCCGACCGGCGAGATCGAGATTTTCGCGCGCGAGATCGAAGTGCTTTCGGCGGCCAAGGAATTGCCGCTGCCGGTCTTCGGCGAGCCGGACTATCCCGAGGACATCAGGCTGAAATACCGCTTCCTCGACCTGCGCCGCGAGACGCTGCACAGGAACATCGTGGCGCGCACGAAGATCATCGCCGAGATGCGCAAGCGCATGGGCGAGGTCGGCTTCACCGAATTCTCGACGCCGATCCTCACCGCATCGTCGCCCGAAGGCGCGCGCGACTTCCTGGTGCCGTCGCGCATTCACCCCGGCACTTTCTATGCGCTGCCGCAGGCGCCGCAGCAATACAAGCAGCTGATCATGGTCTCGGGTTTCGATCGTTATTTCCAGATCGCGCCCTGCTTCCGCGACGAGGATCCGCGCGCCGACCGCCTGCCCGGCGAATTCTACCAGCTCGACCTCGAAATGAGCTTTGTCGAGCAGGATGACGTGCTTTCCACCATGGCGCCGGTGATGACATCGGTCTTCGAGGCCTTTGCCAACGGCAAGCCCGTCACGAAGGACTGGCCGCGCATTCCCTATGATGTTGCGATGCGCAAATACGGTACCGACAAGCCGGATCTGCGCAACCCGATCGAGATGCAGGCGGTCTCCGACCATTTTCGTGATTCCGGCTTCAAGGTCTTCGCCAACATCCTGGCCAACGATCCCAAGGCCGAGGTCTGGGCCATTCCGGCCAAGACCGGGGGCAGCCGTGCCTTCTGCGACCGCATGAACAGCTGGGCGCAAGGCGAGGGGCAGCCCGGATTGGGCTACATCTTCTGGCGCAAGGAAGGCGAGAAACTCGAAGGCGCGGGTCCGCTTGCCAAGAACATCGGCGAGGAGCGCACCGAGGCGATCCGCCTTCAGCTGGGCCTTGCCGATGGCGATGCCGCCTTCTTCGTCGCCGGCGATCCCAAGAAATTCGTCTCCTTCGCGGGTGCTGCGCGCACCCGCGCCGGCGAGGAACTGAACCTGGTCGACCGCGACCGTTTCGAGCTGTGCTGGATCGTCGACTTTCCGTTCTTCGAGTGGAACGAGGACGAGAAGAAGATCGATTTCGCCCACAATCCGTTTTCGATGCCGCAGGGCGGCATCGACGCCCTCAACAACCAGGAGCCGCTCGGCATCAAGGCATTCCAGTACGACGCCGTGTGCAACGGCTTCGAGATTGCCTCGGGCGGCATCCGCAACCATTTGCCCGAAACCATGGTCAGGGCCTTCGAGATGGTCGGACTGGATCGCCAGACCGTCGAGGAGCGCTTTGGCGGCCTTTACCGTGCGTTTCAGTACGGCGCCCCGCCGCACGGCGGAGCGGCATTCGGCATCGACCGCGTCGTGATGTTGCTGGTGGGCGCCAAGAACCTGCGCGAGATCACCATGTTCCCGATGAACCAGCAGGCTTACGACCTGTTGATGAATGCGCCGTCGGAAGCCACGCCGCAGCAGCTTCGCGACTTGTCGCTGCGTGTCGCACCGATCAAGAAAGAGGCATGATGGCGCTTCGGACGGCGCTTTAAAGAAGCCTCCGAAGTGACTCGTTCGATTGAGAATCGCAGACAAAAGCCCGGCATCGCTGCCGGGCTTTTCGTATCTTGAAGCAAGTCGAGGTCGCTTCGATCAGTCTTCGTTGGCCTTGACGGTGACGCCGAGCGTCTTCGGCAGGTCGGTCGGATTGGACATGGCGCCCGCCATGATCAGTGCGAACGGCACCGACGCCGGCGGCTTAGCCGAGATTTCGAGGCTCTTCGGATCGTCGAGATATTTGCCGACCGCCGCCGTTACTTGCGCCGTCAGCTCCGGATTGTTGAGCTGCGCCATGCCGAACGGCACGATCGCCTTGGCCTGGTTGGCGATATCCTTGCCCGACATGCCTTGCTGCTTGCCGACATAGTCCAGCACCTTGCCCGTCAGCGAATCGTCGTCGAAACGGATCGAGGCGCTGTTGAAGGAAAGCTGCTGCAACAGGCCGAGCATGGCCATGCCTTGCGCCGAGTTGTCGGCCCCTTCGGGCTGCGCGGCCATCTTCTTCTGCATTTCCTGCAGCGACTTGATGAAGTCGAGCGTGTAGCCGCCGAGATCGAAGGTCATGCCGAGCGTGCCGGCATTCTCGACCGAAATGTTGTATTTCGACAGCTCCATCTTGCCGTCCGTGGGCTGCCAGGTGCCGGCCATCTCGAAATTGCCCGCAATGTTCTGGTAGCCGAGTGCGTTGATGACTTCCTTCGATTTGGGATCCTCGACCAGCGTCAGGTCGGCATTGAACTTCTCGGTGGTGCCGGTGAATTTCATCGCTTGGCCGTCGGCCGGCGGCGTGATTTCGATGGCAAGCCCGTCCATCGAGAAAGCGGTCTTGTCGGCGATCTTGACCCTCATGTTCGAGAGTTCGGCGGACTTGTACATCATCAGCGAGCCCAGCGGGCCGCTGGCGCCGCTGGCCGGAACCATCATGTCGTGGATGACGAGGGGGCTTAAATTGAGGGTGACGCCGTCCTTGCTATGTTCGAATGCCGAGGTCGACACGGTTGCGATATCATAGCCGCCATTGGCTTCGGTCACGCCTTCGAGTTTAACGTCGCCGATCGCAAGGGCCTCTTTTTCCGCGCCCGGTTTGATGGATACGCCCTGCAACACCATGCTGGCGTTGTCGCCGGTCACGCCGGTCCAGGAAATATCGACGCCCTGCGCGGCAAGCGCCGTCTTCAGCCGGTCGGCGACCGCGGTGTCCTGGGCGAGCGCCGCGTTCAGCGGCAATGTGAGCAAGAAGGTCGAAAAGAGGAATTTCCTGAGAGTCGAGCGTTTGATTGTCATCGCGAATGCCCCTGAGAGTGTCCTGAAAATTATTTTTCAATTTTTGGCGCCATCACCCTTCAGTGACGAACTGGACGGGAAAAAGGCGCATCCCGCCACAATGGTCAAAAATCGCGGCGAAAGGCAAACCCGATCCGAACATGCTGGAGACCGGGCCGCCGAGCGTCGTCGCGCTTCGCAATAGAGACGGCATGTAACGGATTGATGTTGGCTGGCGGGCTTGCCTGGGACTTCGTGTTGCAGGGCAGGGCATGCACCCACTTCAAGGCTTGCCCTCTTGCCGCGAATCACCCGCTCGGCTAGTTCCAGCCCATGGGAAAAAGGCTTTTGCCGCCTGACAATGGTGGCGGCGATCATATCGAACCGGTCGACCTGAAGAAGGCGCTGGAAGAGCGCTATCTTGCCTATGCGCTGTCGACCATCATGCACCGGGCGCTGCCCGATGTCCGCGACGGGCTGAAGCCGGTCCATCGCCGCATCATGCATGCCATGCGCCTGCTGCGCCTCAACCCCGACCAGGGCTTCGCCAAATGCGCCCGTATCGTCGGCGAGGTGATGGGCAAGTTCCACCCGCATGGCGACCAGTCGATCTACGACGCGCTGGTGCGATTGGCGCAGGATTTTTCGATGCGCTACCCCTTGGTCGACGGCCAGGGCAATTTCGGCAACATCGACGGCGATAACGCCGCCGCCATGCGCTACACCGAAGCGCGCATGACCGATGTGGCGACCGAGCTGCTCGCGGGCATCACCGAGGATGCCGTCGACTACCGGCCGACCTACAATGAGGAGGACGAGGAGCCGGTGGTGCTCCCGGGCGCCTTCCCCAACCTGCTGGCCAACGGCTCGTCCGGCATCGCGGTCGGCATGGCGACATCGATCCCGCCGCACAACGCGGCCGAACTTTGTGACGCCGCCCTTCACCTGATCGAGCATCGGGACGCGCCGGTGGCCAAGCTGATGGATTTCGTCCAGGGCCCGGATTTCCCGACCGGCGGCATCATCGTCGACAGCCGAGCCTCCATCCTCGAAGCCTATGAAAGCGGCCGCGGCGGCTTTCGCGTGCGGGCAAAATGGAGCCAGGAAGACCAGGGCAGGGGCACCTGGAGCATCGTCGTCGCCGAAATCCCCTATGGCGTGCAGAAGGCGCGGCTGATCGAGAAGATCGCCGAGCTCCTGATGGCGCGCAAATTGCCGCTGCTCGAGGACATCAGGGACGAGAGCGCCGAGGACATCCGCGTCGTGCTGGTGCCCAAGAGCCGTTCCGTCGATCCCGGCATCCTGATGGAATCGCTGTTCAAGCTCACCGAGCTTGAAAGCCGTTTCCCGCTCAACATGAACGTGCTGTCGCGCGGCAAGGTGCCCAATGTCCTGTCGCTGAAGGGCGTGCTGCAGGAATGGCTCGAGCATCGCCGCGACGTGCTGATCCGCCGCTCGAAACATCGCCTCGGCGAGATCGAAAGACGGCTGGAGATCCTTGCCGGCTACCTGATCGCCTATCTCAATATCGACGAGGTGATCAAGATCATCCGCGAGGAGGATGAGCCCAAGCAGGTCATGATGGCCCGCTGGTCGCTCACCGACACCCAGGCCGAAGCCATTCTCAACATGCGCCTGCGCGCCCTGCGCAAGCTGGAAGAATTCGAGATCCGCAAGGAATTCGACGGCCTCACTGCCGAAAAGAAGCAGATCGAGGCGCTGCTTGCGTCCGAAGCCAAGCAATGGGGGACGATCAAGTGGGAGGTTGCGAGCCTGCGGGACAAATTCGGCCCCGAGACCGAGCTCGGTAAGCGCCGCACCCAGTTCGCCGATGCGCCCGAGCATGACCTGACCGACATCGCACATGCCATGATCGAGCGCGAGCCGGTCACCGTGGTGGTCTCGGAAAAGGGCTGGCTGCGTGCGATGAAGGGTCATCTGACCGATCATTCGCAGCTTGCGTTCAAGGAAGGCGACAGCCTGAAACTCGCCTTCCATGCGCAGACGACCGACAAGATCCTGGTGTTCACCACCGGCGGCAAATTTTACACCATCGGCGCCGATCGGCTGCCAGGCGGGCGCGGCCATGGCGAGCCGATCCGCATCATCGTCGACATGGACAATGACCAGGACATCGTCACCGCCTTCGTCCACGATCCGAAGCGCAAGCTGCTGCTGGTCTCGCATGACGCCAACGGTTTCATCGTGCCGGAGGAAGAGGTCGTCGCCAACACCCGCAAGGGCAAGCAGGTGATGAACGTCAAGGCGCCCGACGAAGCCAAGCGCTGCGTGCCGGTCGGCGGCGATCATCTGGCTATCGTCGGCGAGAACCGAAAGATGCTGGTGTTTCCGCTGTCCGACATTCCGGAAATGAGCCGCGGCAAGGGCGTGCGGCTGCAGAAATACAAGGATGGCGGGCTTCTTGATCTCAAGCCATTTACGCTGGAGACCGGTCTTTCCTGGCAGGATTCGGCCGACCGCACCTTTACAAGGTCGCGCGAGGAATTGGCCGAATGGATCGGCGCCCGCGCGTCGGCTGGCCGCATGGTGCCGAAGGGTTTCCCGAGGACCGGGAAATTTGGGTAATCTCCCCCCTCGAGGGGGAGATGCCGCCGAAGTCGACAGAGGGGGTCGGTTCGACTGGACGCAACCTCATTGCTTTGAACAAAGAATGCTAGCGCCTTACGCGCGGCTACCCCCTCTGGCCTGCCGGCCATCTCCCCCTCGAGGGGGAGATCCGCAGCTTCACCATCACCTTTTGAACTATCGTCACGATTGCTGCACTATGTCAGAGCATAAGCCGCGGGATGGCCGGGGAGAGACGAGCGTTTGAAGGAAGCGAAAATCCAGAAACCGGGGCAGCGCCTGTTCGGTCTGTCGACGCCGCTCAGAGCCGCCGTCATCCCACCGCTCTCGGCGGCGCGCTGGCTGCTGGTGCTGATCGTTGCCGCCGGCGTCTATTTCTTCCACGGCTTCCTGTTCCCGGTGCTGGCCGCGCTGGTCATCGCCTTCGCAAGCTGGCCGCTTTACCGGCGGCTTTTGGCCGGTGTCGGCGGCAACCGCACCATCGCCGCCACCTTCGCCATATTGTTCATCCTTGCCTTCCTGGTCATACCGATCGCGCTCGCGGGCACCTACGCCATCAACGAGGTGCGCGAATGGGTCGGCTGGGCGATCGAGACCAACCGGCACGGCGCCCCGACACCGCACTGGATCGCCACGCTGCCTATCGTAGGAGAATGGCTGAACCAGCAATGGACGACCAATCTCGGCCATCCCGGCGGCATCGGCGAACTGATCCAACTGGTCAGCGGCGCCAATATCGGCAGCATCTATCGCGGCGTCCTTGCCGCTGGCGGCAGCGCCTTCGGCCTGCTTTTGACGCTTTTGTTCATGATGATCGCGCTGTTCTTCGCCTATCGCGACGGCGAGCATTTCGCGGGCCAGGTCGATCGCCTGGGCGAGCGCATCCTGCCGACGAGGTGGGAGCGCATCTCGCGGGTCGTGCCGGCGACCATTTCCTCGACCGTGACCGGCATGACCGTCATCGCCATCGGCGAGGGATTGGTGCTCGGCATCGCCTACTGGCTGGCCGGCGTGCCGTCGCCCGTGACGCTTGGCGCGCTCACCGGGGTCATGGCGCTGATTCCCGGCGGGGCACCGCTGTCCTTCACGCTGGTTTCGATCTATCTCGCTGCCAGCGGCTCACCGGTGGCCGGCCTGGCTTTGTTCATCTGGGGGACGGTCGAACTGTTCATCGTCGACAAGACCTTGCGACCGAAGCTCGTCGGCGGGCCGATAAAACTGCCCTTCCTGCCGACCTTTTTCGGCCTGATCGGCGGCGTCAAGACGATGGGCTTTCTCGGCCTGTTCATCGGCCCGGTGCTGATGGCACTGCTGGTGGCGATCTGGCGCGAATGGCTGCGCGAGGTGGAAATGATGGACGAGATGCCTGCTTCCCCTGAACAGGAAGGCTCGCCGTCGCTGATCGAGATCGACGGCGAGGCGAAGAAGATTCAGGCCGGATGACGCACCGCAAGGGCGGCGCGGCGCCTGCGTCCGTCATGCAACTGCCACACCGAATGGACCACCAATGTGACGATCAGGATCGCGCCGCCGATCAGGCTGTTGCGTGACGGCGTTTCGGAAAAGATCAGCCATACCCACACCGGTGCCAGCACGGTCTCCAGAAGGTAGAACATCGCCACTTCCGGTCCGGAGATGTATTTGGGGCCGGCCGCCAGGCAGAAGAACGAAATCGGCATGATCACGGCGCCGTTAAAGATGATCCACCAGGGCGCGCTCACATGGACGCCTTCACCTGACACCATGAAGGCCGCCAGCACGAGCGACGGAACCACCCCGACGAGCGCCGTGAAACCCATGTCCTTGCCGCTGGCTCGCGAAATGGTGATGGCCACGGAAATGAAGAAGGCCGAACACAACGCCATGAAATTGCCGAATAGATGTCCGGTGCCGACGGATCCGCCGACGATTACCAGCACGCCGAGGATCATGACCAGCATCGCCGCGAGCGTCACCGCCCGCGGCTTTTCGCGGAGAAACAACCAGGACAAGAGCGCGGCGAACACGGTGTTGAAGGCCAGGATGAACACCAGGTCGGCGGTCGAGGTGTAGAAGACGGCGGTGACGAAGGTGATCGAGGTCAGCCCGTAGCATATCGCGGCCGCAAGTCCCGACCAGCCTGGAATGAGCTGGGGCGCGTTTCGGCTCAGCGCCCGCCAGACAGCCCAGGTGATCATTGCGGCGATGAAGGTGGCGGCCCCGCGCAAGAGCAGGATCGTCCATGCGCCGCCATCGGCGAGGCGGATCAGCGGAATGTCGAGGGTCAGCGTCAGGCCGCCAATGGCGGTTATCAGAAGGCCCTTCTGGTGGTCGCTGTGGGACGTCATTTGCAAACTTTCGTAATGAAATACAGATGGGACAGCCGATCGGCGCAATGACGCACTCTCCCGCAAGCGGCTGAAAGACCAGCATCCCCTGCGTTGAAACAGTCAAACGTGGATCTTGGAAAAACTCAGCGTGAGACCGCTTCGTTGGTGTAGCGCTCCCAGCCCTTCGGGCCGAGATGCTCCTGCGGCATGAAGCGCATCTTATAATTCATCTTGCGCGAGCCGTTGACCCAGTATCCCAGGTAGACATGGGGCAGCCCCATCGCCCTGGCGCGAGCGATATGATCGAGGATCATGAACGTGCCGAGAGACCGCTCCTCGAAGTCGGGATTGAAGTAGGAATACACCATCGACAAGCCGTCGGCCATCTTGTCGGTGAGCGCCACCGCGATCAGCTCGCCCTGTCCCTTGCCGGTGATGAAGGTATCGGGTCCGCGCCGGCGATATTCGATGACCTTGGTGTCGACATGGGTGTCCTCGACCATCATGGCGTAGTCCAGAACCGTCATGTCCGACATGCCGCCGCGGCGGTGGCGGGCATCGAGATAGCTGCGGAACAGCGAATATTGTTCGGTCGAGGGCTCGGCATTGTGCATGGCGCCGACGAGATCGGAATTGTGCTGCAGCACGCGCTTCATGTTGCGGCTGGCGACGAATTCCTGCGCCAGGATGCGCACGGAGACGCAGGCGCGGCAGGTTTCGCAGGCCGGCCTGTAGGCGATGTTCTGGGAGCGGCGGAACCCGCCTTGGGTCAGGAGATCGTTCATCTCCGACGCCTTGTCGCCGACCAGATGCGTGAACACCTTGCGCTCGAACTGGCCGTCGAGATAGGGGCATGGCGACGGCGCGGTCAGGAAGAACTGCGGCGACTGGGTCGGGTGCTGCGTCATCGAGTCTCGGAAACACTCCTTCGAATCGCTCTACCTTTGGCGCGGAAAGCGAAAAATTCAACAGGATTGTGAAGGCGTGGCCATGCGGACGCCTTCACATTTGTGCCGACGCCGCGGCGATGCTTGCGAAAATGCGCCTCAGCGGCCGGTGCGGCTGACCACCGTGCCGAGCAGCAGGTCGTGCAGCGTGCGCTTGCGATCGGAAAACAGCGTCACCAGCAGCACCAGCGGCGACAGGATGACGTTGCCGGCCCAGAACAGCACCGAATGGACCACTGCCGTGAGCCCGTCGATCGGCCTGCCGTCGAGCCGATCGAGCCGGATGCCCATCATCTTCATGCCCGTGGTCGCCTGGTTGGCGCTGCCAAGCGTGTTCCAGATGTAGAGAATCGCGACGGCCGGGACCAGGACGCCGAACAGCATCCAGCCAAGGCCGAGGGTCAAAAGCCCGAGGAAGAACACTAATATGGCGACAGGGATGGTGAGCAGCGCGACAATGACATAGTCGATCATGACCGCCAGGACACGCCGCGTGCGCACGCCTTCGTAGGCCCTGACGTCGTCGAGCCTGGTGTTGATGATTTCGCCGTCGAGAACGCGAGCGTTCATGTCATTTCCTTGTAACAGGGGCCTGCTTAGCCTGCGCCCCACCTGCTGGGAAAATGGTAAAGGCTGATGGCGGAATCAAGATCGAGCCTTTCCCGGTGCGCAAGGCGGGCGAAGCGGCCGGTGGGCCGGTTGAATTCGCGCCTGACATGGCGTTAGCTTGTTGCGGCGCACCAAAAGTGCCAAGGGGCAGGGACGGGCAGGATGGATTACGACATGCTGGTCATTGGCAGCGGCCCTTCCGGCCGTCGTGCCGCTGTACAATCGGCCAAACTCGGCAAAACGGTACTGGTCGTCGACAGGGGGCGGCGCCTGGGCGGCGTTTCCGTGCACACCGGCACCATTCCGTCGAAGACGCTGCGCGAAACCGTGCTCAATCTCTCGGGCTGGCGTGAGCGCGGCTTCTATGGGCGCGGCTACCGGGTCAAACAGGACATCTCGGTCGGAGACTTGGTCGAGCGCCTGCACAAGACGCTCGACCACGAGGTCGAGGTGCTGCAGCACCAGTTCATGCGCAACACGGTCAAGAGCTCCCGCGCCGCGGTGAAATTTCTCGGGCCCAACAGGGTCAGCCTGACATCGGACAATGGCGACTACAGCGAGGTCGGCTTCGCCAATGCGCTGATCGCCGTCGGCACCAGGCCGCACCGGCCGGGCGACGTGCCGTTCGACAAGAGCCGCGTGTTCGACAGTGACGAAATGCTCGAGCTCGACCGCTTGCCGCGCACGCTGACGGTCATCGGCGCCGGGGTCATCGGCGTCGAATACGCGACGATCTTTTCGGCACTCGACGTGCCGGTGACGCTGGTCGAGCCGCGCAACACGATCCTCGATTTCGTCGACCGCGAGATCGTCGACGACTTCATCCACCAGATGCGCGACCGCGGCATGACCATCCGGCTGGGAAGCGCCGTGAAGGAGATTGCCTCCAGGCCCGACCATGCAGAGGTCACGCTGGCCGACGGGCGCACCATACGTTCCGAGATCGTGCTCTACGCCGCGGGCCGCACCGGCAATGTCGGTAGCCTCGGCCTCGATGCGGTCGGCATCGAGGCTGACTCCAGGGGACGCATCAAGGTCGATCCGCACACCTTCCAGACCAGCGTGCCCAACATTTACGCCGCCGGCGACGTGATCGGCTTTCCGAGCCTGGCCTCCACCTCGATGGAGCAGGGCCGGGTAGCCGCGTGCCATGCTTTCGGCGTGACATTGCCGCCGCCGCCGGAAACCTTTCCTTATGGCATTTACGCGGTGCCCGAGATCTCCACCGTCGGCCAATCCGAGGAACAGGTGCGCGAGAGCGGCGCCGCCTACGAGGTTGGCGTGGCCCGTTTCCGCGAGACCTCGCGGGGCCACATCATGGGCGTCAACACCGGCTTCCTGAAGCTTCTGTTCTCGATCGAGACACGCCGCTTGCTCGGCGCGCATATCGTCGGCGAGGGCGCCACCGAACTGATTCACATCGGCCAGGCGGTGATCAATCTGGGTGGCACGGTCGACTTCTTTGTCAACAATACATTCAACTATCCCACGCTGGCCGAGGCCTATAAGATCGCCGGGCTGGACGCCTGGAACAGGATGGGGCAGGGATAACCCTGTCGCCAGCCACTATTATCCTCACTCCGCCGCCTCCCGTTTGGCCGTGGGCAATCCGGTTGCGAGCAGCAGGGGCAGGCAGAGGACATAGAGGGTCGCGCCCGCGACCCACACCATGCCTGGGAAGACCATTCGAGTGCGAAAATAGAGCATGGCGATCACGAGTGGTCCGAACACCGAGACCAGGCTCGTCATGCTGGTGAGCACACCTTGCAATCGCCCCTGGTGATTTGCCGCGACACGTGACGTCAGCAACGATTGCAGCGCCGGGGCTCCGATGCCGCCGAGACAGAAAAGCGGCAACAGCGCGAACGCCATCCAGCCTCGCCAGGCCAGCGCGATCGATACATAGGCCGTGCTGTCGGCAAGGATGGCGACCATGAGCGCTCGCCTTTCGCCCCAGCGCTCGGCGATCGGTCCGGCGACGAAACCCTGGGCCCCGGCATGGAAGAGGCCGAACAATGCCAGCGAGATGCCCACGGTGAAAAGGCTCCAGCCGAATTTGTCCTGCACGTAGAGAACCCAGACCGTGCCGCCGACTTCGCCGACAAGGCCGAGCACGGCAAAGGCGCCGAGCAGCGGCAGGAGGGCCGGAAAAGTCAAGGCCCAACGCAGCGGCGCCAGCGGGTTGAACGACAGCGGCTCGCCTGTGCCGCCGACCCGCTCCGGCTCCGGCAGCAGAAGGAAGGCCAGCACCAGATTGATGCCGGTGAACCCTGCCGCCGCCAGGAACGGCGCGCGCAGCCAGACGTCGCCGAGCAGGCCGCCGAGCGCCGGACCGGCGATGAACCCGACGCCAAAAGCGGCACTCAGATGGCCGAAGGCGCGGGCGCGCCGCTCTTCGCTGCTGATGTCGACCATATAGGCGGAGGCCACCGCCATGCTGGCGCCCGTTAGGCCGGCGATCAGTCGGCCGACGAACAGCAGCGGCAGCGACGGCGCGAAGGTCATGAACAGATAATCCAGCATCGACCCGGCAAGCGACAGAAGCAGCACCGGCCGGCGGCCGTAGCGGTCGGACAACGCGCCGAGCAGGGGCGAAAACAGCACCTGCATTGCGGCATAGGCGGCGAGGAACGCGCCGAAAATCCAGCCGATGTCCTCGACATGGCCAACCTCGCGCAACAGCCCCGGCAGCACCGGCATGATCAGCCCGATGCCGGCCGCGTCCAGCGCCATTGCCGTCAGCACGACGACACAGGCCCTTTTCATCGAGATGCTTCTTTCCTAAGTTTATCGGTGATAAGGTAGCGTTTATCACCGATAAATTGGCTGGGCAAGCGAGGTGCATATGAAGCTGGACAAGGCGCTGATCGTGGCGCAGGCGCTCGAGCTGTTGAACGACGTCGGCATCGATGCGCTCTCGACCCGGCTGCTGGCGCAGCGGCTCAAGGTCCAGCAGCCGGCACTCTACTGGCATTTCAGGAACAAGCGCGCCCTGCTCGACGCAATGAACGAGGAGATCCTGCGGCGCGGCCATGGACATCAGGTACCGCTGCCGGGCGAGAGCTGGCAGGAATTCGTACGCAACAACGCCCGCAGCTTCCGCGGCGCCTTGATGGCCTATCGCGACGGTGCGCGCGTCCATGCCGGTACCGAGGCCGATCCGGGCGATCTCGAACATGTCGAACGGTTGCTCACTTTTCTGCGCGAGGCCGGCATGCCTTCCGTCATGGCCATGCGGTTGCTGATGATCGTCGGGCGCTACACGGTGGGCTGCGTCCTCGAGGAACAGGCAGAATATCCGGCCGGCCCGGGTCGAGGTGCAGCGCTCGATGCCAAGGCAAGCGGTTACCCGCTGCTCAGCCAGGCCCTGGCCGATTATCGTGCGGGCGGTCACGAGGCGCTGTTCGAAAGCGGCCTCGACTTGCTGATTGCCGGGGCGCAGGCCGGCATCGCTGAAGGAGGCTGAGCGCGGCGATCCGCGTCTTGCCCGTCAGGCGGCAGGAGCGGGCGGGGCAAGCCATTGCCGCACGATCGCGGCATCGGGGTCGCCGATTTCATGGCCCGAAGCGACGATACGCGCGTCGACCTCGGCGCCGCGCTGGCTGAGCAGCGTTACCAGGGCCGGCGCGAAGGGTCCGTAGGTCAGGTCGGCGGCGCCGGCGACAATCAGCGCCTTGATGCCGGTCAGATCGGTTGCCGGCGTCTCGTCCAGCACCGGCATCGGCCGCAGCAGTGCCGCCCGTCCGACAAGGCCGGGATGGAGCAGCATCAAGCTGGAAACCAGATTGGCGCCGTTGGAATAGCCGAGGAAAGCCGCGCGCTTCGGATCGATCCGGTGCCGCTTCATGGCCTCGGCCATGAAGCGTGCGAAAGCGGCCGTCTCGCGGCGGATGCTGGCCTGCTCGAAGCTGGTCGGCGTGATCCGCTCGAACCAGCGGAAGCCGTCGTCCTGGACGATGCGGCCACGCACGGCGACCAGGCAGGCATGCGGTGCGATCTGCCTCGCCAGCGGCACCAGGGTCGTCTCGTCGACACCTGATCCATGCAGCAGGAACAGGCATTCGTCGCTGGCCCCGCCGGATCCGAAGAAGCGATAGGGAAAGGCCAGATCCAGCCGCGGCAGGCTGTTTTCGACGCTTGTATCGCTCATGCCGTATCCTTTTGATTACATTTCGTTTCACTCAATTTGCCGGCTTCAAAACGCAATATTTTCATGCTCCGCGAAAGTTGATTGAACCGGGCGCATTTCAGTCCGTTTCTGCGCCGATATACTCCATCGCGGAGGAATCGAAGCGGTGCGCCGGGGGTCGCATTGCTGGGCATGAACAACCAGCTTTGAGGCCTTTTGTCGATGACCACCCCAGTTCCAACCGAGCGCGATACGCGTATCGATGTGCTGCGTGCGCTCGCGCTGCTGACGATCTTCGTCGACCATGTGCCGGGCACGGCTTTCGAGACCCTGACCTACAAGAATTTCGGCTTTTCGGATGCGGCCGAGGCTTTCGTGCTGATATCGGGCATTTCGGTCGCGCTCGCCTATGGTACGAAGTTCCGCCCGGGAGGCCGGCTGCTCGCGACGCTGAAAATGTGGCGGCGGGCAGGCGTGCTCTATATCGCCCATATCGTCACCACGATGGCGGTAATGGCATTGTTCTGTGCCGCGGCGGTGTTCGGCCGGCGGCCGGAACTGCTGAAGCTGATCAACATCGAACCGCTGATGAAGGACACGCCCGAGGTGCTGGTCGGCATCGTCACGCTCGGCCACCAACTCGGCTACAACAACATCCTGCCGGTCTACGCGGTGCTGCTTTTGCTGGCGCCGGCCTTCTTGCTGTTCATCAGCTACAGGCCGCTTGCAGCGCTGACCGTGTCCGGCCTGCTGTGGCTTGTAGCCGGCATCTGGCAGATCGCCCCGCCGAACTATCCCGAGCCCGGCCTGTGGTTCCTCAATCCGCTGTCCTGGCAGTTCCTGTTCAACATCGGCCTTGCCGCCATGCTGCATGTCAGGCGCGGCGGCGTCATTCCAGCCAACCGCTGGCTGATCGGTCCCGCCGCTGCCTATGTGCTGGCCGCGTTGGCATGGGTGCATAGTCCGCTTTGGGGCCAGGTGACCTGGTTCGACCTGCCGGTGGTGCTGACCGGCTTCGACAAGACATTCCTGTCGCTCCCGCGGCTGCTGCACATCCTGGCGGTCAGCTATCTGGTGGTGGCACTGCCTGCGGTCTCGAACCTGTTCCGCACCGGACCCGACCATCCGCTGGCGATACTCGGCAAGCGCTCGCTGCCGGTGTTCATCGCCGGCACGCTGATCGCCATGGTCGCCCAGGTAATGAAGCTGATCAATCCCGGCGGCCTCGCCTATGACAGCCTGCTGCTCGCCGCCGGCATCGCCATGCAGTTCGCGCTCGCTTTCTACCTCGAATGGTTGTCGACCATCGGGGGTTCGGGGAAAGCCAGGACGACGCAAAAGGACGCCAAGCCCGTCCAGGCGTCGTTCGGTATCTCGGCCGTGGCTAGAGCCAACCGCTGAGGTCGGCGAGTCGGTTCAGCGGCGCGGTGGAGCCGAGGAGGCGCGCACAATCAGTTCGACCGGCAGCAACTGCCGGCTGACCTTGCCGTCGCTTTCCAGGATTGCCTTGACGGCAAGCCGGCCCATCTCGGCGATCGGCTGTGCGACCGTGGTCAACGGTGGCTCGGACAACTCTGCTTCGGGAACGCCGTCGAAACCGATGACCGAAACATCATCGGGGACATTCAGCCCGCGCGCGCTCAGCCATTCAAGCGTTGCCAAGGCCATCCTGTCCGACATCGCCAGGATGGCCGTGGGTGGTTCGCCGGAAGCAAAGATCGTTTCCAGCCCCGCCTTTGTGGTGGCGGCATCGTTGGCGGTTTCGTAGACGGGCACTTTGGATGTATCGATGCCAACCCGCGAAAGCTCCCGGAAGTAGCCGGTGAGGCGATCGCGTGTCCCCGCATAGGCCGCGGCGCGAAGCTCCTCGGGCGAAATGATGCCTGTCCTGCCGTCGGCGAAAGGCAGCGCCAGCACGGCAAAGCGGCGATGCCCGAGTTCCGTCAGATGGCGCGCCGCCAGGCTGGCGCCGGCGATGTTGTCGACGCCGATCGCCGCGACGGATCCATCCTCCGAATCCAGGTCCAGCGCCACGAAGGGCAGTTTGCGCTCGCGGGCCAATTCGACAAGGCGCGAGCCGCCTTCGATACAGAAGACGATGAAGCCGTCGACCAGGGCGCTCTGGATATTCCAGGCAAGCTGTTCGTTGTTGGCGGCCGAGACTAACGAGATACCGGCCCCGGTCGCATCGCAGGCCTGCGAGATACCGGCCATCATCACGCGCGCGAAGGGATCCTCGAAGAAATAGGAAAGGGGCTCCGCGGTGGCCACGCCGATGGCGTTGACCTTGCCGGCCCGCAGCAGGCGGCCCTTGGGATCGGGGCCGGCATAGCCCATCGCCTCGGCCGCCGCACGGACCCGTTCGCGGACTTCTTCGCGCACGATCTCAGGGCGGCTGAAGACATTGGAGGCGGTACCATGCGAAACACCGGCCGCCTTGGCGATGTCGGCCAGCCGGACGGGTCGTCGATTGCCTGCGGTGAGTGACGCCATTTGCGCGTGCCTCCTGATATGCATTTAGCACGTTCCCGACTTGCATCTAGCACTTTCGTTGGATCGATTCAAATTTTGCTTGACCGGCGGCTTCCATAGGCCTATCTTTGAATCGATCCAACTAAGATCTGCCTGCTGGATTAAACCTGGATGGGAGGTGCGCCATGCATCCTGTTAACTATCTGTTCGAAGACATCTACCGCAACGACTGGAGCATCGGGTCGGCCGCCAACAAGTCCAAGCGCCGCGGCGGAACAAGCCCGTGGATTCGCGATCTGCGCTTCCTGGTGGCGCGCAAGCGGAGCTGACTGGCGTGAATTTTTTGCGTCGGCCTATTGGATCGATTCAATTCAAATCAAGAGGAGAAGAGCCATGCATCCCATGAAGCATCTGTTCGACGACATTTATCGCAATTATTGGGGCATCGGCACGGCCGCGGAGCGGCCAGAGGCGCCGCGCCGCGCGACGCTCTCGGCGCGCAACCGCGATCTTTGGATCCGACTTGAACGTCGCCGGGATTGAAACCGGCCGCGCATCTCAGGGTCGCCGACGCACCACGGCGGAGACAGCTATGGTCAGCCAGCCTGCGATGAGCAGGGTGCCTCCGATCGGCGCCGACATCGGAAACAGCCTCGATCCGAGAAAATCGCGGGCGAGAAGATCGCCCGTGAAAAGCACGAGCCCGACGAGCAGCACCAGGCTGGCTAACCGCAGCGGGCGATTCGCGTCGAGGAGACCGACGGCGAGAAACACCGGTGCGTGCATCAGCAGGAACGATGCCGCCGTACCGGTGAAGGCGCCGCCGAGATGTGCGGCGGCCGCCGACAGCGCCACGCCGGCCGCGCCCACGATGCCGGCGGCGAGCACAAGCAGACGGCTGCCGGTCGTTTCGGTCAGGTTCATGTCGACGCTCCTTCGGTTGATCGGCTGGGCAGTTCGTCAGGGCTTGCCCGCTTCCATCAACATATTCCGCGTCCGCCGCGCCTGGACAATCCAGTTGTAGACCGCGCCGAGCGCCATCAGCACCGACGTGCCGAGAAACACCGCCCGCATGCCGAAATGGCCGCCGACGAAACCGCCGGCAAGCGGTCCGGCGACCTGGCCGACATATTGGGCCGAGATCGAAAGACCGAGCACGTTGCCGCCGACGCCGTCGGGAATGTTGTGGCGGATGACGCTGGTGATGCAAGGCAGCAAACCGCCGAGCGCCAGGCCCATCAGGAAGCGCAGCCCGATCAGTTGCCAGCCGTCGGTGACGAAGGCCTGCGGAATGAGCAGCAGCGCCGACACGGCCAGCGCGCCGACGACGACGTTCCAGTGACCGACGCGGTCGGCGAGCCTGCCAAGCCATGACGCCGACAGGATTGCGCCAAGGGCGGCCGCCGACATCACCACGCCGGCAACGAGCGTCACCCGGCTCTGGTCCTCGATCAGCTGCTGCACATAGACGGTGATGATCGGCTCGATCGACATGGTGGCGAAGGCCAGCAGCATGCCGGTCGTCAGCATGGCCACGACCGGACGCTTGTCGGCAATTTGCGACCAGCCGCTCTTCGGCTTTGCCGCCGTCGCGGCTTTGCTTGCTTGCGGGCGCTGGTTCTCCTTGATCAGGAATGTCGTCGCCAGAAAGGCAAGGAAGATGACGCCGCCGGACAACAGAAAGGTCGCGCGGATGCCGATTACCGGCGGCAGCGCGCCGCCGAGCAAGGGGCCGACCAGCGAACCTGCCGTGATGCCAGCGGACAAGACACCGAGCGCCCAGCCGGAGCGGTCCTTCGGCGTCTGCATGGCCACCAATATGGTCGAGCCGGAGGAATAGCCGCCGGCAAAGCCGATCAGCAGGCGCAGCAGCACCAATTGCCAGACCGTCTCGACCATTCCGGTCAGCGACATGCAGATCGCCATGCCGAAGGAGGCGCGCACCAGCATCAGCTTGCGGCCGTAGCGGTCGCCGAGCCGTCCCCATAACGGCGCAACGAGCGCCGCCGCGAAGAAGGTCGCCCCATAGGCGATGCCCGACCATTGCACGATCGCCGCATGGCCCTCGACGCCCAGTTGCTCGACATAGAGCGGCAGGAACGGCAAGAGCAGGGTCATGGCGATGAGCGTGCTGAACGAACCCGCGAAGCAGACGGCGAGATTGCGCCGCCAGTGGATATTGTAGCCGCCCTGTTCCGTATCGTTCTGCGTCATGCCGTGCCTGCGTGTGCCAGGGATTGTTGTGGATACCATTTTGGGATACCAAGTCGGTATCCGTCATGGACCCACAGCCCGACCGCTGTCAATGCGGGCACGTGAAAAGGCAACAACGATGTCGCAGATGCACAACGTCGAACGGCAGCTCCGCGAGATGATCCTTGGACTTGAGATCGGCCCGGGTGAGAAACTCACCGAGCGCTGGATCGAAAGCCGCTTCGGCGCCTCGCGCACGCCGGTCAGGGCTGCGCTGCTGCGGCTCGAAACCGAAGGGCTGGTCGGCAGGGACGGGCGCGGCTGGACGGTCTCGCCCATCAACCTGGCCGAACTCGAGCAGATCGCGGTCTACCGCGAAGCGGTCGAGGTCGCGGCCTTGCGGCTGACATGCGGGCTTGCCGACAGAAGTGCCGTCGATGTCATCGAGGCTATGCTCGTCTCTTGCGACGACGACACTCCGCGCGAGGAATGGCATCGCGTCGGCATGGATTTCCACATCGAGCTGGCGCGACTGTCCGGCAATGAATTCCTGTTTCGGGCCGTCCGCGACGCGATGACCAGGCTTTCGCGCGCCCGTTGGCTGGAGGTACGCGATGGAGCGGCCCTTGGCCGCGCCTGGGCCGAACATCATGCCATCCTGGCCGCCGTGCGGAGCGGCGATGCACAGGAAGCCGCGCGCTTGCTCTCGCAGCATATCGTGGGCAGTCGCGACCGTCTGTTGACGTCGCTGGCCAATGATCGCCGCGGCCTTCGCGCCAGGGGATTTGCCGTCGTGGCGGCATAATGCGGCCTGCAGGGCAGGCCACTCGCCGCCGAAAAAAGGACCACCGGCCCCGAGCCCCACTTTCGGCCTCGCTTCGCGGACGCCGATGGCGTAGGACCGGGCGATGGAAAACAACCGATTTGAAGTACCCGTGACCGTCAAATCAGTCACGGCGGGAAGTACACAGCTCTTACGCTCGGCCCGCGAGGCTTCCGACTATCTCATGAACAGCTGGCCCGGCAAGCGCACCCCCAAGCATCGCGCGGCGCTGCAGGCCTGCCACGATGCGCTGGCCGGCGACAAGCCGGCCATGAACGCAAGGCGCGCCTTTATCGCGGCGGCGCGTGAAGTGGACGTCTTCGTCAGCGACAAGGCGCCGGCCTGATCCAGGCCGGATTGCCGCCGCGCGCCGTCATTCCTCTGTTTCAATCTCGGCGTCAGTCTCGGGTTTCTGACGCTCCCGCGCCGCAGCCTTGGCCGCCAGCTTTTCGGCCTTCTTGGCCGCCTTCTGGCGATCGCGTTCTTTGCGTTCCTGATCGTAATTTGGTGCTCGTGCCATAGCGGCTCCTTTTTTGCTGTTCTTGTGGGCTGACTACGCGTCGTTCGCCTTCCGACGTCTCGGAGCCAGCACCAGGGTTCCTATAAGCTGCTTCGGTCGATCACAAGGTCGGCGGCGCCGAAACGCTCCTTTGCCGTCAGCTGCTGATGCCAATAGGGATAGAGCAGGGGCGGGCGGCTGACCGCGTCGAGGCGATCACGTTCCTCGCCGGCCAGCGTCAGGCTGGCCGCCGCGATATTGTCCCTGAACTGGGCCTCGTTGCGCCCGCCGATCACAAGCGAGCTGATAGCCGGCCGGCCAAGCAGCCAGGCAAGCGCCACCTGTGCGGCGGACACACCGCGGGCCTTACCGATTTCGACCAGCACATCGACGATCCGCCACAGCCGGTCCTCGTCGCGGATTGGCGGTTCGGACCAGCCGGCGACCTGGCGCGCGGTCGGGCTGTCACGGTGATACTTGCCCGACAGCAGGCCTCCCGCCAGTGGGCTCCACACCAGCACGCCCAATCCCTGGTCGACCGAGATCGGCAGCAGCTCGTATTCGGCTTCGCGTGCTTCGAGCGTGTAGTGGATCTGCTGGGTGACGAAGCGCGGCTGATGGCGGGTGTCACTGATGGAGAGCGCCTTCATCACCTGCCAGCCGGAATAGTTGGAGCAGCCGATATAGCGGATCTTCCCCTGGCCGACCAGCGTGTCGAGCGCGGCGATGGTCTCTTCGAGTGGCGTCACGCCGTCCCATTCGTGCAGGAAATAGATATCGATGACGTCGGTCTTGAGCCGCTTAAGGCTTTTCTCGCATTCGCGGATCAAATGATGGCGCGACAGGCCTTCGTCATTGGGACCGTCGCCGATGCGCATGCGCGCCTTGGAGGCGATCAGCACGTCGTTCCTGCGCTTGCCGCCGAGTGCCTCGCCGATGATCTCCTCTGACAGGCCGTCCGAATAGACATTGGCCGTGTCGATGAGATTGATGCCGGCATCGATGCACAGATCGATCATGCGCTTCGCCTCGGCGAGATCGCTGTTGCCCACAGCCGCGAACGGGCCGGCGCCGCCAAAGGTCATGGTGCCCATCGTCAGCGCCGAAACCTTCAGGCCGGAACGGCCGAGAGTGCGGTATTCCATGTCAGTCCTCGCGATTGAGAAGAATGGCCCGATCAGGTTGCTGGATTTGTAGGACAATCCGTGCGGCTTGTCGCCCTCCGGCCCCAGCACACCGATGAGCGGCCGTGGCGTGCCCCTGCAATAAAACCGTCATTGCCGGCCTATACTCAGTCGATCAGGGCGTTGCGCGCCGCCGTCAGGACGCGACCAGTGCGCCCGGTCGTTGCCGGAGGCGGCAGCTTGCAGATGGAGGAACACCGATGAATGAATCCATACCCAAGTCCGGCGCCCGGGACTGGCTGGAAGCCGAACTCGCCGACACGCTCGACGAGGACTATGAACTGGAGATGTCGGAACCGGCGCTGTCGCTGGAGATCGCCAGGATCTACAAGAACGCGCATCCGCCTTCTATCGACCGCATGCAGTATTTTCGCGACCTGATCGGGCTGCAATCCGAGCTGATCAAGCTGCAATCCTGGGTCGCCTACCACAAGAAGAAGCTTGTGGTGATCTTCGAAGGCCGCGATTCGGCTGGCAAGGGCGGCGTCATCAAGCGCATCACCCAGCGGCTCAACCCGCGGATCTGCCGCGTCGTGGCGCTTCCGGCACCGACCGAGCGAGAGACGTCGCAATGGTATTTCCAGCGTTATGTGCCGCACCTGCCGGCCGGCGGCGAGATCGTTCTGTTCGACCGCTCCTGGTACAACCGTTCCGGCGTCGAGCGGGTGATGGGTTTCGCTGGGCCCGATCAGGTGGAGGAATTCTTCCGTGACGTGCCGGAGTTCGAGCGCATGCTGGTCCGTTCGGGCATCACGCTGGTCAAATACTGGTTCTCGATCACCGACGAGGAACAACAGATGCGCTTCCTGATGCGCATCCACGATCCGATGAAGCAGTGGAAGCTGTCGCCGATGGACCTGCAGTCGCGGGTGCGCTGGGAACAGTACACCAAGGCCAAGGAAGAGACCTTCGCCCGTACCAACATTCCGGAGGCGCCCTGGTTCATCGTCGAGGGCAACGACAAGAAGCGCGCTCGGCTGAACTGCATCGACCACCTCTTGCAGCAGGTTCCCTATGAAGAGGTGCCGCACGAGGAGATCACGCTGCCCGAGCGGGTCTTCAATCCCGAATACGAGCGCCAGGTGCTGCCGCGCGAGCTCTACGTGCCCGAGAAGTATTGAACGAGAGTTTGTCCTTCTCCCCGTATAGTGACGGGGAGAAAGGATCTGCACCAAGGGTTGCCAATTCCCACTGTCGCAGACAACTAATTCCTAAGTCCGCTTGATGACGACATGCGTGGCAAGCGGCGTCGCTACTTGTTCGCTGCACGCGTAGCCGAGCTTCGGCATATCAATCCCGGCGAAGAGGTGCTCGCCGGAGCCGAGCAGCACCGGCGAGATCGCCAGATGCATCTCGTCGATGAGCCTCTCCTGGAGGTACTGCCGGATGGTGGCGACGCCGCCGCCGACCCGCACATCGCTGCCATTGGCCGCTGCCCTTGCCTGCTCGAGCGCCGAATGGATGCCATCCGTAATGAAGTAAAAGGTCGTGCCGCCCTCCATGACGATCGGCTCGCGCGCATGGTGGGTCAGCACGAAGACCGGCACATGATAGGGCGGGCTGTCGCCCCACCAGCCCTTCCAGTTTTCGTCAGGCCATTCGCCGCGGATCGGCCCGAACATGTTGCGGCCGAGGATCCAGGCGCCGACATTCTCGAAGCTGCGCGCCGCGAACGCCTCGTTGGTATCGGTTGTGCCGCCGTCGTCTCCGAGCACCATCTTGCGGAAGGTGCGGGTACCGATCATCCATTTGTGCAGGGCTTCCCCGCCGACCCCGAGCGGGTTTTTCAAATCCTGGTCGGGACCGGCGCCGTAACCGTCGAGCGACAAGGTGAATGCGTTGACGCGAAGTCTGGACATGGAAAGCCTCCTCAGACCAGTTGTATTTTGCAAGCAGTTACTTTCTAGCAAACCGATTGCAAATTGCAAGTAGTATTTTCAGCGATCGAGAAGATGCATATCCGTACTTCGCCCATGCGATGTCCAGAGTGAAAGTGGCGGCTGCCGAGACAGCCGCCATACCGGCTCATTCGCCGGTGAGTTCCATGAAGAGCATATGGTTTGAAGGCGCTGGGAGGAAACTATGCTCTCAGCATCTCCGCCACCTCAGGGGCGAAATAGGTCAAAATGCCGTCGCAGCCGGCGCGTTTGAACGCAAGAAGCGATTCCAGCATAGCCTTTTCGCCGTCGATCCAGCCATTGGCGCCCGCCGCCTTGATCATCGAATATTCGCCCGACACCTGGTAGGCGAAGGTTGGCACCGCAAATTCGTCCTTCAGCCTGCGGATGATATCGAGATAGGGCAGGCCGGGCTTGACCATCAGCATGTCGGCGCCTTCGGCCAGGTCCTGCTCGGCCTCGCGCACCGCTTCGTCTGAATTGGCGTGGTCGATGTAATAGGTCTTCTTGTCGCCCTTGAGCAGGCCGGCCGTGCCGACCGCCTCGCGGTACGGCCCGTAGAAGGCGGAGGCGAATTTCGTCGCATAGGACATGATCGCCACGTCCTGAAAACCGTTTGCGTCGAGCGCGTCGCGGATCGCTCCGATGCGGCCGTCCATCATGTCGGACGGCGCGATGATGTCGGCGCCGGCCGCTGCTTGTATGACGGCCGCCGCGGTCACCTGTTCCACCGTCTCGTCATTGACGATGAGACCGTCGCGCAGAATGCCGTCATGACCATGGCTGGTGAACGGGTCGAGCGCGGCGTCGGTGATGACGCCGATCTCAGGCACCGCGTCCTTGATCGCGCGCGTGGCGCGGTTGATGACGTTGTCGGGATCGAGGATATGCGAGCCGGTCTCGTCGCGCAGCGAAATGTCCACATTGGGAAAGGTGGCAAGCGCGGGGATCCCTAGCTTCGCCGCGCGTTCGGCCTCCTTGACGGCAAGGTCGATCGACAGGCGGAAGACGCCCGGCATGGCGGCGATCGGCTCGCGCACTTGTCTGCCGTCGACGACGAAGATCGGCCAGATCAGGTCGTCGACGGAAAGCTTGTTCTCCTGCACCAGGCGCCGCGACCAGTCGGCCTTGCGCATGCGTCGCAAGCGGCGGCTGCCGGTGATGTCGTCGACGCTGCGCGCGCCGGCAGGTTTTGCGGGGGTGAATCTGTTCATCGCCAAAACTCTCGTTTGGCCGGCTTTTATCACGCACCCGTGGTGCTGACCAATGCGACACGTTTGTGCCAGCAATCCGGTCGGGTCCTTATTCGGGTTTCCCGTTGCCCGAAAGGATCTGCGCCGCACCGCGCATGCCGACACGGAACGCCTCGTCGAAGCCGACGCCGCGCACTTGCCAGGCGTAGGTCTTGCCGGCCTTCCCCAGCCGCCAGTCGGCGATCCAGCCCAACTCCTTGTCGCTCCAGACGATGCTGCCGGAAAGCGCTTGGTCGGCGCCGGCCATTTTCGCAACCGTGTCCAGCTTCGCCATGTCGGCGTCGCGCATGATCCTGTCGTCCAGCCCCGCCTTCGACAGCAGCGCTGCCGTGGGGAAGGTTACCTGCATGGCGATCGGCGCGGCGGCATTGCCGAACGACTCGCGCATCAGCACGCCGCGCTCGTCATCGGCATCGAGCGCGAAATGCCTGACGCCGCGCTCGGTCGACAAGAACACCGCCAGCCGTGGCCTTTCGGTCAGCCATGGCCTGCTGCCGAGCGAAGCCAGCACCGGATCGATCATCGCCGGGCTGTACTGGCAGTAGAGGTTGTGAGGCCGATCATACGTGCCCTGATCGTCATGGTTGGGAATGCCTTCCATGCGATCGCGGTAGCGAAAGGCCGTCACGAAGCTGCCGGCCTTGTCGCGCAGCGCCGCCATCTCCGGTTTCGCCGGCAGGCGCTGGTCGCCGGAAACCCGGACCAGAACCGCGTCGAGGCAACGTTTGAAGCCGGCCTGGCGGTTCTTCTCGTACCGACCGTTGACGATGGTCTGCGACTGGTAAAGATCGGCGAGGCTTGCCGCCAGGGTCGGTTGCAAAGCCAGGCAAATGACGATCAGCCCGATCGTCATCGGCACGAGGCGCGCAAATCCAGCCATGAGCAACACCCCATTGGAAACCCGCTACAGCTGCGCAGTCGCCGTGCGGTTCCCGGCGTTGCGGCGACAACGGCTCTTTTAGCACTAGGCTCCGGCACGAGCCAAGACGCGCTGCCGGCATGCCGGCATTGACGCGGCCATGGGCCACGCTTTAGCACTTCAGTCCCGGCGGAGCGGGGGAGGGATTCTTTCACGATGGATTTTGGCGGAGGCGACGAGATCCGCTTCGAACATCTGGGCCGGGCCGGCATCGTCACGTTGACGCGGCCGCGGGCACTCAATGCGGTCACGCACGGCATGGTCAATGCACTCGCCAAGGCATTGCACGCTTGGGAGCGGGACTGGAGCGTCGACGTCGTCGTCGTCAAGGCCGAGGGTAGGGCGTTTTCGGCCGGGGGCGACATTCTCCACATCTATGAGGCCGGCCGGGCCGGTAAGCCGCCTGTCGAGTTCTTCGCCGACGAGTATCGGCTGAACGCCCAGATCGCGCGTTTCAAAAAACCTTATGTGGCGCTGATCGACGGCATCGTCATGGGCGGCGGCGTCGGCATCTCCTTTCATGGATCGCACCGGGTGATGACGGAAAATGCGCAGTTCGCCATGCCGGAGGTGGGTATCGGCTTTTTCCCGGATGTCGGCGCCAGCCATCTGCTGCCCGATCTTGGCGGTTCCTTCGGCATGTACCTGGCGCTGACCGGCAATCGTATCCGCTATGGCGACGCGTTGTGGTCCGGGCTGGCCACGCATACGATCAAGGCGCAGGACCAGGCTGGCTTTCTCGACCAACTCGCCGCCACCGGCGATCCCGAATCGGTGCTGCGCGGCTTCTTCATCCCGGCGAAGCGCGAGACGGACAGGCAGGTGCTGGAGGCGATCGCCCATCACTTCGCGCAGGCGTCGCTTGCCGATATCATCGGCAGCCTGGAGCAGGCGGCAGGGAGCGATGAGTTTGCGGCAAGGACGCTGGCGACGATCCTGACGCGCTCGCCGACCAGCCTTCGTGTCGCCTGGCGCCAGATCACTGCCGGCCTGACGCTGCCGATGGATCAATGCATGAAGATGGAGTTCCGCATCCTCAACCGGATGCTCGCGGGCCACGATTTCTACGAAGGCATACGCGCCACCATCATCGAAAAGGGTTCCAAGCCGCAATGGCTGCCGGCAACCCTCGATGCGGTCGACGACGCGGATGTCGATGCCTATTTTTCCTCGCTCGGTGAACGGGAACTCGCGCTATGAGTGAGGTGACGTCCAGACGCGTCGTGCTTCAGCCTTCAGGGGTGGAGGTTATCTTCGCCTGGTTCCAGCGAATCATATCAGGATACTGCCTGCTGTTCGGTATCCTGTACTGGATCAGGCTTATCGGCTTCTATCCCGGCTCGCTGTGGCGCTTCGACCTGATGCCGGTCCACTGGCAGGTGACAGCGGTGATGCTCGCCGTGTTTTTTCCCTTTGCCGCAGCCGGCCTATGGATGCTGGCTTCCTGGGGGCCGGTGATTTGGTTCATCTGCGCCGCGACGGAGATCGTCATGTATGCCGGCTTTCCCGAACTCTTCGGCCACCGCCCGCTCATCGTCGTCTCGCATGCGGGGGTGGCGCTGCTCTATGTCGTTTTCCGCCTCGTCATCTATCTGCAGAAGCGGTCGCCCCGGACCTGAAGCCGGCACGCGCCGCCGGCGATCCGGCGGATCGGATTTCGCCCTGAAATCATTGGCTAAATCTTTAGGTTAATTATCCTTGCTCGAGTGACCGTTCGTTAAGCGTCTTGCGAAACCTATTACCGGTAAGCTCTTGTTAGCCTTGGCGTTTAAGTCGAATTTTATGAGTATTCGATAGTGTCGCGATCAAGGTGAAAAACAAAAAATCACCAGGGCGACAAACGAGAGGCAAAGACAATGATCAATTCGCGTCCGGCGGCAAAGACCGCCAACGTTTCCGACGATCGCCGCGAGGCAATCCGTTCCCTGTACATGGAATCGCTCCAACTGGTCGAGCGCCTGCACCGCCGTCTGCTCGACGTGATCAAGGACGAGTTCGACCGCAATGGCCGTTCCGACATCAACGCCATCCAGGCGCTGCTGCTCTTCAACATCGGCAATTCGGAGCTGACTGCCGGCGAGTTGCGCTCGCGGGGCTACTATCTCGGCTCGAACGTCTCCTACAATCTCAAGAAGCTTGTCGATCTCGGCTTCATCAACCACCAGCGCTCGCGCATCGACCGTCGTTCGGTCCGCGTCTCGCTGACGCCGAAGGGTAACGAGGTGGCGGACGTGGTCGCCGGTCTCTATGAGCGCCATGTCGGCTCGATCGAGCAGGTCGGCGGCATCAACACCGACGAATTCAAGCAGATGAACCGCGCCCTCCAGCGCCTCGACCGCTTCTGGAACGACACCATCGCTTACCGGATGTAAGCCACATCCCCAATCAGAAGCCGCGCCACAGAAGCGCGGCCGCAACAGCGACCTCCAGTCAGGGCCGGTGCCGAAAAGCATCGGTCTTTTCTTTTCGTTGCGCTGGCCGAAGCAAATTGGGGCCCAAGGCCACGTTGCCGCCATATTCCAATGGAACCGAAGATGGCAGTGATGCTGTGGTGAAGACCATGAGTTCACCCGCAGCCGCGTAGCCTTGCGCGTTTTCACACCGAGGTGATGCGGACCATGGTTGGCTAATTGTTAAGATTGCCAATTTTAGAGTGCGGGCGAGATCGCCCGATGATCAACGCAGCAAGTGTTCGAACTGCTACAAATGTCTGGAACGTCCATGAGAACCAGCCGCCGTTTCTTCCTTTCCGGAGCCTCCGCGCTCGCAGCCGCCGTTGTTGCCGGCCGCGCCAGCGCGCAGGACGTGATCGGGGACATCCTGAAGTCCTCGGCGCGCGGCAACTGGGACGATCAGTTCGACGCCCGCGCCAGCGCAGGCGGCAAGGTGGCCTCGACGCTGCCGATCTTCAGCCCGCAGACCGTCGCCTTCACCGAGCAGGCTGTGGCGCAGTACCAGAACATTGTCGGGCAGGGCGGCTGGGTCGAGGTTCCCGCGACCAAGAAACTGCAGCTCGGCGTCGACGATCCCGATGTCGTGCCGCTGCGCAAGCGCCTGATGGTCGCCGGCGACCTGTCGCAGAGCGCCGGCATCTCGACGGCCTTCGATTCCTATGTCGACTCGGCGGTCAAGCGCTTCCAATTGCGCCACGGCCTGCCGGCCGACGGGGCGCTGGGCAAATATACCTACGCGGCGATGAACGTTTCGGCGCAGATCCGGCTCGGCCAGTTGCAAACCAATCTCCAGCGATTGAAGGAGAAGGCGGGCACGCTTGGCAGCCGTTATGTGCTGGTCGATATTCCGGCAGCGCAGGTCGAGGCGGTCGAGAACGATCGCGTCGTGCTTCGCCATACCGCGATCGTCGGCAAGATCGATCGCCAGACACCGATCGTCAATTCCAAGATCAACGAGATCATCGTCAATCCATATTGGAACGCGCCGGTGTCGATCGTGCGCAAGGACATCATCCCATTGATGCGCAAGGACCCCGATTATCTCAAGAACAGCCATATTCGCCTGTTTGCGCCAGATGGCAGCGAAGTCGATCCGATGAATGTGGACTGGTCGACCGACGACGCGGCCAAGTACCGTTTCCGCCAGGATCCCGGTTCGGACAACGCCATGGCGTCGGTGAAGATCAATTTCCCGAGCCCGGACGGCGTCTACATGCACGATACGCCGCAGCAGAGCCTGTTCGGCAAGATGATGCGCTTCGATTCCTCGGGTTGCGTACGCGTGCAAAACGTGCGCGACCTCGTCACTTGGATCCTGCGCGACACGCCCGGCTGGGACCGTCAGCATTTCGAGGCTGCGATCAAGACCGGCGAAAACACGCCGGTCCAGGTCACCAACCCGGTGCCGGTGCATTTCCTCTATCTCTCGGCCTGGTCGACGGGCCCCGGCGTCGTCCAGTTCCGCGACGACATATATGGCCTCGACGGAAACAACGAGCTACAGATCACTTCGTCGCTCTAAGCAATTGATTATTCAGGGAAAAGGCCGCTCTTGAGCGGCCTTTTCTGTCGTCGCCGCCAGGCCATTCACACCGCCGCTGACCTCCAACTCTGCGTAGGCGCGCTCCGGCTGGACGAAGCGCGGGCGATTGCGCATGGTCGGCAAAACTGCCGGAAATCGGACCATGCAAGTTGCCGTCTTCATCCTCGTAGTGCTCGTCCTGGTGGCGCTTTCCGGTGCATTGGTGCGGCTGGTGCGGCTGCCGCTGCCCGTGCTGCAGATCGCTATGGGTGCTGCGCTGGCCTGGCCGGCGCGCGGGCTGCATGTCGAGATCGATCCGGAACTGTTCCTGCTCGTATTCATTCCGCCGCTTCTGTTCGCCGATGCCTTTGCTGCGCCCAAGCGCGAGCTTGTCGCCTTGCGTGGCCCCATCCTCGACCTTGCCATCGGACTGGTCTTCTTCACCATTGTCGGATTTGGCTACGCCTTGCATTGGCTGGTGCCCAGCATCCCGCTCGTCGTCGCTTTCGCGCTCGCCGCGGTGCTGTCGCCGACTGACGCGGTGGCGGTGTCTTCCATAGTCGACAGGAACATCGTTCCGGCGCGGCTGATGCATATATTGGAAGGCGAGTCGCTGCTCAACGACGCCTCGGGCCTAGTCATGTTCCGCTTTGCCGTGGCGGCGGCATTGACCGGCAGCTTTTCCTTCGCCGCGGCCCCGCTGAGCTTTCTCTATGCCGTGGCTGCCGGCATTCTCGCCGGCATGGCGGCGCTGTTCGTTGCCGCCAAGGCGCTGCAACTGCTCAACCGCATCGGCGGCGTGCCGGCGGAGGCGCAGGTTCTGATCATGATCCTGGTGCCTTTCGTCTCCTATCTCGGCGCCGAGCATATCGGCGCCTCGGGCATCCTGGCGGCGGTCACCGCCGGCCTGTTGACCGGAGTTTCCGGCATGTTCCGCTTTCTCGGTGTCTCGGCGCGCATGCAGACGATGTCGCTGTGGTCGACGCTGTCCTTCGTCTTCAACGGCGCGCTCTTCATCCTGCTTGGCCTGCAATTTCCCGATATCATCCGTAAGGTGCCGCCGGAGTTGTCTAGCCGGCACTGGATCATCGAGCCGGTGCTGACAGTCCTGCTGCTGACGCTCTGCCTGATCGGCCTGCGTTTCCTGTGGATATGGATCGGCGACATGGCGGGCGCCATGGCGGCGCGGCTCGGCAAGCGAAAGGCCGAGCCGTTCGGCCTGCGCGTGCGGCTCGCCGGATCGGTCGCCGGCGTGCGCGGAGCGATCACGTTGGCCGGTATCCTGTCGCTGCCGCTCACCTTGCAGGACGGCTCGCCGTTCCCGGCCCGCGACGTGGTGATCTTCCTCGCCGCCGGGGTCATCATCTGCTCGCTGGCCATCGCCAGCCTCGCGCTGCCGAAGATCGCTCGCGGGCTGGTCGAACCGGGCGAGGACCCGGCAGCGGCCGAGGAGCGCCGGGCGCGGGTCGGCGCAGCCAATGCGGCGATCGCCAGGATCGAGAGCATCGCCAATGAGGCAGGCGAGGGCGGGGCCGTCGAGGCACGGCTCGCCGTTGCCGACAGCATCGTCGCCGGCTACCGGCGCCGCATCGCCGCCTCCGACGAGGCCGACGAAGCGCGTGCCGAGGCGCGCGAGGCGAGCCGTCTGGAGCTTGAACTCAGGGCGGCCGGCATAGCAGCCGAGCGCGCCGCGCTACGCGCCATGTTTCTCAGCCGCGAGATCAATGACCATACGATGCGGGCGCTGTTTTCCGAGATCACCTTGACCGAGGCTCTTCTGAAGCAGCGGCGCGACAGGAAATAACGGTTCGCCGCTCTGCTTGCCGCAATCCGGCCAGCAAATTTCGCGCCGCAAACGTGGCGAGGCGAAAACAACTGTGTTAATGGCGCGGCGAACCCAATCCTCTCACACAAAAATGTGCAGCGGTTTGGGACAACGGCATGCGCAAGACAAAACCGACCTCCGGACCTAAGGAATTCAGGCCATGGCAACAGCAGCGGCAGCGTCGAACAAATTCGAATCCTTCTTCGAAACCACGCTGGAAGATGCCGATCCGGAAATTTTCGGCGCCATCCGCAACGAACTCGGACGCCAGCGCCACGAGATCGAACTGATCGCGTCTGAGAACATCGTCTCGCGCGCCGTGCTCGAAGCGCAGGGTTCGATCATGACCAACAAATACGCCGAGGGCTATCCGGGCAAGCGCTACTATGGCGGCTGCCAGTTCGTGGACGTCGCCGAGGAGCTGGCGATCGAGCGCGCGAAAAAACTGTTCGGCTGCAACTTCGCCAACGTGCAGCCCAATTCCGGCAGCCAGATGAACCAGGCGGTATTCCTGGCCCTCCTGCAGCCGGGAGACACCTTCATGGGCCTCGACCTCAATTCCGGCGGGCATTTGACGCACGGCTCGCCAGTCAACATGAGCGGCAAATGGTTCAAGGTCGTGTCCTACGGCGTGCGTAAGGACGACCACCTGCTCGACATGGACGCCATCGAGAAGACGGCGCATGAGACGAAGCCGAAGCTGATCCTGGCCGGCGGCACCGCCTATTCGCGCATCTGGGACTGGAAACGCTTTCGCGAGATCGCCGATGCGGTCGGCGCCTACCTCATGGTTGATATGGCCCACATCGCCGGCCTCGTCGCAGGCGGCGTGCATCCCTCTCCGCTGCCGCATGCCCATGTGGTGACGACCACCACGCACAAGTCGCTGCGCGGCCCGCGCGGCGGCATGATCCTGTGTAACGACGAGGAGATCGCCAAGAAGATGAACTCGGCGGTGTTCCCCGGCCTGCAGGGCGGACCGCTGATGCATGTCATCGCCGCCAAGGCGGTTGCCTTCGGCGAGGCGCTGAAGCCGAGCTTCAAGCTCTATGCCGAGAGCGTCGCCGCCAACGCCAAGGCGCTGGCGTCCAGCCTACAGGAGACTGGCCTCGACATCGTGTCGGGCGGCACCGACAACCACCTGATGCTGGTCGACCTGCGCCCCAAGAATGCCACCGGCAAGCGCGCCGAGGCAGCGCTTGGGCGCGCCAACATCACTTGCAACAAGAACGGCATCCCCTTCGACCCGGAAAAGCCCTTTGTCACCTCCGGCGTGCGGCTCGGCACGCCCGCCGGCACAACGCGCGGCTTCGGCCAGGCCGAGTTCCGCGAAATAGGCAAGCTGATCGCCGAGGTGCTGGATGGCCTCAAGGCCGCCAATTCCGATGAGGGCAATGCCTCGGTCGAGGCCGCGGTCAAGGCCAAGGTCGTGGCGCTGACCGATCGATTCCCGCTCTACCCTTATCTCGGTTGACCTCGCGCCACGCGTCATCTCTTATCCGCCAGCGGCGCGCCGACCCCCGATCGGTCGACGCGCCGAACTGGAGACCAGACGATGCGTAATTTCCGTCCCGCCATCCTTGGCGCCCATGGCTTGCTGGCCGTTTTCCTGACATTGCCCGGCGCTGCCCTTGCGCAGACCCAACCCGCCCCAGAAATGCCCGCCACCGCTACGTTCGGCAGATGGACAACCATCGTCGATACGCTCGACACCGGGCAGGATGCGCGCAAGACCTGTGCCGCTTCGACTGCCTTTTTCGATGCCAGCGGCAATTCGGGCACGCTGACGCTGTCGATCTCGAACGGCGACGCCATGCCGCCGGACGCCTACCCGGCCATCATGCTTATTGTCGACAACCGGAACCTGCCCACTGGCAAGAAGATCGCCGCGACTTTTGGTGATCCTGGCGTCAAGGTTTCCGCCACCGTCTATTCGAACGATGCCGTGAACGGCCGTCCCAGCTGGACGGTCGACAACCAGCCCAAGACCAGTCTCGCGCTCTTGCGAGCCATGCGCAAAGTCACCTCGCTCGATGTCGCTTTCGGCAAAGAGGCTTTCGCCAGCATTCCGATGGACGGCTTCACCAAGGCCTACCGCAACCTCGGCACATCATGCGGCTTTCCGACCAAGGACGTTGCACCCTAGCCAAGCGCGCGAAGGCGGGTGCTGGCAATCTGCCTCGCGGCTCGCTATCTCTGACGCGAAAGGGTCTGCGTGCCTTGCCATCGTGGCAAAAGGCTCTAAGCCTTTTCGCCTCACCAGATTCGTGAACCCAAGGCTCTCAATGCGCTGTCCCTATTGCCAGTCCGAAGATACGCAGGTGAAGGATTCGCGCCCCGCCGAGGATGGCGCGGCGATCCGCAGGCGTCGCGTCTGCCCCGATTGCGGCGGCCGTTTCACCACCTTCGAGCGCGTGCAGTTGCGCGATCTCGTCGTGGTCAAGAAGTCGGGGCGAAAAGTGCCTTTCGACCGCGACAAGCTCTTGCGCTCCGTCGAGATCGCGGTGCGCAAGCGCAATGTCGATCCCGAGCGCATCGATCGTGCCGTGACCGGCATCGTGCGCCAGCTGGAAAGCTCCGGCGAGACCGAAGTGGCCTCGGGCGAGGTTGGGCGGCTGGTCATGGAAGCGCTGAAGTCGCTCGACGACGTCGCCTACGTCCGCTTCGCCTCGGTCTACCGCAATTTCCGCGAGGCCAAGGATTTCCATGAGCTGCTGGGGGAATTGAAAGGCGACGAGGACAAGAGCGAAGAGGACGCTGGCTGAGCATGGCGGAACGCAGCGAGGCCGGACAGGCAGCCCTTGACCGCCGTTTCATGGCAGCCGCACTCAGACTGTCGCGCAGGAATGCGGGCCGGACCTCAACCAATCCTTCCGTTGGTACACTCATCGTGCGCGACGATGGCTTGGGCCCGATGATTGTCGGCACCGGCGTCACCGCTGTCGGCGGCCGCCCGCATGCCGAGACCGAGGCGCTCACCGAAGCGGGCGAACTGGCGCGCGGCGCCACCGCCTACGTCACGCTGGAGCCTTGCGCGCATCACGGACGCACGCCGCCTTGCGCCAACGCTCTGGTCAATGCCGGCATCGCGCGCGTCGTTGGCGCCGCCAGCGACCCCGATCCGCGCGTGTCGGGCCAAGGCTACGCGATCCTGCGCACCGCGGGCGTCGAGGTTGTGGAGAATGTCCTGGCGACGGAGGCCGCCGAGCAGATGGCCGGCTATCTCATTCGATCGCTTAGGAAACGGCCGGAAGTGACTCTCAAGCTAGCGCTTTCCAGCGACGGCAAGATCGGCATGGAGGGGGCTGGGCAGGTGTCGATCACAGGCGACATTGCGCGCCGCGAAGTCTATTTGATGCGCGCCGAGGCTGATGCCATCCTGGTCGGCATTGGCACGGCGCTGGAAGACGACCCGGCGCTGACGGTGCGTCTGCCGGGATTGGAGAACCGGTCGCCGGCGCGCATTGTGCTCGACAGGCAGATCAGGCTGCCTGAGACTTCGAAACTGGTGTCCGGTGTCGACCGGGTGCCGCTCTACGTCGCGGCTTGCCTGGAAGCCGATCCTCTGCGGCGGGCAACGCTCGAACGCGCCGGCGTGCGTTTCATCGGCACCGAGACGCATGCAGGCGGCGTGGCGCTGCCGGAACTGCTCGAGGATCTTGCCGCGCTCGGTATGGCCAGCGTGCTGGTCGAAGGTGGAGCCAGGGTGGCCAGCGCCTTCCTGTCGGAAGGCCTGGTTGACCGCATCGTGCTGTTCCGGGGGCCGGAGGCGATCGGCAAGGGGGGCATTGCATCGCCCATCGATGCCAACCATGTCCCAGCGGGATTTCGCAAACTGCGCGAGATGCGGTTCGGCGAGGACAGCTACGCCGAGTGGATAAGAGACTTTTAGGATCAACACCGATGTTTACCGGCATTGTTACAGACATAGGTACCGTCGCGGCCGTCAAGCCGCTGCGGGAAGGCGTGGGATTGCGTATCGACACCGCCTATGATCCCGAAACCATCGCCATCGGCGCCTCGATATCATGCGGCGGCGTTTGCCTTACCGTGACGGCCTTGCCCGACAGCGGCTCGAACGCGCGCTGGTTCGAAGTCGAGGCCTGGGAGGAGGCGCTCCGGCTGACGACGGCGATGGGCTGGAAGTCAGGCACGCGGATCAATCTGGAGCGGGCGTTGAAGATCGGCGACGAGCTTGGCGGCCACATCGTGTCGGGCCATGTCGACGGTACGGCCGAGATCGTCGAGCGCAAGGATGAAGGCGACGCCGTTCGCTTCACGCTGGAAGCGCCGCGCGGGCTGGCGAAGTTCATCGCGCCGAAAGGCTCCGTCGCGCTCGACGGTACCTCGCTCACCGTCAACAAGGTGGAAGGCACCCGCTTCGACGTGCTTCTGATCCACCATTCGCTGACCGTCACCACCTGGGGTGAGCGCCAGGTCGGCGACCGCGTCAATCTCGAGATCGATACCATGGCCCGCTATGCGGCGCGCCTGGCGGAAGCGGCGAAAGAGGGGCTTTGAGCATCGCCGAGCTGTTCATGAGGAACTAGCGGTGATGGAAAACAGGAATTCCAAAGTGCAAGCGCGGCTGGGGTGGCCGATGTAGATGCTGGCCGAGTAGTGGCCCACGCCATTGTTGCCTGGGCTCAAAGCCTCGCTACAGACTGTCCGATCTCGGTACCCGTCCCAATGAGGCAATCTTGTGCTTGCGATCAATCCGGCTTCGGCCTAAGTCACCGGCGATCCCGGAGACATTTATGGCTGGCACATCCCAACACGGCAAAGCGTTCATTCGCCCGAAGAAGAAGGCCCACCTTCTCGTTATCGAGGCACGCTTCCACGACGATCTTGCCGACGCGCTGCTCGAAGGCGCGACGAGCGCGCTTGACGAAGCGGGTGCGACCTACGACGTCGTCACCGTTCCAGGTTCGCTCGAAATTCCCGCCGTCATTACCTTCGCGCTGGACGGCGCGGCGGAAGGCGGCATGAATTATGACGGCTTCGTCGCGCTTGGCACCGTCGTCCGCGGGGACACCTATCACTTCGATATCGTCGCCAATGAATCCAGCCGCGCACTGATGGACCTGTCCGTGCAGGACTCGGTCTGTATCGGCAACGGCATCCTGACCACGGAAAACGACGCGCAGGCCTGGACGCGAGCCAAGCGTTCGGAGGGCGACAAGGGTGGCTTTGCCGCGCGCGCGGCGCTGACCATGATCGCGCTCAAGGAACGACTGGGAGCGCGATCGTGAGCGACCCCGCTTCGCCCGGACAGCCCACGGTGCGACACGCCAACAAGCGCGGCGCGGCGCGGCTTGCCGCCGTGCAGGCCCTCTATCAGATGGATGTCGCCGGCAGCGGCGTCTTCGAGATCACTGCCGAATACGAAGCGTTTCGCCTTGGCAAGGAAGTCGATGGCGCGCTTTACCGCGAGGCGGATGCCCAATGGTTCCGCGCCATCCTCACCGGTGTCGTCGAGGACCAGAAAACCATCGATCCGGTTATCCGCCAGGCGCTGACCGATGACTGGCCGCTGTCGCGCCTCGATTCGACACTGCGCGCAATCCTGCGCGCCGGTGTCTACGAACTGATGAAGCGCGAAGACGTGCCGGTGGCGGTGATCGTTTCCGAATACGTCGATATCGCCAAGGCTTTCTACGAGGAAGACGAGCCGAAGCTGGTCAACGCCGTGCTCGATCGCGTCTCCCGTCGGGTGCGTGGCGAGGGACGCGGCAAGGACGCTTCATGACGGCGGTCGCCATCGAGGCGGCCAGGGAGGCGCGGCGCACCGCGTTGATCCTCGCCGCCTCGCAGGCGATCATCGGTTCGGCAGCGCCCATCGCCATCTCCATGGGCGCGCTTGCCGGTCAATATCTGCTCGGCCCGGACAAGTCGCTGGCGACGGCGCCGATCACCGGCTTCAATCTCGGCGTGGCACTCGGTGCGCTGCCGGCGGCGGCCATCATCCGCGCCATGGGCCAGCGCGGCGGCTTCATGACCGGTACGATCGTCACCGCGCTTGGCGGTCTGGTCGCGACGCTGGCACTCTTCCATGGCAGTTTTTGGCTGTTTGCCTTCGGCCTGACAGTGATCGGTGTCGGTGGCGCCTTCGTCCAGCAGTTCCGCTTTGCCGCCGCCGACAATGCGCCCCCGCAGTTCAAGGCGCGCGCCATCTCCTTCGTGCTGGCGGGCGGCATCATCACCGCCATTCTGGGACCGCAGATCGTCATCTTCACCCGCGAGTTGTTCGCACCGGTGATGTTTGCCGGTTCGTTCGCATCCATCCTGGTGCTAGCCGCCGTCGGCGCGGCGATCCTGTCATTGCTGCGCCTGCCGGCGAGGGCCGCCGCCGGCGGAACGGAAATTGCCGGCAGCGATGCCCGGCCCTTGGCCGAGATCGTCACGCAGCCGCGTTTCGTCGCGGCACTCTTCTGCGCGGTCGGCAGCTATGCCCTGATGAGCTTCGTCATGACCGGCGCGCCGCTCGCCATGGTCGGCTGCGGCCTGTCGGAGGACGATGCGACGCTCGGCATTTCGTGGCATGTCATGGCAATGTTCGGGCCGAGCTTCTTCACCGGATCGCTGATCCATCGCTTCGGTGCTGAACGCATTGTCGCGGTCGGCCTCCTGCTGCTGATCGGCTGTGCGGTCGTCGCGCTGTCCGGCTTGGCGCTATGGCAATTCTGGACGGCGCTGATCCTGCTCGGCCTCGGCTGGAATTTCGGCTTCATCGGCGCCACGGCCATGGTCGCGGCCAGCTACCGGCCTTCCGAAAAGGGCAAGGTGCAGGGGTTCCACGACTTCGTCCTGTTCGGCTCCGTGGCCTGCGCCTCGCTGATGTCGGGCATGGTCTACAATGCCTGGGGCTGGACCATGCTGAACTGGATGATCTTTCCCGTCACCGTGCTGTGCTTCGTCGCGCTCGGCGCGCTGAGGATGGCGAGCTTGCGTCTGGCTTGACGCCCCAATTTGAATTTATGCGTCCGGCGGCAGAACCTGAAGCACTCGCGCTATGAACATGTGAAACTCAGCCATGTAGTTGCGCAGGAAGTCCTCAGTGGATTCGACCGTCACCTCGCCGTCGTCGGTGATCAGCCCCGGCGTGAACTGTATGTAGGCTTCAGGCGCATTCATCTGGGGCGAATTGCAGAAACTCAGAACGCTTCGAAGGCTTTGTTGGGCGACGGCGGTCGCGATGGCGCCCGGCGATGTTCCGATGACGGCTGACGGTTTGCGCGCGAACGAATTCTTGCCGTAGGGCCGACTGGCCCAGTCGATTGCGTTCTTCAATCCTCCAGGGATCGAGCGGTTGTACTCCGGGGTGACGAACAATACGGCCTGGACGGAGGCGATCGCCTTTTTGAAATCCCGGGCTGCCGGTGGGAAGTCGGCGTCATAGTCGTAGCTGTACAGTGGCAGATCCTTGAAGGCGATTTCGGTCATGTCGAGTTCGGGAGGGGCAAGTTGAACGAGCGCCTTCGCGAGCTTGCGGTTGATGGATTCCCGGGCAAGACTGCCGATGAGGTAACCGACTTTGTGTATGGCCATGACACGCTCTCCGTGTTTGCCACCCGCACCCTCACCGCATTATCCGCCAGATGGCAGCAGATCGCCAGCGTCGCGTCGCAATTGGCCTTCCGAACAAAAATATTGCGTCTGTACCACTTGTTATGAAACCGTGTGCCCCGACGAGACGTTGGAGCCGTGCTCATATGCGGCACCGAATTCCGGTTCACAGCAAGGGATTTTCACAATGTTTTCAATCAAGCTTCTGGCTGGCGCGGCGCTCGCGCTCGGTATTGCGATAGCATCGGCGAATGCTCAGGTGGTCGTCTCCTCGAAGATCGACACCGAGGGCGGCGTGCTCGGCAACATCATCCAGCTCGTCCTCAACGCCAACAACATCAAGACCACTGACCGCATCCAGCTCGGCGGCACGCCGGTGGTGCGCAAGGCGATCACCGCCGGCGAGATCGACATCTATCCCGAATACACCGGCAATGCCGCCTTCTTCTTCGAGAAGGCCGACGACCCGGTCTGGAAGGACGCCGCCAAGGCCTATGAGACGGCCAAGAAGCTCGATTACGACGCCAACAAGATCGTCTGGCTGTCGCCGTCGCCGGCCAACAACACCTGGGCGATCGCACTGCGCAAGGAGGTGGCCGAAACCAATAAGCTCGCCACCCTGTCCGACTTCGGCAAATATGTCGCCGGCGGCGGCAAGGTGGTGCTCGCGGCCTCGGCCGAGTTCGTCAATTCAGCCGCGGCCCTGCCGGCGTTCCAGACCACCTACGGCTTCACGTTGAAGCCTGACCAGTTGATCACGCTCTCCGGCGGCGACACGGCCGCGACCATCGCGGCGGCAGCCAACCAGACCAATGGCGCCAACGCCGCCATGGTCTACGGCACTGACGGCGGCATCGCGCCCTCCGGGCTGGTCGTGCTCGACGACGACAAGGGCGTGCAGCCGGTCTACCAGCCGGCGCCGATCATCCGCGAGGCGGTGCTGAAGGAGCATCCCGAGATCGAGACGTTGTTGAAGCCGGTCTTCGCCAAGCTCGACCTCATCACGCTGCAGGAACTCAACGGCCGCGTCCAGGTCGGCGGAGAGCCGGTCAAGGGTGTGGCGGAAGACTTTTTGAAGAAGAATGGGTTCTTGAAGTAGTCAGCGCTTACCTGACCGTGATGCTGGTGCGAGGCGCCCCCCTCTGGAAGCTGCCGATCTCCCCCCTTGCGGGGGAGATGTCCGGCAGGACAGAGGGGGGTGCTGTCCCGCCGACCTCTCAACTCGTCACAGCTGCGCGCTCGGACAGGACCGTTTTCGAACAAGCCGATGCTCGAAAGTTGGCGATCCTTCACACCCCCCTCTGGCCTGCCGGCCATCTCCCCCGCAAGGGGGGAGATCGGAAATCGCGTCGGCTTTCGCCAGTCGCCAGCCAACTGTGTACCTCGTGGCAGATTTCCCCCTTTGAGGGGCAGCCATGACCCTCCGCTTCGACAAGCTCGGCGTGGTCATCGCTGCGATCGCTGCCTATGCGGCTTTCGTAGCACCCTTCGCCACGTTCCGCGCCAATCGCATCGTGCCCGGCCAGGCGCGCTCGATCGTAGAGGCACTTCCGGCAATGGCCGGCCCGCTGCTTTTGGCCATCGTTGTCGCAGCCGCGCTTGTCGCGCTGCTGAAAACGCCGCTCGTCCTGCGCCTTGCCGCCAGCGTGATCACGCTGGCGGCTCTCGCGCTGTTGATCGGCGTCACCGGGACATTCCTGACCCCGGCAGGCAATACCTTCGCGCGCGTTTCGCCGGCCTCCGGGTTTTGGCTGCTGATCTTTGCCTTTACCCTCCTGCTGGCCGACGTGCTGACGAGAATGAACCTGTCTCCCTGGTCACGTGTCGGCGTGCTTGTCGTTGCCGCGCTCGCCATCGGGCTGCTGCTCATATCGGGATCCTGGGACAGCCTTTCGATCCTCAAGGAATATTTCAACCGTGCCGACAGTTTCTGGGCCGAGGGCGCCAAACATGTCACGCTGGCGCTTGGTTCGCTGGCGGCGGCGGTGATACTGGGCCTGCCGCTTGGCATCCTGTGCCATCGCGTCGAGCGCCTGCGCGCCGGCGTGCTCAACGTGCTCAACATCGTCCAGACCATTCCCTCGATCGCGCTGTTCGGCCTGCTGATCGCACCGCTCGGCTGGGTGGCGGCGCATGTGCCGGGAGCGGCCGCGCTCGGTATCCGCGGCATCGGAACGGCACCTGCGTTCGTGGCGCTGTTCCTCTATTCGCTGCTGCCGGTCGTCGCCAATACCGTGGTCGGCCTTGCCGGTGTGCCGCGTGCCGCCAATGACGCGGCGCGCGGCATGGGCATGACCGATCGCCAACGCCTGTTCGGCGTCGAGTTTCCGCTGGCCTTCCCAGTGATCCTCACCGGTATCCGCATCGTGCTTGTGCAGAACATCGGCCTCGCCACCATCGCCGCCCTGATCGGCGGCGGCGGCTTCGGCGTGTTCGTGTTCCAGGGCGTCGGCCAGACCGCGATGGACCTGGTGCTGCTTGGCGCCGTGCCGACGGTTGCGCTCGCCTTCGCTGCTGCCATCATTCTCGACGCGGTGATCGAAATGACCTCAACCAAGCGCAGGGCGGACCCCGCATGATCGAGATCGAAGGCATTACCAAGCGCTACGATGCGACCACGGTGGTCGATGAAGTCTCGATGATCATAGAGCCCCGCACCCTTTGCGTCATCGTCGGCACCTCGGGCTCCGGCAAGACGACGCTGCTTCGCATGATCAACCGGCTGGTCGAGCCGACTTCCGGCGTCATCAAGCTCGACGGCGCCGACAACCGCTCGGTGCCCGGCTACGAGCTGCGGCGCAGCATCGGCTACGCCATCCAGGGCCACGGCCTGTTCCCGCACCGAACTGTGGCGCAGAACATAGCCACCGTGCCGGTGCTGCTTGGCTGGGATAAGGATCGCATCAAGGCGCGCGTCGACGAACTGATGACGCTCTATCAGCTCGACCCTCAGGCCTACGGCCCGCGCTACCCGCACGAGCTCTCCGGCGGCCAGCAGCAGCGCGTCGGCGTCGCCCGCGCGCTCGCGGCCGAACCCAACGTGCTGTTGATGGACGAGCCGTTCGGCGCGCTTGACCCCATAATCCGCACCAAGGCGCAGGAAGACCTTCTTGCGATCCAGAGGCGCTTCGGCACCACCATCATCCTCGTCACCCACGACATGGAAGAGGCCGTGCATATGGGCGACAAGATCGCCGTCATGGATGCCGGCAAGCTGGTACAATATGCCAGGCCGGCGGAGATACTGGCGAGGCCGGCCAGCGGCTTCGTCGAGACCCTGGTCGGCGCCAGCGAAAAACCGTTCCGGCTGCTGTCGCTCGGCCGCGTGCGCGACGCAGTCGAAAAGGGCGCGGCGGAAGGTGAGGCGATTCCTGGCGACGCCAGCCAGCGCGACGCGCTGGCCGAACTTCTCTGGTCTGGCCGTCCGGCGCTGCCGGTCAAGGATGCCGACGGCAAGCCACTCGGTCGCGTTACCATCGACGGCTTGGTGAAGCGTGCGGCGAGGCCGGCATGAAAGCCTGGCTGCCGTTGCTGCTCAGGCTTGCGCTGGTGGTGCTGCTGGTCGCTTTCGTCACCAGCCCCGGCTGGTTCGAGCCGCTGCTCAAGCCGCTGACCGAGAACGGCGCGCCGGTGATCTACAATCAGGGTAGCCTGCTGACGCTGATGCTGCTGCACCTGCGCACCGTGCTGATCGCCACGCTCGCCGCCACCATCGTGGCGGTCGCGCTCGCCATCCTGGTCACCAGGCCTGCCGGCGCCGAATTCCTGCCGCTGTCACGCAGCCTGGTCAATATCGGCCAGACTTTCCCGCCGGTGGCGGTGCTGGCGCTTGCCGTGCCGGCGGTCGGGTTCGGCGAGAAGCCGACGCTGATCGCATTGTTCCTCTATGGTCTGCTGCCGATCTTCGAGAACGCGCTGACCGGCCTGACGACGTTGCCCGGCAATGTCATGGAAGCGGCGCGCGGTGCCGGCATGACCGGTTGGCAAAGGCTGCTGAAGGTCGAATTGCCGCTCAGCGCGCCGGTCATCCTCGGCGGCATAAGGCTGTCGGTGGTTATCAGCCTGGCCACCGCCACCATTGGCTCGACGGTTGCAGCGAAGACATTGGGCGAGGTGATCATTGCCGGGCTCTTGTCCAACAATCTCGCTTTCATCTTGCAGGGCGGCCTGATCGTCGCCGCCTTGGCAGTGCTGATCTATGATGGGTTGTCGGCGGTCGAACGCTATGCCGCGCGGCGCATGGGGCGCCAGGCCGAGTAGGCTTCTGTCCCGGTGCTCCGATCTTTCAACGTCCACTTGAACGGGCAGGGTGGTCGAGCGTCAGTTCGAGTTCGATGCCTTGCTCTTTGCAGATCCAGCGGCGGCAGATGACGGCAAAGTCGTGTTGTGTGCCGGCTTTCACGAGCGAGACAAGATCACCCACGGCGCAATCGCTGCCGAGCTGGAGCGCCTCGATGGGTTCGGCGATGACTTGCTTGCCGGCATAATGTCTTGCGCTGGCCGTGAGCGTAATCAACACCCGCCTGCCAGTTGCGCGATCTTCGGGACTCGGCGATTGCTTGGGCCGATGCCCCGATCCTTCAGCAGGAGTTCTTGCCATGACCTTGCGCTTCTCCAAGATCGTCATGTGTCTCTGTCTGGCGGCTTTCGCCTTTCTTGTCGCTTTCGGCAACGTCACCGATTACGGCTCAAACTTCGCCTTTGTCCAGCACGTGCTGAGCATGGACACGACCTTTCCCGGCAACGCGCTGATGTATCGCTCGATCACCAACCCCTCGCTATGGACGACGGGCTACTGGCTCATCATCGCCGGCGAGGCGCTGACCTGTCTGCTCTACCTGATCGCGGCCTGGAACCTGTGGCAAGCGCGCAATGCCAGCGGAGAGGTTTTCAACGATGCCAAGAAATTCGCCGTTATCGCCGCGACGATGGGATTCCTGATCTGGTATCTTGGATTTATGGTGGTGGGCGGCGAGTGGTTCGCCATGTGGCAATCGAGCATCTGGAACGGCCAGCAGAAGGCATTCATGTTCTACATGACCATGCTGGCGGTGCTGATCTTCGTCGTCCAGCCAGACGGTGATCTGCGCCAAACCTGAGTGCTGATCCGTGATTTCAATCGATATAAAGCAGCAGCGGCATGGCGACACCTGCCGCCGTCTGGCTCTTTTGGGCGAAAGCCGGGCAAAAACCGAACAATATCTTGACGTTCGCGGCCCTGTTTCGCATACACCGCTGCGAAGAGGGGGATTCCGCGCACGGGATTCCGTCTTTGTCTCAACGGCCCAGGGAGGGGTTCTTTTGGGCCAGCAATCGAGGAAAACCCGGCATGACCATAATTTCCGCCGTCATCGCCTGCGGCCTGCTTTCTGTCCTTTACGCCATCTGGGCGACACGTTCGGTCCTCGCGTCGGACCAGGGCAATGCACGCATGCAGGAAATCTCCGCCGCCATCCGTGAGGGCGCGCAAGCCTATCTGGCGCGCCAGTACACCACCATCGCCATCGTCGGCGTGGTCGTGCTGCTGCTCGCCTGGTGGCTGCTGTCCATCACCGCCGCGATCGGCTTCCTGATCGGGGCCGTGCTTTCGGGCGCGGCCGGCTTCATCGGCATGCATGTTTCGGTGCGGGCCAATGTTCGCACGGCACAGGCCGCTTCCAACAGCCTTGCCGCCGGCCTCGACATCGCATTCAAGTCGGGCGCCATCACCGGCATGCTTGTTGCGGGCCTTGCCCTGCTTGGCGTGTCGATCTACTACCTGATCCTCACCCATTTCATGGGGCTTCAGCCCAATGACCGTATCGTCATCGACTCGCTGGTTTCGCTCGGCTTCGGCGCCTCGCTGATCTCGATCTTCGCCCGTCTCGGCGGCGGCATCTTCACCAAGGGTGCCGATGTCGGCGGCGATCTGGTCGGCAAGGTCGAAGCTGGTATTCCCGAGGATGATCCGCGCAACCCCGCCACCATTGCCGACAATGTCGGCGACAATGTCGGCGACTGCGCCGGTATGGCGGCCGACCTGTTCGAGACCTATGCGGTGACAGTCGTCGCCACCATGGTGCTGGGCGCCATCTTCTTTGGCGGCACCGCGGTTCTGAGTGCCGCGATGCTCTATCCGCTCGCTATCTGCGGCGCCTGCATCCTGACCTCGATCGTCGGTACTTTCTTCGTCAAGCTCGGCTCCAACGGTTCGATCATGGGCGCGCTCTACAAGGGGCTGATCGTCACCGGCCTGTTGTCCATCGTGGGCTTGGGCGTCGCCACCTCGGCCACGCTTGGCTGGGGCGAGGTCGGCACTGTCGCCGGCATGGTCATCACCGGCAAGAACCTGTTCATCTGCGGCCTGATCGGCCTCGTGGTGACCGGTCTCATCGTCGTGATCACCGAGTACTACACCGGCACCAACAAGCGTCCGGTCAACTCGATCGCCCAGGCGTCGGTGACCGGGCACGGCACCAACGTCATCCAGGGCCTTGCGGTCTCTCTGGAATCGACGGCACTGCCGGCCATCGTCATCGTCGGCGGCATCATCTCGACCTATCAGCTCGCCGGCCTTTACGGCACGGCGATCGCCGTCACCACCATGCTCGGCCTTGCCGGCATGATCGTCGCGCTCGATGCCTTTGGCCCGGTCACCGACAATGCCGGCGGCATCGCCGAAATGGCCGGCCTGCCCAAGGAAGTGCGCCACTCCACCGACGCGCTCGACGCGGTCGGCAACACCACCAAGGCGGTGACCAAGGGCTATGCCATCGGTTCGGCGGGCCTCGGCGCACTGGTGCTGTTCGCGGCCTATTCGAACGACCTGAAATTCTTTGCCGCCAATGGCGACAAATATCCCTACTTCCAGGGCATGGGCGAGGTCTCCTTCGATCTTTCCAACCCCTACGTCGTCGCCGGCCTGATCTTCGGCGGCTTGATCCCGTATCTGTTCGGTGGCATCGCCATGACGGCCGTCGGCCGCGCGGCGGGCGCCATCGTCGAGGAGGTGCGCAAGCAGTTCCGTGACGACCCGGGCATCATGGCCGGCACGTCCAAGCCGAACTATGCGCGCGCGGTAGATCTTCTGACCAAGGCGGCGATCCGGGAAATGATCATCCCGTCGCTGCTGCCGGTGTTGGCGCCGCTCGTCGTCTATTTCGGCGTGCTGCTGATCTCGGGCTCGAAAGCGTCGGCCTTTGCGGCTCTCGGCGCCTCTCTGCTCGGCGTCATCGTCAACGGCTTGTTCGTCGCCATCTCGATGACTTCGGGCGGCGGCGCCTGGGACAACGCCAAGAAGTCGTTCGAGGACGGATTCACCGACAAGGACGGCATCAAGCACCTGAAGGGTTCCGAGGCGCACAAGGCCTCGGTGACCGGCGATACGGTCGGCGATCCCTACAAGGACACGGCCGGCCCGGCGGTCAACCCGGCGATCAAGATCACCAATATCGTGGCGCTCCTGCTGCTGGCGGTGCTGGCGCACGGCTGAGCGGCAAAGCTCGACATTGAAAACCCGCGGGGAGCAATCCCCGCGGGTTTTTATTTGACGGCCGTTTTGGAACGCGGAAAACGAATTTCAACGGCTGCGTCCGCGTCCTGCCGTCGCTGTCTGCCCATCGCCCACGAGCCGGCCTCTCCCGCCCCATGATAACAAAAACCCGTGGGATCGCTCCCACGGGTTTTTGGTCGCCTGAGATGGTGCTGCCATCCCCAAGGGGAGGCGGGTCTGAGATCAGGGAGTGCCGCCGCCGGGAATGCCGGGCGCCAGCTTGCTGGCGCCGTTGATGATCTGGCTGAGGAAGTTCTGGTCCTTGCCGCCAGTCGGCGTGGTGCGCGAGATGAAGTCGAAGATCTTGCCGTCCTTCAGGCCGTAATTGGCGATCTGGGTGACCCGCCCATCGGCCCCGAAATAGACCGCCAGCACATGCTGATCGATCAGCCGGGGCTTGTCGAAGGCGACATAGCGCTTGCGAGTCTGCGAGATGTAGTAAAAGGCTTCATTGTCGAAGGTCGCCGTCGTCGAGGGCGTGCCGAGCGCGAGCAGCACCTGCTCGCGGCTTGAGCCGACCGGCACCGAATCGATCGCCTGCTGATCGATGACATACCCCTGCGTCAGCGTTTCGCTGGGGTTCAGATCACCGATCATCTTGGAACTGTTGCAGGCCGAAAGCGCCGCAATGATGGCCAGCAGCGAGATCGCGCCAGCGGGCCTGGAAGAGAAGGTCGACTTGAAATTCAGCGCGCGCAACAACAATTCTCCACTATATCGCCGCAACTTGCGCTGGGCCGCAAAACCGGTAAACCAGCTTGCTTGCCGATGCAACAAGGCCAATTCAACAAACGGTCCCCGGAGACCATCCCCATGTTCCAGCGCCTTTTTGGTCGCGAACGCCACGCCAACCGCGCCATCACCGACGCGCTTTACGCACAAATCGTGGCGGCCGCGCGGCAGACCGTATTTTATTCCCACTGGAATGTGCCGGACACGCCGCTTGGGCGTTTCGAGATGCTGTCGCTGCACATGTTCCTGGTCCAGCACCGGCTGCGTGGGGAAGACGGCGTGGCGCAGGAGATCGCGCAGGTGCTGATCGACGAGTTTTTTCTCGACGTCGACCATTCGCTGCGGGAACTCGGCATTGGCGATGTCGGAGTGCCCAAGCGCATGAAAAAGCTGGCGAAGATGTTTTATGGCCGCACCGCCGCTTATGACGACGCATTGGAGCGCAATGATCATGATGGGCTCACCGCCGCCCTTGCACGCAATGTCCGGCCCGACGCTGCGGCCTGGGCGGAAGCGTCACGACTGTCCGACTATGTCGCCGATGCCCGCAACCGGCTGGCCACGCAGCCGTGCCGGGCGATCGTCTCCGGCACGGTGACCTTTCCGCTCGCCCAGGAGGCAGATCGATGAAGCACGCCGATCCGCAAAGTCCGGTATCGTTTTTTGCCAACGTCGCCCGCCTGCCGCAGAAGGGCCTGCCGGTGGTCATCGAGGCCGACGCCACCCAGCGCGCGACACTCGCCGAAGAGCACAGCTTGCTCTCGGTCGAAGCCTACCGTGCCGAATTCCTGGTGACGCCGTGGAAACGCAATGGCGTGAAGGTCAGCGGCCGGGTCGAGGCCGACATCACCCAGGCCTGTATCGTCACGCTCGATCCGGTCGGGGCGCATATCGACGAATCATTCGAGGCTCTGTTCCTGCCCGAGGATTCCAAGCTTGGACGACAGGGATTCGAAGGCGGCGGCGAGATCCTGCTCGACGCGGATGGACCTGACAGTCCCGAAACATTTTCAGGCGACACGATCGATGTCGGGGCACTCGCCGAGCAGTTCTTCGGACTGGCCATCGATCCTTATCCGCGCAAGCCGAGTGCGTCGCTTGATGCCGGCCGCGAGGCCGAACCGGTGGAGAATGAATTTCAGCAGAAACTGCGGTCGCTGTTGGGAAAATCCTGAAAACCTCACCCGCGACGGAAAAGTCGGTTGTGCGAATGTCCAAAACCGCTATTTTCGCCGAACCTTCGCGATCACTAAAACGATCCGCCGCCTAAGCAAAACCGTGAGATGAATACCGCGTGATCAGGATTTCCATCGATGCCATGGGCGGCGATCACGGACCAGCCGTGGTCATTCCGGCGCTCATGACGGTCGCGACCCGCCGTCCCGACGTCCGCTTCGTCATCTACGGGCGGGAGGAGGCCGTACGACCCGAACTGGCCAAATTTCCCAAGCTGGCCGGTGTGAGCGAATTCTTCCACTGCGAGGTGGCCGTCAGGATGGACGACAAGCCGAGCCAGGCACTGCGCCATGGCCGCTGGAAATCGTCGATGTGGAAGGCTGTCGAGGCGGTCAAGTCGGGTACGGCGGACGCCTGCGTCTCGGCCGGCAACACCGGCGCGCTGATGGCGATGTCGAAATTCTGCCTGCGCACCATGGCCACCATCGACCGCCCGGCGATCGCGGCACTTTGGCCGACGCTGCGCGGCGAAAGCGTGGTCCTCGACGTCGGCGCCACCATTGGCGCGGATGCGCACCAGCTCATTGATTTTGCCATTCTTGGAACCGGCATGGCCCGATCGGTCTTCGGCGTCTCGCGGCCCAGTGTCGGCCTGCTCAATGTCGGCGTCGAGGAGATCAAGGGCCAGGAAGAGGTCAAGGAGGCTGGGCGCATGCTGCGTGAAGCCAATATGGCCTCGATGAACTATCACGGTTTCGTCGAGGGCGACGATATCGGCAAGGGCGTGGTCGACGTCGTCGTCACCGAAGGCTTCGCCGGCAACATCGCCCTGAAGACGGCGGAAGGCACGGTGCGCCAGATTGGCGGCTACCTGCGGGCGGCGATGAGCCGTACGCTGATGGCCAGGATCGGCTATATCTTCGCCAAGGGCGCGTTCGATCGCCTGCGCGAAAAGATGGATGTCGGCCGCTCCAATGGCGGCGTTTTCCTGGGGCTGAACGGCATTGTGGTGAAAAGCCACGGCGGCGCCGATTCGGATGGTTTCGCCGCCGCCATCGAACTCGGCTACGATATGGTGCGCAACAATCTGCTCGACCGCATCGAGGCCGACCTGGACTTGTTCCATGCGCGCAATCCGCATGCCCAGACATCTAGGAAATCCGATGTCGTCAGCGACGCAAAGGAATAGGAAAGAACTTTGATCAGATCAGTCGTGCGCGGCATGGGCGCCGCGCTGCCCCGCCGCATCATGAAGAATGCCGACTTTGAAGGCATGGTCGAAACCTCGGACGAGTGGATCGCCCAGCGCACCGGCATCCGCCAGCGTCATATCGCGGCCGACGATGAGACCACCGCTTCGCTGGGTGAGGCGGCGGCGCGCGCAGCGCTCGCCGATGCCGGCCTGACGCCCGGAGACATCGACCTGATCGTGCTGGCGACCTCGACGCCCAACAATACTTTTCCGGCCACGGCCGTCGAGATCCAGAACCGGCTCGGCATGCATCACGGCTTTGCCTTCGACCTGCAGGCGGTATGCTCGGGCTTCGTCTATGCGGTAACCACGGCCGACCTCTATATTCGCGGCGGCTTGGCCAAGCGCGTGCTGGTGATCGGCTCGGAAACCTTTTCGCGCATCCTCGACTGGACCGATCGCTCGACCTGCGTACTGTTCGGCGACGGCGCCGGCGCCCTGGTTCTTGAAGCCGGCGAAGGGGGCGGCAGTATTGCCGACCGCGGCGTGCTAGCGATGAGCCTGCGCTCCGACGGCGCGCACAAGGACAAGCTCTTTGTCGACGGCGGGCCTTCGACGACGGGAACGGTGGGCTACCTCAGGATGGAAGGCCGCGAGGTCTTCAAACATGCGGTAGGCATGATCACCGACGTCATCGAGGCGACGTTTTCGCAGGCCGGCATCACCGCCGACGACCTCGACTGGTTCGTGCCGCATCAGGCCAATAAACGGATCATTGACGCTTCCGCCAGGAAGCTCGGGATAGCTGAGGAAAAGGTGGTGGTGACGGTCAATCTGCACGGTAACACCTCGGCTGCTTCCGTGCCGCTGGCGCTTTCCGTGGCTGTTGCCGATGGCCGCATCAAAAAGGGCGACCTTGTGCTTCTGGAAGCGATGGGCGGCGGCTTCACCTGGGGCGCGGTTCTGCTTCGCTGGTAAGTGCCGAACGGTCCGGTTCGGTCCTTGACCTTGCCGGATCAATTACTTAGGCTCTGCCGCTGTTGTGTCGATTTTATGTTTGAGCTGATGGGACGGTCGCATGGGGGGAAAGACACTTACGCGCGCCGACCTTGCCGAAGCCGTTTACCGCAAGGTAGGTTTGTCGCGCACTGAATCGGCGGAACTTGTCGAGGCGGTGCTGGACGAGATCTGCGAGGCGATCGTCCGTGGCGAGACGGTGAAACTGTCGTCTTTCGCGACGTTCCACGTCCGCTCCAAGAACGAGCGCATCGGGCGCAATCCCAAGACCGGCGAAGAGGTGCCGATCCTGCCGCGTCGGGTGATGACCTTCAAGTCGTCGAACGTGCTGAAGAACCGCATCTTGCGCTCCCACCAGAGCGGCAAGGCAAAGGGCGGCAAGTAGGCTCGCTGCAAATGCACGGTTGAAAACAGGCCTTGCGATGATGCCGGGCTTGAATATTGCCTCACAAACCGCTGAAATGAGACCCGATTCGGCAACATGGCCGGATTGGTGTTCCGCGTGATCGTTACGCGCAGCCGGAATGAGCTCCCCTCCTGTCGAGGGAATCTCGTTCGAACGCCGGTTCCCATGTCCCGGGATCATGCTCCAGTGTGAGGATTTCGCCCATGGACAAGAGCCCTGACGCCTTTCGCACCATCAGCGAGGTCGCCGAAGACCTCGATCTGCCGCAGCACGTGCTGCGCTTCTGGGAAACGCGTTTCAACCAGATCAAGCCGATGAAACGCGGCGGCGGCCGCCGCTACTACCGGCCGCAGGATATAGAACTGATCAAGGGCATTCGCCATATGCTCTACGACCAGGGCTACACCATCAAGGGCGTGCAGAAGCTGTTGCGCGAAAACGGCAACCATTTCCTGGTTGCCATCGGCAATGGCGATATGGCCGCCGTCGAGGCGATCTCGCAACGAAAGCAGGCCGACCAGGTGCCGTTGACGGCGGCAGCGCAGCCGCGCGGCGGAGATGACGAACTGGTTGGCCAGCCGAGGGTCAAGCCCAGCCGCCGTTTCTTCGGTCTTGGCAAGAGCGACGAGGAAGGCCCGGTCCAGCCGGACGCTTCGAAACTGTCGCGGGACAATCGCGCGCTGTTGCAGGAAGCGTTGTTCGACCTCCTCGAATGCAAGCGCCTCCTCGACCAAGTGCGCTGACGGGCAACCGGCCGGCGCCTGAAGAACGGGAACCCGCCTTTGGGTGATGCGTTACGTTTTCTTGAGCAAGACAAGGCTTGAGCAGACAAGGAAACGCATCATGGCATTATTCTCGACCCTCTCGGACGTCGATCTCGACAGGCGGGTCGCTGCACTCTCCAGGGAATTGGCGGCCCTGAAGAAGGCTGCGTCCAGGCGGGGCGGCGCCTATTACGAAGACGGTCGCGACGCGGCGCTTGACACGTATTCCGACCTTGCGGAACGTCTGCACGATGCGTTGCCGGCGATCCGCGAGCGGGGCAGGGCGATCGAGAAATCCGCCCGCGAGCATCCGGCGACGGCCGCGGCGATCGGCTTTGTGGTGCTTGGTCTGGTCGCCAGTCTGCTGTTCAGCCGGCGCTGACCTTTATTTATTCCTCGGTTCCGCTGGATCGGTGCGCGGGCGATTCATGTTGCCCGAAAGTGCACCCGGTTTAGGACAGCGGCGCCTGTGGGTGCCATGAAAAAAGGGCCATAGCCCCAGCTTGTCGGTCTGCAGCACGAACAGGGGTTTTTTCGTCAGAGCAGGCGCTCGTTGTAGCGCTGCGAGATCGCGCTGATACGGCGCGTATCCGGAGGAAACCAGGAGAAGACCGGCTTCGAACAAGAAGCCAAAGCCGGTCTTCTCATTGGCAGTCGGTTAAGCTCAGGCCTTCTTGCCCATAACCTTGTGGTGGTGGTGATGATGGTAGTGGTGGCTGCGATGGTGCTTGCTATGATGACGATGATGCTTGTGCATCGGCGCGGCATCAGCGCTGGTCGCGCCGAGGATTGGCATGGTGAATGCAAGTGCAACTGCAAGCCCGAGGGCCGAGAGGAGGGACTTCTTCATGGATATCTTCCTTTTTTCGCAGGCAATCTGAATCAGGCCAACAGCCTGTTCGCCGCGAGCGGGATTACGCTCCCGATTTTTTTCGTCAGTATTTCCCGAATATAGAATTTTGTTTCTGGAATGTGTCTGGCGGCGCAGGCTGTGGGCTCCGCCGACAGGCTGAGCCCACAGCGCCGATGAGCGGGAGAAATTTCGGTACGGGGCCGCAGACGCAACCGGCTTACATGGGCGGGACCACGCCATTGTTGCCGACCACGACGCGGTTGGCACTCAGCGTGCCGTCGGCGCCGCGCGTCGCGGTGACCACGACGGGCGCGCCGGGCTTGAGATCGCCCGGCGTGGCCGGCGCGAAGGTGACGACCGGCGTCTTGTCGGGGATTGAGATCTTCTTTGTCTGGCCGTTGTCATAGGTCAGCGTCACCGCGCGGCCATTCACGTCGGTCACGTCGGCGACGGTGCCGTTGGTCATGCGGCTGTTGGGCTTGAGGTCCCAGGCGCGGTCGCCTTCGCCCGTGCCTTTCAAGGCTGCGGGAAACACCACGACCTCGAGCGCGCCGCTGCCGCCATCGGCTTTCGACACGGATGCTATGCCGAGGAAATCGCCGAGCTTGATGTCCTTTACCGACGCGCCCGCGACGCCCGATATCTTCCATCCGGCAGCGAGCTTGATCTTATCCATGCCACCCTGGCGGTTTTTCACCGTCAGCTGGGATTGGTCGGAACTGGCCACGACGCCGCGCACCCGCACCGTGTCTGCCGCCGGCGCGCTGGTTGCAGCAAGGCCAAGGCTGGAAAGCGTGCCGAGCACGATCATGATTGTCCGCAATTTCATCGCATCGATCCTTTCAGGAAAATGACAGCCGCGCCGGCAACGGTCCTGGGTTTCGCGCCGGCGCAATTGAACCAACGAACGGGGTCGTAAAAATCATCGAGCGACGAGGTGATCAGGTGTTCAAAAGAACTTGATCGAGAGCGGTTGCGAGCGGCGTGCGCCAGGCATGGTTCACGATGCTGTGACGGCCAGTTTGTGACTTGGCAAATCACCCGCAAGCGGGCATGTTCTCGCCGTCTCAGGCAACACCATTTTCATCAAACTCTTTCAGCCAACGGAGTTGCCAATGCCATACAGTGCAAAGCGCGAACCCCTCCCGGAACTGGTTGCCAGCGAAGCCGGGCAAGGCCATAGCGCCCTCAGAACGATTCGGGAAACCAAGGGATACAGTGTCGAGGAGCTTTCCCTGACAACCGGTCTGGCGGTCGACGAAATCGAGGATATCGAGAACGGCAGGACGGCCGATCCGTCGCAGCTGCGCCGTATTGCGTCGGCGCTTCGGCTTCCTCAGGAGGCGCTGCTCGGCACGGCCGTGCAGGCGCGGGCCGCGCAAGACCGCCCCGCGCTGTAGCGCCAGTGCCATGCATGTTCGAAAACCCGCCGGGGACCTTGGCGGGTTTTCTGTTTGCCGTGACTGAAGGCCTTGGCACGTGTTTATGGACGCGCCGGCCTAGCTTGCTGCTTCGTCATTTCGATCCGCGGGGGTTTCGATGAGCCTGGAATCCGTTCGTGCCTTTTTCGCCAGCAAGGCGCCCGATATCGACGTGATCGTGACCGAGGCGAGTTCGGCGACCGTAGCATTGGCTGCGCAGGCACACGGCGTGTTGCCGGCGCAGATCGCAAAGACGATCTGCCTTCGCGTCGGCGAACGCACCATGCTGGTCGTGACCAGCGGCACCGCCAGGCTGGACAATCGCAAGTTCAAGGATCGGTTCGGCAGTAAGCCGCGCATGCTGGAGGCCGCTGAGGTTATCGAGGCAACCAGCCATCCGGTCGGCGGTGTCTGCCCGTTCGGCCTGCCGGCGCCGCTGCCGGTCTATTGCGACGTGTCGCTGCGCGGTTTCGAAGAGGTCGTGCCTGCCGCCGGCGCCACCAACGCGGCGGTGCGGATCGCACCGCAGCGCATGGCTGATCTCACCGGCGCCGAATGGGTCGATGTGTGCCAGGGGTAGATGGCGATCGATGAGACGGACTTTGGGGGTAAGTCCTTGTTTAAAATGGTCGGAGTGGCCGGATTCGAACCGACGACCCCTTGACCCCCAGTCAAGTGCGCTACCGGGCTGCGCTACACTCCGGACCGCGCAAAGCCATATATATTCGAGGCTTGGCGCGCAAGCGCTAAAACCGCCTCCGGAAGCAGAACCAACCATCGCCGATAAATCGCGTCAAACCTGACCGGAAGTCCCACGGGCGTTCCCGGGTCGCTCCGTGGACCATGCCATGAGCAAGGCTTCCTTCAGAGTAAATGCCTCCACCTGTCGGGGCCCTCTTGGCCGGGAATTGCTTTCCAAACGTGGCGTCGCCGTTCGAGGCGGGGAAGATGTCGCCCTGCATTCAGAGATGACGAGCCCGGCGATGGCTCAATCCGGTGGCGGAAATAAATTCCCTTTCGCCAACTCCCGCCTTGGAACAAACCGCCCCCGGCCCGGTTTGGCAACCGTCCGGGGAACTTAGGAGGGACGAAATGACCGGCAAACTCCATATCGGCCTTCCGTGCGCGATCATCGTCGCGGCGGCCAGCATGAGTGCGTTCTCGGATCCGCTGCCTCCTGACATCACCTATCGGCCATTGCCGAGCCAGCCCTTTTCCGCGGTGAAAGCCGATGACGAGGCGCAGAAGCCTGGCGTGATGGAGCGTCAGAAAAAGCTTTTGGAGCAACGTTATGATCTGGCTGACCGTCCGATACCGGGCGTGATGATGACCGACGGCAAGAAGCCGGTCCAGGGTGGCGTCAGGGTCAAGCTGGCGGGTGGCTTGACCTGGGACAGGCTAAGCTCGATGAGCCCCGGCGATATTCGTGACCAGGGTCTTCTGCCGGCTGGCTTCCTGCCGCTACCTCATGTCAAGCAGGCTGCCGGAGGCCAAGTGTTTCCCGAGAAGGAAATCCGCGAGATCGGCCGCCAGGAAGGCCGTGATCTGCGCCGCTTCGACGTCGATTTCGATCTTCCCGATCACCTGACGCCCGAATTCCCGCCACCGATTTTCCTGACCACCCACCCTGAGCTCGGCGATGTCTCGCGCGGCGAGCTGCTTACCATCCGCAATTACTACGAGATCATGAACGGCATCATCACCCCAGTACAGATGGAGGGTTTGCGGCTTCTGCTGACGCCATTCCCGCAGGAAGAGTTCAATCAGACCGAGGACCGCAAGGTCGCTGGCCAGAGCATGGGTGTCGCCTGCTTTGATTGCCATTCCAATTTCAACACTAACGCCGCCTTCCATCAGACACCCGACATCAGGCCGCAGGCGGCGCGCTTCCGTCTCGACACCACCAGTCTGCGCGGCCTCTTCAACCAGCAGATACATGGATCGAAGCGCTCATTGCGGTCTGTGGAGGATTTCACCGAATTCGAGCAGCGCACCGCGTATTTCAATGGCGATCATGTCAGTGCCACCCGTAAGGGCGTCAACCTGCCTGACCGCCCGAACCAGGTGGCGATGATGGCACAGATGCAAAACATCATCGATTTCCCGCCGGCGCCTAAGCTCGATCCGTTTGGCCGCCTCGATCCGGCACTGGCGTCAGCAGAGGAATTGAAAGGGGAAGCGGTGTTCATGGGCAAGGGCCGCTGCTCCCAATGCCACAATCCCCAGACGTCCTTCATGGACAACAACATGCACGATCTGAAGCTCGATGGTTTCTACAAGCCAGGACAGACCGTCAACGACATGGTCGAGCTTCCCGACGGTCCGATCAAGACGTTCACGCTGCGCGGCATCAAGGACACGCCGCCCTATTTGCATGACGGCCGCCTGATGACGCTCGCCGACACGGTCGAGTTCTTCAATCTGGTGCTGGGCACCAAACTCGACCAATCGGAAAAGGACGCGCTGGTCGCCTATCTGCTCGTGCTCTGAGAAAGCTTCCCGAGGAGGTTCGCATGCGTCTACTCGCAACTGTCGTGGGGCTTGCGCTTCTGCCTGCCGCCACCGCCTTCGCCCAGTTCGGCAATCCGGCTGGCATGGCGCCGGACACGATGAAGGAATCTCCCGGCAAGCCAATGCCTCACCAAACCAACTATCAGGACCGGCTGTTCGCGCAGCTTACCGCTGCTGGCGGTCTGGCCGAGGTCCGCTTCGGCGAGCTTGCCGGAAAATCCGAAAATGCCGCGGTGAAAGACTTTGCCCGCAGGATGGTTGACGACCACCAGAGGGCGAACGACAGGCTGAAGTCGCTCGCCGAAGCGGCCAAGATGCCGCTTCCGCCTGGGCTGGATGCCGAGCACGAGGAGATGCGTACCAGACTGGAAAAGCTTACAGGCGTCGAATTCGATCTGGCTTACATCAGCGGCCAGATCGTCGAGCATCAGAAGACTGTGCAACTCCTTGAATGGGAGATCGGCTCCGGCCAGGATCCGGATGTCCAGCATTTCGCCTCGGATATCCTGCCGGCCGTACTTGAGCATCTGCGAATGGCGCGGGATATCCGCAGCAAGCTGGTGAACCCGGCATTGGCCGATGCCTCGGGCCAGAGCAAGAAGTGACCGTCGCGTCGGCGGCCAATCCGCGCGTTGGCAGCGCCTCTGGCCGAACCTGCCATAGTCCGGGCGGAACAATGCTCTCCACTCGCGGTTTGGGCGAGCAACCCAAGGGAGACCTTCATGACACAATCGCGCGACTGGTTGATACAGTGGCTGAGAGACGCTCACGCCATGGAGGAGCAGGCCGAGACGATGCTCTCCGGGCAACTGTCACGCCTCGAAAGCTATCCGGAACTCGGCGACCGCATCCGTCAGCATCTCGACGAGACGCGGCAGCAGGCCTCGCGCCTCAAAAGCTGTCTTGACCGGATCGGAGAGGAATCCTCCGCGATGAAAGACGCAGGCGGCAAGCTCACCGCCATGGCCCAGTCGATCAGCGGCGTGTTTGCCGGCGACGAGGTGATGAAGGGCTCGCTCGCCAGCTATACTTTCGAGCATATGGAGATTGCCTCCTACACGATGCTCATCGCCGCGGCCAACGCCGAAGGGGAGGCCGAGGTGGCGCGTGTGTCTGAGCAGAATCTGCGCGAAGAGGAGGCGATGGCGGATTGGCTCAAGAGCCATCTCGCCGAGACGACGCAGATGTTCCTGTCTCGCGCCGCGGCCGACAGCGATGCCGCAAAACGATAATCGGGCCTGTCATCGCGTCGAATTTCGCCGGCCATGATCGTGCGACAGCGGCAGCGCGCGCTGCCTGTCGGCGGCGGCCACTATCGAGCCGATAGCGCTCCGCGGTCAGGTGAAGCTTTCGGCATCGCCAGCCGTAATTGCCGCTGATGACGGTGTTCCAGCGCGATCGCGCCCCAGACCAATCCGAGCAGCAGATAGACGTGGCGCCAATGGTCGATGTCGATGAAGGTGCCGAGCCCGACATTGCCGATGAAGGCGACATAGGCGCACAGGAGATAGGGCTGCCATGGCCGGTCGCGCAGCAGGACGCGGAATCCGGCACATATCGTCCAGAGGACAAGCGTCAGGAACGATACGAAGCCGAGCCAGCCATAATCCATCAGCATCTTCAGCCAGATGTCGTGGGTGTCCTCGCCGAAGATGGTGCCGAACACCAGAGGCCCGATGCCGAACGGGTGCTCCATCGCCATTTGGAAGCCGATTGCATAGCGGGCGAAGCGGCCGAGGCGGGCGGTGTCGTAGCTCTGTTCGAGATGGGCACGGTTGGAGAACATCTCCGCCACGCCGGGCAGCTGCAGGATGACGATCATGGCGATCGTCAGCAGCGACAGTGCCGCGATGGTCATCACCACCACGCGCAGCCGGAACATGCCGCTGTTGCTCTGCAGGAACAGGCAGCCGGTGAGCAGAACGGCAGAGACGGCAAACATGCCCCAGGCGCCGCGCGAGAAGGAGAAGAAGATGCCTGATGTGATGATGAGCAGCGGCACCGCCAGCAGCGGCATGCGCGAGACCGGCCCGGTCAGCAGCAGATAGAGCAGATAGATGCCGGGCAGCACCAGGAACGGCCCGAACACGTTCGGGTCCTGGAAGGCGCCTGCGGCGCGGTCGTATTTGGTGAACATCTCCGCGCCCGGAAAGGCATGGAAATACCCTGCTATGCCGAGTAGCGAAGTCATCACCGCGGATACCACATAGGCAATGAAGATCAGCCGGTAGAGGCTCGGCTGCGTGGCGGTGACCGATGCGAAGAAGACCGCGCTGAAGGCGAGAAACAGCGACACTGCAAGGTAGAGCGGCGTGTTGGCGAGGTCCGACATCTGCGTCATGGCGATCATGCCGCCAATATTCATCGTCACCAGAGGCACCAGCAGCGGCGCGGCCGCGCGCGAAATCCTCAAACCGAAAAGCGCCCAGATGGCGATCAGGCCGGCCATGTAGATTTCGTAAGGAGCCGGCTCGCTGATAACGAAGCCGGAAAGCAGGATGCCGAGCCCGACCGCGCCCGAGGAAATCAGCGCGATCAGCTTCGCATTGACCGCCGCGCGCGGCAGGTCATGGGTGACCGCGCTCAATAGGCGTTTTCCGTGTTGAGCAGCCGAATCGGCGTCAGGAACAGGATCCGCAGGTCGAACAGCATCGACCAGTTCTCGATATAATAGAGGTCGTATTCCGTCCGCATGCGGATCTTCTCGTTGGTGTCCATCTCGCCGCGCCAGCCATTGATCTGCGCCCAGCCGGTAACGCCGGGCTTGACCTTGTGGCGCGCGAAATAGCCGTCGACCACTTCGTTGTAGAGCAGGTTGTGCGACTGCGCGGCAATCGCGTGCGGCCGCGGGCCGACCAGCGACAGCGAACCCAGCAGCGAATTGAAGAACTGCGGCAGCTCGTCGATCGAGGTCTTGCGGATGAAGCGGCCGACGCGGGTAACGCGCGTGTCGTTCTTGGTGACCGTCTGTCTGGCGGTCGGGTCCGACCGGTCGGCATACATCGAGCGGAATTTGTAGACTTCGATCACCTCATTGTTGAAACCATGCCGCTTCTGGCGAAACAGCACCGGTCCCTTGCTGTCGAGCTTGATGGCGATAGCGGTCGCCAGCATCACCGGTGAGAACACGACGATGCCGATCAGGCTGAAAACGATGTCGAAGGCGCGCTTGGCCACCGAATCCCAGTCGTTGATCGGCTTGTCGAAGATGTCGAGCATCGGCACCGAGCCGATGTAGGAATAGGCGCGTGGACGAAACTGCAGCGCGTTCGAATGCGCCGACAGCCGGATGTCGACCGGCAGCACCCACAGTTTCTTCAGCAATTGCAGCACGCGCGATTCGGCGGTCAGCGGCAGCGACACGATCAGCATGTCGATGCGGGCGATGCGGGCGAATTCGATCAGCTCCGAGATTGTGCCGAGCTTGGGATAGCCGGCGACGATAGGCGGCGAGCGTTTGTCGCTGCGATCGTCGAAAATGCCGCAAATGCGGATGTCGTTGTAGGGCTGCCTCTCGACCGAGCGGATCAGGACCTCCGCTGCCTTGCCGCCGCCGACGATGACGGCGCGCCGCTCCATGTGGCCGTCGCGCGCCCAGCGCCGGATCAGCTTCGACATCACCAGCCGCAGGCCGAAGATGAGAATGAAACCGACGGCGAACCAGGTGCCGAACAGCAATCGTGAATAGTTTTCAGATATCTTCATCACGAATGCCGTCAGCGCCATGAGGGCGAACGTGCCGGCCCAGACCAGCAGCAAACGTCCAAAATTGGCGATCGGCCGCATGAGCGAGACGATCTGGTAGCAATCGGTGACGTCGAGCAGCACCACTGCAAGGAACGACGCGGCGGCGATCGTCAGCGGATATTGCCAGGCGAAATAGTTGAAGAAGCCGACAAAGTAGAAATAGACGCCGAGGCCGGAAAGGAACAGCACTGCGAACTCGACCATCCGCAGGACGCCGCTGACCATGATCGGCGACATCGTATCGCGCCGGTATTGCGAGGCGACCTGACGGGCGACATCATTCATGCCGCCCGGCATGCCGCCATCGGTCGGGGTGTCGAGTTTGCGCACAGCCTCTGCCGAAAAGCGGTGCACGGGATCGATCTCGTTCATGGGATTTCCGCAAGCTTCCCCCAGGCAATAGCAAAAGAGAGCTAAGAAACCCTTGAAACAACGCGTGGCTTTGGAAGGGCTTGGGCCGGTGGTTTATTTGGCCAGCGCCGCGAAATACGCTTTCTCGATCTCGGCAGCCATGACATCGGCTCCGAAGCGTGCCTCGAGATCGGCGCGATCGGGCATCAGTTTTCGATAGGCGGCGGGATCGGCCAGCGCTTCGGCGATCTTGTCGGCAAGCTGCAACGGATCAGGTCTGATCAGGGCAGGGGAATCGGCGCCGAAGATCTCCGGTATGCCGCCAACGGCCGTGGCGATCATCGGTTTTCCCGCCGCCAGCGTCTCGAGCACGACATACGGCAATGCTTCGGCGCGCGAAGGAACGACGACCAGCGCGCCCAGCGCAAAGGCATCCCTGGCCGGCATCGGCGGCAGGAAACGCACATTGCCGTCAAGCCCGAGCCGCCTCACTTGCGCGCGGTACCGAGGCAGGTTGTCGCCGTCGCCCACCATGACCGCGCCCAGCGGGCGTCCGAGCCGTGTCCCCGCAAGGGCCAGCGCGTCGATGAAGATGTCGGGTCCCTTGAGGTCACGCATCATGCCGATGTAGAGCAGGTCCACCATTCCGGGCTTCTCCGGAACGGGGTCGAACTCAGCCGCGCGCAGGCCATTGTAGATCAGCGCGTTCGGAATGGGCGCCTCGCCGACCTTCCTGCGATAGGTGCGTCGCTCATAGTCCGAGACGAACAGCAGACAGTCGGTGAAGTGAGCCATGGATCGCTCGAGCGCGAAGAACAGCTTTCCCGTGAACGTGCTCTCGTCATAGTGGAGAGAACCGCCATGCGGCGAATAAAGGCGGGCTACGCGAGACCTTGATACCCGCAACAGTGAGCCGAACAGACGGGCATAGGCGCCACCCTTGGCGCCGTGCCCGTGCAGCACGTCCGGCCGCAATTCCTTGATGATTCCGTAGGTGCGCGAGGCCGAGGCGAGATCGCCCAGTCCGACATGGCGCTGCATCGGCGTGCGATGGATGCCGAGCGCCAGCATGGCCTTCATCCGCCCGAACAGGCGCTCCTCGTATTCCCCGCCTGTGGTCGAATCGCACACGATGCCGACCGAATGGCCGGCGGCGACCTGAGCTTCCGCGAGGTCCCGCACATGCCGAAAGATCCCGCCGACAGGTGAACGAAAGCAATGGACGATCCTGAGTTTGTCCGCCACGTGTGTTCGTCAGAACAGACGTTCACGCACATAGACAGTATCTCCGGGCAGCAGCGGGTCCGACGTAACAACCCGGCCGGTCATCACCTTGCCGTTGATATCTCGGGTGATGTCGACGCTTTCCTGGTTGGCGCGCGGCGTGAAGCCGCCGGCAATGGCGACGGCTTTCTGAACGGTGAGGCCGGGCACATAGGAATACTGGCCGGCGGCGCCCACTTCGCCCATGACGAAGATAGGCCTGTAGCGGTCGATCTCGACGGAAACGTCAGGATCGCGCAGATAGCCTTGGCGCAATTTGTCGGCGATTTCCTTTTCCATCTGCTGGGCGGTGTGGCCACGGGCCGGCACGGCACCGACCAGCGGGAAGGAGAGATAGCCGGACTGGTCGACACTATAGGTGTTGGTCAGCCCGTCCTGCTCGAACACGGTGACGCGGACGCGGTCGCCGGCGCCCAGGCGATAGGGTTGATCGAGCACCTCGTGGAAGGCGGCCGGCGTCGGCCGGTAGCTGGAGCAGCCGGCAAGCATCGACACGGCAAGCAGCGCGCGAAAAAGGGAAGCAGTGCTTTTCATGACAGGACACATACCTTCGACTGGCCGCTGCGGCGTCGCAGCAAACATCTGAGAGCGCGTCCGTTATCGTCCTGTTAGGGTTAATGGCCGGTAAAGGGTACGACCGATACGGCATCGATCGACAGGAGTTTTACAACTTTGGCGATTTTGCTTGGCGCCTCCCAGTAAGTCCTAGCGGAAGCTTGCTGTGATCTTAACGGCTGAGTTACCATAGTTGTTTACGGTGCGCGCGATCCGTATCGGAGTAGGATGCATGTCCGTTCAGTCCACGGCCGCAGACGTTGACGTCGATCTTGGGCAGCTCTTCGCCAGCCTGGCGAGGAACTGGCTGCGAATATTGGTCGTCTCCCTGGTGGTCACCGGGTTGGCGTTTGCGCTCGCTTCGCTGGCAACCAAGCACTACAAGGCCCAGACGCAGGTTCAGATCGATACGCGTGAATCCGTCTACACGCGCCCCGCCGGCAGTAATGACAGCGACAAGCCGATCCTCGATGAGCAAGGCGTCGCCACCCAGGTCCAGATCATTTCGTCCAACGAAATCCTGAAGCGGGTGGCGCAGAAGCTTGATCTGTCGCGATTGCACGAATTCGATGAAACTGTCGATATGTCGCCTCTCAGCCGCCTGCTGATCCTGGTGGGGTTGAAGAACGATCCCCTGGATATCCCGGTCGATGAGCGCGTCCTGAAGAAGATGCGCGAGAAGCTCAACGTCTATGGCGTCGAAAAGACGCGTATCATCGCCATCGAGTTCTCCTCGGAAGATCCCAAGCTCGCGGCTGCTATCCCCGATGCCATTGCCGCCGCCTACATTGCCGGGCAGGGCGCGGCCAAGCTCGAATCCAACACGGCCGCGGCGGACTTCCTGGCTCCCGAGATCGCCGATCTGCAGAAGCAGGTCAGGGATGCCGAGGCCAAGGTCGCCGCCTATCGCGCCCAGTCGGACCTTCTGGTGGGCGGCAACAATTCTGTGCTCGCCACCCAACAACTGGCCGAACTGTCGACCGAATTGTCGCGGGTGCGGGCCAACCGCGCCGCCGCCGAAGGCACCGCCGACAGCGTGCGCAAGGCGCTGCAGAATGGCGGCTCGCTGGATTCGCTGCCCGAGGTGCTGTCATCCGATCTGATCCAGCGCTTGCGCGAACGGCAGGTCGAACTGCGCGCCAACATCGCCGACCTGTCGACGACGCTGCTCGACAATCATCCGCGCATTCGCGCGGCAAAATCACAGCTGGCCGATCTCGACGCGCAGATCCGCAGCGAAGCTCAGAAGGTGATGAAGGGGCTGGCCATGCAGGCCGATGCCGCCAAGTCACGTGAGAGCCAGCTCGTCGCCGACGTCAACACGCTGAAGGCGGCTTCCGCGGAGGCAGGCGAACAGCAGGTCGGTCTCGATGCGCTGCAGCGTGACGCTGCCGCCAAGCGCCAGCAGCTCGAACTTTACCTGACCAACTACCGCGAGGCGGCTTCGCGCCAGGATCGCAATTACGTGCCGGTCGACGCGCGTGTCATCTCGAAGGCCGTAGTGCCTTCCGAGGCCTACTTCCCCAAGATCGGGCCGATCGTCGGTGCTGCTTTTGCCGCCTCGCTTTTGCTCATGTCGGTGTTCACGCTGCTGCGCGAACTCTTTTCCGGCCGCGCCATGCGCCCGGCCAGCGGCGCTCGCTTCGAGCCGATCGACGAGGTGGCGATGCCGGTCGCGGCCAGGGAAACGACGATCATTCCAGAGTCCGGGCCTGAGCACCACGCTGAGAAAGCGGTGGAACCGGAGATGATGGTGGAACCGGATCTGCTCTCGCCGGCGGAATCTGCCATAGAGGTCGAACCCGCCGCCGGCGCACCGGTCGCCGAAACCGTCCCTGTTGCCGAGGCCGTCCCGGTCGCCAAAACCAGGCCGCGTTCGGTGCTGGGCGAGATCGACGTTGAAAAAGCGGCGGAAAAGCTGATCGCAAGCGGCGCCGCGCGCGCCATCTTCGTGTCGCCCGAAGGTGACGAGGCGGCCGCCTCCGCGATCCTGGTGGCGCGTGAGGTCTCCGACGCCGGCCTGCGCGTGCTGCTGCTCGACCTCACGGCTTCCGGCGCCGCCTCGCGACCGATGCTCGACAGCGGACTGTTCCCGGGCATCACCAATCTGCTCGCGTCGCAGGCGCAGTTCAGCGAAGTCATCCACCCCGACCTCTATTCCGACTGCCATGTCATTCCTGTCGGCACCGCCGATCCGGTTCGCGCCATGCGCGCCGCCGACCGGCTGCCGATCATCATGCAATCGCTGACCACCGCCTATGACCTGGTGGTAGTCGAATGCGGTCCCGCCGACGCCCAAGGCATCAGCCGTCTGGGTGGCGATGCGACCGAAGTGTTCCTCTCCATGCTGGAGCCGGATGATGAGGTGACGCAGGCCGCCGTCAAGCTTATCGAGAATGGCTATCCGGAGTTGACGCTGGTGACCCCGCTCGGCCACGAACCGCCGGGCACCCCGGTGCCAGGAAGGCGCTCGGCGGCTTGAGTCCGATGAGCGGCGCTTGTGGTCATCACGTTGGAAGGTGGGCGGGTTAGCTACCGTCCTCGGCGGGCGCCGGCGCCTGGCCAGCGGCCTTGCGACGCAGCAGCTTGGTCAGCTTCCAGATCGTCGGACTGTTCTTGACGACGGCTTTCAGCCTGGCGCTTTGCCGCAGCCCCAGCGCCAGTGCGCGGCCTTTCGACGTCAGCGGAACCAGCACCTCGAAGTGCTGCGTTTCGATATCGCACCATAAACGCTTGTACGGCTCGTCGCCGACCGAGAAATCATAGACGTCGAAACCCGCCTCGCAGGCTTCCTGGATATTGTCGAAGAACAGGAAGTCGCCGGGGCTGGTGTGGGCGAGGTCATCCTCGGCGATCGCGCCGAACTCGCAGATCAGCCGTTTGCCCGAGCGGCTCGATCCGGTCACGGCGCGAAGCTTGCCGGCGACCTCGAGCCCGTGCAGCACGAAGGAGGGCTTATCCTCGGCAAGCGCCTCGGTGAACAGAGCACGGAAGAACGCGCGCACTTGATTGTCGCCGAAGACGTTGGCGATGCCCATCCTGCGGAAGCGGGATTCCTTCATCTCGAAAAAGCCGTCGAGCAGCCGGCCGACCTCGTCCACGGTCCGCGCCTCGATGCGCCGATGGCTGCCGATGGCCTCGAACTTGCGCGTCTGCGAGCGGTGCTTCTTGCGTTTGCGCTTTCCGTTTGCCCGAGAGAGCAGTGCATCGAAACCGCCGACCAGGTCGACGGCGAGCGACAGGTTCGGGCTGTCGAAATAATCGAACGAGGCGAGTGGGTTGGCTACGCCATCGAGGTCGGGCAGCAGGCGTTCGAAGGCGACGAGATCGATGTCGGGGCGAGCCTCGGCTATGGCCGCCAGGGTCGAACGAATAGCCGCACTGTCCGCCCTGGCAAGCCATTGCGGGTCGGCGGCGACGAAATTGCCATTGGCGTGGCGGCCACCCATGAAGCGGGCAACACGGAATGGCCCATGGCCGACGACCTCCAGCGCCAGTGCGAAAACCGGTCTGCCTTCGCAATTCAGCATCGCCACGACCGGGTCCGGCTCGACCTGCGCGGCCCAGTTGCGGATCCAAACCGCGCTCTGCGCCGGCGCGAACACGGCGGAGCGGCAGAACGCGGCATAGGCCGCGAGCCCATCGGCGGAAGCGGTGGAAACCGACAGCCCAGCCGGCTCTATCGGCGGCACACTGGGCGGGGCTTCGATTGCCGCCAGGCGATTGCCGTCAAATGACGCGGCCGCGTCAACCATACCTCAATCCTTAGGGCGTATTGCTGCCGATTTGGGGGCGCTCAGGCGTATCCGTGCTTGGTTCAGCCTAGGCGCAAAAGGTGAAGGAATGATCGACGGCGGGGAGGCAATCCGAAAGCTGGCGCTCAACGTCGCCCGCTATACCGGCCTCGCACCGCTGGCCAAACCGCTGGTCGGCGGTATTGGCGCCATCCTCATGCTGCACCGCGTTACGGCAAAGCCCGAAAAGCCCGACAGCGTCAACCGTCATCTCAACATTGCGCCCGGCTTCCTCGACGCCATGATCGCCGGCCTGAAGGCGGATGGCTACGCCTTCGTCTCGATGGACGAGGCGGTGGAGCGTATCGCGGCGCGCGGCAAGGGCGGCCAGTTCGCCGCCATCACCGCCGACGACGCCTATCGCGACAACATGACCGAGGCCTTGCCGGTGCTGGAAAAGCACGGCGCGCCGATCACCATCTATGTGGCTCCGGGGCTTATCAACGGCACTGCGGATCTGTGGTGGGACGTGGTCGAGGATCTCGTCAACGCGGGCGATCGCCTGACCCTGACGACGTCCGAAGGGAAAACGACGATCGACTGCACCAGCCCGGCCAAAAAGCTCCAGGCCATCGCACGGCTGCACACCTATCTCACCAGCGAGGTTCGCGAGGAGGACCTGCGCGCCGTGCTGCGCGAACTGGCGCATGCGAACGGCGTCGACGCCGGCCGGCCGCGCGTCGACACGCTGATGACTTGGTCGGAGATCCGCGCGATCGCAGCGCATCCGCTCGTAACGATCGGTGCTCATACGATCAACCACAGCAATCTGAAGCGGCTTTCAGAAGCCGACGCGCGGCACGAAATCGTCGGGGTGAAGTCCATCCTGCGAGCCGAGCTGGGCGAGGAGCCGCGCCATTTCGCCTATCCCTACGGCTATGCCAGCGCCGTCGGCTGCCGCGAAGTGGGCTTTGTCCGCGATGCCGGCTACACCTCGGCCGTGACCACCCGTCATGGCGTGCTGCGCGCCGAACACGCCGGCTTCCTGCACGCATTGCCGCGCATCTCGGTCAACGGCCGTTATCAGAACCTCGCCCACATCCGCACCATGCTGTCTGGCGTGACGACGCCGCTCGCCAATGCCGGAAAGATGGTGGTCACCATCTGAGGCCGGCCGGCAACGGTTCAGCGCTTGGGCCGAGGCTCCAGCATCAGCCATTTGATGATGCCCATCGCCGGCAGCACCCAGAGCAGGCCGCTTAGCAGGAAGAACAGGAAATGCGTCCACGGGCCCGCCTCGGACAGCCGGGCGACCGCGAAGATCGATGCGACCAGCGCATAGATGATGACAAGCGCCACCAGCAGGAACATTCCGATCAGCTTTTTCAGGCGCACGGGCATGGTTGGCCTCCAGGAGCCGGGGTAAAGTGCGGCCCAGCTCAATGTGTCGGCTTCGCCATAGGCCTTGACGCGAAGCTGTGCAACCCGACAGACGCGGCGCGACGGCGTGCCGCGCCGCCCGGTCTTGCATGCGGGAATGCGATGGTCCACCAATCCGCGACTTCAACCTGCCGGGATAAATCCATGGCCGCCATTACTGCCGCGCCTTACGAGGCGCGTGACCGCGATCTGCACAACCGCGCGCTGGTGCGCGGCTGGCTCTACGTCGTGCTTCTGGTGCTGTTCGCGCTGGTGCTGGTCGGCGGCGCCACAAGGCTCACCGAGTCCGGCCTGTCGATCACCGAGTGGCAGCCGATCCACGGCGTCATCCCGCCGCTCAACGACGCCGAATGGCAAGAGGAATTCCAGCGTTATCAGCAGATCCCGCAATATGCCGAGCTCAACAAGGGCATGAGCATCGAGGCATTCAAGTCGATCTTCTGGTGGGAGTGGGCGCATCGTCTCCTGGCGCGCAGCGTCGGCCTGGTCTTCGCCTTGCCGCTGCTGTTCTTCTGGGCGGCGCGCCGCATCGAGCGCGGACTGGGGCCGAAGCTGGTCGGCATCCTGCTTCTCGGCGGTCTGCAGGGCGCTATCGGCTGGTGGATGGTTGCCTCCGGTCTGGTCGACCGCGTCTCGGTCAGCCAGTACCGGCTCGCCACCCATTTGACGCTTGCCGCGCTGATCTTCACGGCGACCATGGTCGTCGCGCGCGGCTTGGCGCCGCATTCGGAACCTGCGGCCGATCGTTCGACCCAGAAACTGGCTGGTCTCGTAGTGCTTCTGGCGCTGATCCAGATCTATCTCGGCGGTCTGGTCGCCGGGCTCCACGCCGGCCTGAGCTACAACACCTGGCCGCTGATGGACGGAAAGATCATTCCCGGCGATCTGCTGATCCTGGAGCCGGCATGGCGCAATTTCTTCGAAAGCCCCAAGACGGTGCAGTTCGTGCACAGGATCGGCGCCTATACGGTGTTCGTCGTCGCCTTGTGGCACATGATCGCCGCGCGTCGCCGTCTGCCCGGTTCAACGCATGCTCGTCGCGCGACGCTGTTGTTTGCCCTGGTGCTGGTGCAGGCCTCCGTCGGCATCGGCACGCTGTTGATGCATGTGCCGCTGCACATGGCGCTGACCCACCAGGGATTCGCGTTGGTCCTGCTGGGGTTCGCCGCCGCGCATTGGCGCGGCACCAAGGGAGCATATCCCTTGCCCCACGAGATCGCCCTCGGACGCTGAGTCTCTCCGGTCACATCCAGAACGTTCGACTACGCCATCGTCTTGTCGCCGTCGAATTCCGCCTGACGCAAGGCGGCACGGATCAGAAGCCGAGCCGTACCGTTCGGATCGCTGCTGCGACCGACAGTTCGCGGTTCTCCTCGATCGCGTTGTCGTCCTCATGGTGCCAGGAAGCCGACAGGCAGCCATAGGCGATGGCGTGATCCAGTATTGCCGCCGGCGTCTGGCTCAGCGTTCGCGCAAAGACTTCAGCCATCCCGGCAATCCGTGGGGGATCGAGACAAAGGTCGTCGCGATCAAGAGGATTGTAGAACATGTTCGCGGCATCGAATCCCGGGTCGCCGAGAACGCCCTTCGGATCTATCGCCAGCCAGCCGCGTGCTCCGTGCATGATGTTGTCGTGATGGAGGTCGCCATGCAGCGGCCTGACATCATGCGGACCACCCAGCAGCCGGTCGGCGATTTCCGCCGCTTCGACATAAAGGCTGTTCCGGCCAACGACACGGTCGGCCTCCGCTTTCTTGAACAGGCTGGAAAATCGTTCCCGAAGCGGCTGCAGGTCGGGCGGAGCGGGGTGATCCGATGGCGAAAACAGCTTTGCCATCACCTCCACCGCGATTTCCGTGGCGGCCAAATCTCCCTGCTCGGCAAGAACATGCGACAGCATGGTCTCCCCGGCATATTCGAGCAGCATGGAGTGCCCGTCGCGGCCCAGCAGCCGCACGGCGCCTTTGCCGCGCCGCCAGGCAAGGAAATGCTCGCCGCGCAACTCGTCTGCGACGTCATCGAATGGCTTCAGCGCCTTGACGATCGCCGGCGAGCCATCCTCGCGCCGCACCTTCCAGATGCGGCTCGAAAAGGTCTCGGCGATGAGCTCGGGCGCGCTGATCTTCCAGCGGTCCGGAAATGCCGGTGCCGCCATCAGAGGCCGAGCATCAGGTCCATGTTCTGTACGGCAGCCCCCGATGCCCCTTTGCCGAGATTGTCGTAAACGGCGAGCAGCAGGGCCTGCGCGCGCTTGTCATTGGCAAAGACGTAGAGCTTCATGCGGTTGGTGCCATTGTAGATTTCCGGATCGATCTCCGGAATGCGCTCCAGATGCGCATAGGGCGCCACTTCGACCACGCCGCCCTTGATGGCGGCGAAATGGTCGGCGATGGCTGCATGGAGTTCCGCACCGGTCGGCACATGGTCGAGGTCACCGAGCTGCAGCGGCACCACCGTGATCATGCCTTGCGCGAAATTGCCCACCGCTGGCTGCATGATCGGATCGTGCGACAGTTTCGCATAGGCCCTGAGCTCCGGCACGTGCTTGTGCTGAAGGGTGAGCCCGTAGGGCAGGAATTCAGAGGCGTCCTCGCCCTTGGCGACATAGTCCTCGATCATCGGGCGGCCGCCGCCCGAATAACCCGAGATGCCGTTGACGGTGACCGGGAAATCCGCAGGCAACAGGCCGGCGGCGACCAGCGGCCGCAGCGTCGCGATCGGTCCCTGCGGCCAGCAGCCGGGATTGGCGACGCGTTTCGCCGCCCCGATCTTCTTCGCCTGCTCCTTGTCCATCTCGGCAAAGCCATATTCCCAGCCTTGCGCTACGCGATGCGCGGTCGAAGCATCGATGACCCTGGTGGTCTCGTTGGAGATCAGCGACACGCTCTCCTTCGCCGCATCGTCCGGCAGGCACAGGATCGCAACGTCGGCGGCATTGAGGAATTCGGCTCGCGCCGCCGTTTCCTTGCGGCGCTCGGCGGGAATTGAAACGATCTCCAGGTCGCCGCGCTCGGCAAGCAGCGCCCGGATCTGGAGGCCGGTGGTGCCGTGCTCGCCGTCGATGAAGATTTTCGGTTTCATTGGCTGATCAAATTCCCTGATATCGAAAACTATATGCCGTTGCCTTGGTTCACCGCGGCACCGTTGTGGCTGCCGTTGTTCAGCTCTTCGAGCCGTGCTTTCCGCTCGGCCAGCAGGCCGAGATACTGCATGGCGATCATCGAGCCGGCAATCGCCGTTATATCGGCGTGATCGTAGGCCGGCGCAACCTCCACGACATCGGCCCCGACAATATCGATCTGGTTGAGCTGGCGCAGCGTCGACAGGATCTTTGCAGAGGACGGCCCGCCGGCGACCGGCGTGCCGGTGCCGGGTGCATAGGCGGGATCAAGGCAGTCGATATCAAAGGTGAGATAGGTCTTCTTGCCGCCCGTCCTGTCGACGATGGCGTAGGCGATGTCGGATGCACGCATCTCCTCGATCTCGTGACCGTAGAGGATCTTGATGCCGAACGTGTCGGGCGCGTGGGTGCGGATGCCGATCTGGATCGAGCGGTCGGGATCGATAATGCCTTCCTTGACCGCGCGGCCGACGAAGGATCCATGGTCGATGCGTTTGCCGTCATCCTCCCAGGTATCCTGGTGCGCATCGAACTGCACCAGAGCGAGCGGGCCATGGATTGCGGCATGTGCCTTGAGCAGGGGCCAGGTGACGAAATGGTCGCCGCCCAGCGACAGCAGGAAGGCACCTGACTTCAGGATCTTGGCCGCCTCGCGTTCGATCGTCCCCGGCGTCTTCTGGTGGTTGCCGGTATCAAGCAGACAATCGCCACAGTCGACCACCGCGAGGTGCTCGAACAGATCGCGCGAAAAGGGATATTGCGGATCGTTGTCGAGGATTGCCGAGGCGCGGCGGATCGCCTGCGGCCCGAAACGCGCGCCGGGCCGATTGGTGACGGCGGCATCGAAAGGGATGCCCCAAACCACAGCGTCCGCGCCTTTCACATCCTTCGTGTATCTGCGTCGCATGAACGACAGCGCGCCGGCATAGGTCGGCTCCAGCGAAGCGCCCGTCTTTGAGCGGGCTGTGAAGGCATGGTCGATGTTCTTGTTCGCCATTACGGATCCTTGGTTTTCATCGGGGTGCAACAACTACAGAACCGGCACGCAACATGCCAGTCACAGCTTGGGGAAACGAAACGGCGCGGGCGCGGTGCCGCCGCGAGACAGGATTGTATCATCATGACGCAGACCGCGTTTCTTGATTCTCCCCATGGCGCGGCGTCGATCCAGTCCGGCACGGTGGCGGGTGAGCGGTTCCTGGTTCTCGATTCGTGGCGCGGCATCTGCGCCCTGCTGGTGGCGCTGTTCCACTTCCCGACCGCTTCGACGATCTCGCAAAGCGCCTTTGTCGGTTCGTCCTATCTGTTTGTCGACTTCTTCTTCGTTCTCTCCGGTTTCGTCATCGCCAGCTCCTATGGCTGGCGGCTGAACCAGCCGCGGGAGGTCGCACGCTTTGCGGTGGTGCGCTTCGGCCGCATCTATCCGCTGCATTTTCTCATGCTCGCCGCCTTTGCCGGATTCGAGCTGCTGCGGCTGATGCTGCCGCGGGTGCATGGCGCCGGTGCCGCTCCCTTCACCGGCGGCTTCAGCCTCCAGAGCCTGCTTGCCAACCTGCTGCTGCTCCAGGGGGTCGGCTTCGAGGACCAATTGACTTGGAATGCGCCAAGCTGGAGCATTTCGGCGGAGTTCTTCGCCTACCTGTTGTTCGCGGGAGTGGTCTTCACCGCCGGGGCACGCGCCTGGGTGTGGTTCGTCGCCGCCGCCATCACCGCGCCGCTGTTTCTGCTTGGCTTCTCGACCCACCATATGGATGTGTCCTTCGATTTCGGCTTCATACGCTGCCTGTACGGCTTCTCGCTCGGCGCCTTGCTTGCCTGGTTCCAGCATGATTCCATTGCAGGCGCGCGACAGGCGCTTGCCCGGACCGGCCCGTTGCTGAGCTGGACCCTTGCCGAAATCGTCATGGCGGCTGTCATTGTGCTTTTCGTCGCACTGGCGGGCGACAATGATGCCGGGATCGCAGCACCGCTGGTGTTTGCACTGGCATTGTTTCTCTTTGCTCATGAGGGGGGCTGGATCAGTGTCTTTCTGAGAACCCCACTCATTCTGACGCTCGGCGCGCTGTCCTACTCGATCTACATGGTCCACATCTTCGTCCAGGCGCGCATGATCAATGTCGCCGGCCTGGTCGAGCGCAAGCTCGGCCTCGGTCTTGTCGGCGACATCGTCTTGCGCGGAGAGCCGGCGACCGGCTTCGGCGCCGGCTGGGCGGGGGACGTTGCGATCCTCGTCATGCTCCTTGCCACGATAGGTGTCTCCTGGATTACCTGGCGTTTCGTCGAGATGCCTGCGATGACCTGGTTCCGCCGACTGTCGAAACGCATCTGAGGCGACATATCGCTGGCAACCGCTAGCCGGCTTCGTTCACCTAGACGTCACGGGCATCGCCTATTCCCGGTTCGATCCGGAATGGAGCGATTCTCGATGCGGACCTTCTGGCCGAGCCTTCTGTTTTCCGTCACGCTGGCGGCTTCCGCCAGCCAGTCAATGGCGGGCGAAACCCGTGCGAGGCAGATCCTCGACCGCTTCGAACATGCCAACCGATGGCGCGACCACGTCATGGTGGCCGCGCATCGCGCCGGCAGCATGCAGGCCGGCAAGACGCTCTATGCGGAAAATTCGCTCGCCGCCGTCGAAGGCTCGATCGCGATCGGCGCCGAGATCGTCGAGGTCGACATCCGGCGCTCGAAGGACGGCGAGTTTGTCGTCATGCATGACAGCTGGCTTGATCGCACCACGACCTGCAAAGGTGAGGTGGTCAAGTACACGCTGGCCGAACTGAAGACCTGCCGGCTGGTGATCGAAGGCACGGGCGCCGTCACCGACGAGACAGTCTCGACGCTGCGTGAAATGCTGACAGCGACCCGGGACAAGATCCTCATCAATCTCGACAACAAGCTCGAGGTTGGGGACCTGTCGGGTATGGTCGCGGTGGCGCGAGATCTCGGCATGGCCGACCAGGTCATCGTCAAGGAAAACCTGTGGAACCAGACCAGGATCGCTACGGTGAAGGCTGCCATGGAAGCGGTCGGCGGCGGCTTCCAGTTCATGCCGATCATCGCCGACGACGCAGTGCATGACGCCGGTTTCGCCGCGACGGTCGACCATGCTTTTGCGCCGCGCGCGATCGAGTTGATCAACTGGCGCGCCGGCGCGGAGACGTTGACCGAGACTGGCGGGCCGCTGTTCAGCACGCGCATGCGCGCGGCCGCGGTGAGGGGCGACTGGCACATCTGGGCCGACACCTATGCCATCGTCGACAAGCCGGGCGGCTTCCTGGCCGGCGGCCGGGGCGACGAACTGGCGGTTCAGGCCAGCCTGCCGCGCGAAGCCTGGGGTTTCTGGGCCGATCGCGGCGCCACAATCATCCAGACCGATGAGCCGAAGGCGGCGATAGGCTGGCTGGCGGCGAATGGGTTTCGCGTGCCCTATGCGGGGACGGGCGAACGCGTCGAACCTGCCGCGACCGCCAGCATCAATTGATTTGCCGCGGCTGAAGTTCCGGCCTTGTTGTCGCAGGCCGGCGCCTGCTGACGCAACGGTGTCAGGGGAAACCCGTTATCCATGGGCATGCCCGATACCATCGTTCTCAAGCGCCCTGCCGCCTATGCCGCCACCGTTGCTGCGACCAGCCTCGGCTTCGTCGTCGTGCAGCTTGATGTCTCCATCGTCAACGTCGCGCTGAACAGGATCGGTACTGGGCTGTCGATGGGGGTCGGCGGCCTGCAATGGGTCGTCGACGCCTACACGCTTGCCTTCGCCTCGCTGCTGCTCGCCGGCGGCGCCCTCGGCGACAGGGTCGGTGCTCGCCGCGTTTTCGTTGGCGGCATGGCGCTGTTCAGCATCGCTTCGCTGGCTTGCGGCCTGGCTCAGAGTGCCTGGTTGCTGATTGCGGCGCGCGCTGCACAAGGCGCGGGTGCCGCCTTGCTGATGCCGTGTTCGCTGGCACTCCTCAATCGCGCCTACGCGTCCGACAAGGCGCGCCGGGCACGCGCCGTTGGGCTGTGGACGGCGGCGGGCGGCATCGCGCTGTCGGCAGGGCCGGTGCTCGGCGGCTTCATGGTCGCGTCGCTTGGCTGGGCCAGCATCTTTCTGGTCAACCTGCCCATTGGCGCTCTCGCCATCTGGATGGCTTATCGGTTTCTGCAGGAAACGCCGCTCAAGGCCGAGCGGCCGCCGATCGACTGGGTGGGGCAGGGACTTGTCGTGCTGGCGCTGTTTTCGCTGACCGGCGCCTTTATCGAAACCGGTTCGTCGGGCTGGACCTCGATGCCGGTCATCGGCGGACTGGTATTGGCGGCGGTGGCCGCAAGCCTGTTCCTGCTGGTCGAGAGCCGGACGAGGGCGCCGATGTTTCCGCTCGGTCTCTTTGCCAGCCGCGTGCCGGCTGTGACGAGCCTCGTGGGACTGGCCGTCAACCTGACGCTCTATGGCACGATCTTCATGCTCAGCCTGTATTTCCAGCAGGAAAGGCATTTTTCTCCCGAAATGACAGGGCTGGCCTTCCTGCCGTTCATGGCGGCAGTCACCCTGTCGAACATTGCCGCCGGGCGCATTGCCGCAAATCATGGCCCACGATCGCCCATGGCGATTGGCCTGTTCGTCGGGGCAGCCGGTTTCGGACTGATGGCGCTGATCCAGGCCGATACGTCCTACCTGTCGCTGCTGTGGCGCCTGCTGTTCCTGCCGGTCGGCATTGGTCTTGCCGTACCGGCCATGACCACCGCGCTGTTGTCTTCCGTGCCGGCGGAGATGTCGGGAACGGCATCGGGCGTACTCAACACCGTGCGCCAGTCGGGTGGCGCGATCGGGGTGGCGCTGTTCGGGTCCGCCTTGGCGCTGGGCACGATTGATGGCATGCAACTGGCATTCCTGGCCTCGGCGCTCGCGGTGGCCGGCTCGGCATTTTGCGCGTTCCTGTTCATCCGCGACGCCGACCATTCCGCCCAATAGTGATGCGCAACGCAAAAAGGCCGCCCGGAGGCGGCCTTTCGATTGTGAAGCTGCGGTGCGCCTAGCGCTTCGAGAACTGGAACGAACGACGGGCCTTCGCCTTGCCGTACTTCTTGCGTTCGACGACGCGGCTGTCGCGGGTCAGGAAGCCGCCCTTTTTGAGCACGGCACGCAGCGCCGGCTCGTAATAGGTCAGCGCCTTGGAGATGCCGTGACGCACAGCGCCGGCCTGGCCCGAAAGGCCGCCGCCGATGACCGTGGCGACGATGTCGTACTGGCCCGAGCGGTTGGCGGCGATGATCGGCTGGTTGAGGATCATCTGCAGGACCGGACGCGCGAAATAGGTCGCGAATTCCTTGTCGTTGACGACGATCTTGCCCGAACCTGGCTTCACCCAAACGCGCGCGATGGCGTTCTTGCGCTTGCCGGTGGCATAGGCGCGGCCCGACTTGTCGAGCTTCTGGACATGGACGGGTGCCGCGGCCTGCGTATTGGTGTTGCCGGTGGCGGCGCCCAGTTCTGCGAGCGAGGAAAGCTCAGCCATCTTATGCGACCTTCTTGTTCTTGGAATTCAGCTTGGCCACGTCGAGCACTTCTGGCTGCTGGGCGACATGCGGATGCTCGGCACCTGCATAGACGCGCAGGTTCTTCATCTGGCGACGGCCGAGCGGGCCACGCGGCACCATGCGCTCGACGGCCTTCTCGACGACACGCTCGGGGAAACGGCCTTCGAGCAGTTGGCGCGCGGTGCGCTCCTTGATGCCGCCGGGGTGCCCGGTGTGCCAGTAATAGACCTTGTCGGTGAACTTCTTGCCGGTGAACACCACCTTGTCGGCATTGATGACGATGACATTGTCGCCGTCGTCGACATGCGGGGTGAAGGTCGGCTTGTGCTTGCCGCGAAGATGATTGGCGATAACGGTGGCGAGACGGCCGACGACGAGACCTTCGGCGTCGATCAGGATCCACTTTTTCACCACATCCGCAGGCTTCTGCGAAAAGGTTGTCATGTTTTCTGCTTTCGGTTCGGACCTTCCCCAATCCACAAACGATAAGGAAGGCGTTTCTTGTTGCTTGGATTGACGAAAAGCGCTTGCCCGCCGCCAATAACAAAACGGCGGCCTTTGCGGGCCGCTGCTTCGTGAGGGCTTATAGGGGAGAAGGGTAGCCCTCGTCAAGCATCGTTGGGAGTCAACGAAAACGAAAAACCGTTAAATTTCAATGGCTAAACTATGTGGTATTATTTTACAACACGGCCTACCGCCAAAACGGCTGGTATTTCGCTCACCGCCGGCCACTCGTCACTGCAAGCAGGAGTCTGATGCCGACGGCGACCATAATGGCTCCGGCTAGCCTTCCCTGCCACACGACGAAGCTGCTTCGGCGCGACAGCCAGCCGCCGACCGCGCCGGAGGTCAGCGCGACAGCGCCGAGGACAACCATTCCCATCATCTTCATAGTCGTGCCGAGAATGACGAACTGCAACGCCGCTGGACCGGCCCAAGGGTGAACGAATTGCGGCAGCATCGCTAACATGAAGGCAAGCGTCGTCGGATTGGTGAGATTGCAGATCATGCCTTGCCGGAAAGCGGCAGCAGTGCCACCGGTGTTGGCAAAGGCAGAGGTACGACTTTCATCCTGCCGGCGCGCCAACAGGAATTTGACCCCGATGGCGATCAGATAGATGGCGCCGACGATTTGGAGAAAGCTGTAAAGAGGCGGCGAGGATGTGATCAGCGTGGCAAGTCCCATCGCAAGTAATGGAATTTGTACGACGCCGGCCGATACGCAGCCTGTCGCGGCCGCCAGCGCGTGGCGCCAGCCCTGTCCGACGCCGCGACTGATCACAAGCATCATATCGGGCCCGACGCCGGAAAGCTGGTAGGCAAGCACGGCGCCGAGAAAGGCAAGGTATGTGGTCAGATCGGGCATGCCGCAAAACGGACGTGTCGATCGGGAGTTCCGGCCAGGATGCCGGATCGGCCTTCTCCGTGTCAGCGTTTCGGCGGGATCGAATAGGTTCCGGTGGCGTGCGCCACTGTCTGCCCCTCCGGGCCGGCGACGATGTCGATGTCGAAGACCATCAGGTTCTTTCCGAGCTTCAGAATGCGGCAATGGCCATCGATCGGTCCTGCCTCGGCCTTGCGGACGAAATTGATGTTCAGATTGGTGGTGACCGAGAGCGCATCGGGCCCGGCATGGCTGAGCACGCAGACATAGCCGCCAATGTCGGCCAGCGTGAACAAGGCGGGGCCGGACACCGTACCGCCGGGACGCAAATGCCGTTCGCCGGCATTAAGCCGCACGGTGCAGCCGCCGGGAAACACGTCGGTTGCCTCAAAGGCCGGGCCCTTTTCGTTAAGCTGCGGAAACACGGTCTCCATCAGCGCATTGACCTGGGCTGCTGTCAGCACCGGCTCGAGCTTGGTCTGGGCGGGCATTTCGGTCCTCATTCTGCGCCAAGCCTGTATGGGCGAAGCGGCGCGTTTCTGGCAACACCTTCATCCTACTGGCGCAAGCGATACGGTGTTGATGAAACCCCAGCCGATATTAGATACGCTGCCAGCGGAATGGAATCGCGGAGACCTTAGCCATGGCCGAAATCCTTGCCATCAAGCCTGTCGCAGTTGAAGGGCCGGTTGCGGCTAGCCGCGACGAGGGCGTGCTGCGCCTGACGCTTGCCAATCCCCCCGCGAACGCGCTTTCCCTGGCGGTGATGGCGGCGCTGACGGAGGAACTGGACCGTGCCAGGGCCGACAAGGCCGTTCGCGTCATAGTGCTGTCGGCGGCCGGAAAGGTATTCTGCGCCGGCCACGATCTCAAGGAGATGACAGCGCGCCGCGCCGACGCCGATCGCGGCAAGGCCTTCTTCGAAGAGACGTTTGCCGCCTGCGCTACGCTGATGCAGGCGATCGTGCGCCACCCCAAGCCGGTGATCGCCGAAGTGGATGGCCTTGCCACCGCCGCCGGCCTGCAGCTTGTCGCCAGTTGCGACCTCGCCATCGCCTCGCATGAGGCGACCTTCTGCACGCCGGGCGTCAACATCGGCCTGTTCTGCTCGACGCCGATGGTGGCGTTGTCTCGCAACGTCTCGCGCAAGCACGCCATGGAAATGCTCCTGACTGGCGAAACCATCGATGCCGCGACCGCCAAGGAGTTCGGCCTGGTCAACCGCGTCGTGCCGCGCGAGTACTTGAATCAGATTGTCAACAAATACGCCCAAACCATTGCTTCAAAATCATCTTCGGTGCTGAAGACCGGCAAGGAAGCGTTTTATGAGCAGGCCGAGATGGGGCTGGCGGATGCCTATGCCTATACCGGCCGGGTCATGGTCGAGAACATGCTGGCGCGTGACGCCCAGGAGGGCATCGGCGCCTTTATCGGCAAACGCAAGCCGGAATGGACCGACGAATAAGGACGAAAGTCATGGAGCCGCGCATCTCCATCATCACCATCGCCACCGACGATCTCGATCGTGCGGTGCGCTTCTACGAGACGATGGGCCTGAAGCGTCATGCCGGCATCACCGATGGCGTCGCCTTCTTCCAGATGGGTGGTGTTATACTCGGCCTGTTCCCGCGCGTCAGCGCCGAGGAGGATTCCGGCATCACCTTCGCCAAGGCGCCTTCCGCCGTCTATCTCGCCTACAACACCCGCTCCGATGCCGAAGTCGACGCGGTGCTTGCGATGGCTGAAGAGGCCGGCGGCCGCATCGTCAAGCCGGCAGGCCGTGCCTTCTGGGGCGGCTGGTGCGGCTATTTCGCCGATGCCGACGGACATGTCTGGGAAGTGGCGCACAACCCGGCCTTTCCGATCGCGGAAGACGGTACGATCTCGCTGCCCGATTGATGGCTCACCGCAGGCAGTTGACGCGGCTCAAGGCGCCCTATCTCAAGCGCATTCTGCTCGATTCCGAGCGGGTGACCGATTGGGAAAAATACCCGTGGAACCTGCCGCTGTTTCGCGGTCACGCCTTCGAACTCGAATTCACCACACCAATTACCATCATCGTCGGTGAGAACGGCACCGGCAAATCGACATTGCTCGAGGCGATCGGCGCGCTCGCCGGTTACGACGAAGCCGGAGGCGGCAAGGGCTACCGGCCTGTCGACCATTCCGGCGCCATCGACAGGAGTGGTGCCGCGCTGGCAGATACCTTCCGTGGCCATTGGTTGCCAAAAGTCACCGCCGGCTGGTTCTTTCGCGCCGAATCCTTCTACTCGGTGGCTCGCTATCTTGACCAGGTGGCCCTGGAAGATCCGTTCAAGCCACCTCCGCCCGACTTTCTGTCCTGGTCGCATGGCGAAGGGTTCATCCGCTTCTTCGAGGAACGTTGCCGCAGGCAAGGCATCTACATCCTCGACGAGCCCGAAAGTGCGCTGTCTCCATCGCGCCAGATCGAACTTCTCAAGATGCTGCGGCGCATGGATCGGTCGGGCACTGCGCAAGTGATCATGGCGACGCATTCGCCGCTACTGATGGCCTGTCCAGGCGCGCGGCTGTTCCGCATCAGCCGGTTCGGGCTAGATTCGACCGATTTTCGTGATACGGACCACTTCCGCATGATGCGCGATTTCAGCAGTGATCCTGATGGCTTTCTCGCCGAGGCGTTGTATGAGGACGAGCCATGAATCACGATAGCTATGACAACGCCTACATCGCCGGCATCCTCAATTCGGTGAAGACCATCGCCATGGTCGGCGCGTCCGCCAACGACGTTCGTCCAAGCTATTTCGTGTTGAAATACCTGCTGGCCAAGGGGTTTGAGGTGTTCCCCATCAATCCGGGCCATGCTGGCAAGGAGATACTCGGCCGTACGGTCTATGGCAGCCTTGCCGAGATTGCCCAGCCCATCGACATGGTCGACATCTTTCGCGCCTCGGCGGCGGTGGCCGGCGTTGTCGACCAGGTACTGAAGCTCGATCCCCTGCCGAAAGTGATCTGGATGCAACTCGGCGTGCGCCACGACGAAGCCGCCGCACGCGCCGAAGCCGCCGGCGTTAAGGTGGTGATGAACCGCTGCCCCAAGATCGAATATGGCAAGCTGTCCGGCGAGATCGGCTGGACCGGGGTCAATTCCGGTGTGCTGTCGTCGAAGAAGCCGCTGATGCGGTCGGGATTCCAGAGTTTCGGCGTGCGGCAAAAATAGACAAGGGGAAGGCGCAAAATTATTCCGGCAGGAGCCGTATTTTCCTGCTGCCTGGTCGAAGATGACACGCCGAAGGGTATTTTCTTCTTTGCATTCGTGGTTGAGCTTGGCCAAGAATGGCCGGCGAATTTCAGAAGTTTTTTCGAGGGAGGTTTCAGTGACCCGCACGCCCGGTTTCAACACGCTCGCCGTCCATGCCGGCGCCAAGCCCGATCCGGCCACCGGCGCACGCGCCACGCCGATCTACCAGACGACCTCCTTTGTTTTCGACGACGCCGATCATGCTGCCTCGCTGTTCGGGCTGAAGGCCTTCGGCAACATCTACACCCGCATCATGAACCCGACGCAGGCGGTGCTCGAAGAACGCATAGCGGCGCTCGAGGGCGGCACGGCCGCCCTTGCGGTGGCGTCCGGCCACGCCGCCCAGGTAATCGTGTTCCACAATCTGTTGCAGCCGGGCGACAATTTCGTTGCCGCCAACAAGCTCTATGGCGGTTCGATCAACCAGTTCGGCCATGCCTTCAAGAACTTTGGCTGGGAGGTGCGCTGGGCCGAAGCGAACGATCCGTCAACCTTCGAGAGCCAGATCGATGACAAGACCAAGGCGATCTTCATCGAGAGTCTGGCCAATCCCGGCGGCACCTTCGTCGACATCGAGAAGATCGGCGACATCGCGCGTAAGCATGGCCTGCCGCTGATCGTCGACAACACCCTGGCCTCGCCCTACCTGATCCGGCCGATCGAGCACGGCGCCGACATTGTCGTCCATTCGCTGACCAAGTTCATTGGCGGTCACGGCAACTCGATCGGCGGCGCCATCGTCGATGGCGGCACGTTCGACTGGTCGAAATCAGGGAAGTACCCGATGCTGTCGGAACCGCGCCCCGAATATGGCGGCCTGGTGCTGCACGAAACCTTCGGCAATTTCGCCTTCGCCATCGCCGCGCGCGTGCTTGGCCTGCGCGATCTCGGCCCGGCGATTTCGCCGTTCAACGCCTTTCTCATTTTGACAGGCCTCGAAACCTTGCCGCTGCGCATGCAGCGCCATTGCGACAATGCGATCACCGTCGCGGGCTGGCTGTCCAACCATCCCAAGGTGGCCTGGGTCAACTATCCCGGCCTTCCCAGCGACAAGAACAACGCCCTGCAAAAGAAATACTCGCCGCAAGGCGCCGGCGCGGTCTTCACCTTCGGCCTCAAGGGCGGTTACGAGGCCGGCGTCAAATTCGTTGAAGCGTTGGAGTTGTTCTCGCACTTGGCCAATGTCGGTGACACCAAGTCGTTGGTCATCCATCCGGCGTCGACCACGCACCGACAGCTGTCCGACGAGCAGAAGGTCAAGGCGGGTGCGGGACCGGACACGGTGCGGCTGTCCATCGGCATCGAGGACGTCACCGACATCGTCGCCGACCTCGAACAGGCACTCGCCAAAGTTTGATCTATCCTCCCCCTCGTGGGAGGGTCGGCGCAAAACGCCGGGGTAAGGCGAGCCGGCCCGAGGCCGGTTCTTCATGGAGGCAAATCCTGTCCGAGCATTACCTGACGATATCGACGGATTCTGTCGACGCCGAAGAAGGCGCGCCGGCGCCCGATCGCCTGATCTCGGGCGATCCGAAATTCCGCACCTGGAACGTCGAGGAGCGCGAAGGCGGTCTTTATGCCGGTATCTGGGAATCGACTCCGGGCAAGTGGCGCATCGTCTACGACGAATGGGAATTCTGTCACATCCTTTCCGGCGTTTCGGTGATCGAAGAGGAGGGTGGCGAAGCGCGCACCGTCAGGGCCGGCGACAGCTTCGTGCTGCGACCTGGCTTTAAGGGAAGCTGGGAAGTGCTTGAAACCACCCGCAAGGAGTATGTGATCAGGCTGTGATCCTTTACTGCGCGCAGCTCACAGCTCAGGCCTGCGCTCCTTCAGAAGCCGACGGTGAGCGCTTCCAGCCCGTGGAAGTGATACGTGTCGCGGAAGCTTGGGCTTTCGGCAAGACGAAGCTTTGGGTGCCGCTCGAACAATGTTTTCAGCGACACCTGCAATTCGAGCCTGGCCAGGGGCGCGCCGATGCAGAAATGGATGCCGGCGCCGAACGACACGTTCTTCTGGTCGACACGACCCGGCCGGAAGGCCCGCGGCTCGGCAAAGGCATGAGGGTCATGGTTGGCCATGCCAAGCAGCAGACCGATCGTCTGGCCGGGCTGCACGACGATCCCGGGAGCGATTTCGATCTCCTGGTAGGCGTAGCGGGTGAACATGTGCAACGGCGCGTCGAAGCGCAGGCATTCCTCGACAGCGGCCGCTGTCGCCTCGGCTGAGGTGAAGAAACGGCGCGGGTCGCCACCTTGCGCCAAAATCGAGCGCACCGCATTGCCGGTCTGGTGCACGGTCGCTTCGTGGCCGGCATTGAGCAGCAGGATCGCCGAGGACACCATTTCGTCTTCCGACAATTTTTGGCCGTCCTCCTGCGCCGAGATCAGCAGCGACAGCAGGTCGTCGCCGGGATTTTTGCGCCGTTCGGCGATGGTGCCGCGCAGGAAATCGGCGAAATCCTGCGCCGCGCGATTGGCCGTCTCCTCGATCTCGCGAGTGCGGCCATGCACGTACATGGCGACCATTCGATGTGACCAGTCGAGCAGTTGCGGTCCCATTTCGACCGGCACGCCGAGCATCTCGGCAATGATGGTGATGGGCAGGGGAGAAGCGAAGGCGGGCAGCAGGTCGACTTGCTTGCCCGGCTCGAAACGATCGATCAGTTCGTTGGCGAGTGCCTCCACGCGCGGCCGCAGCCGCTCGACCTGGCGCGACACGAAGGCGCGGTTGACCAGTGTTCGAAGCTGCGTGTGTACCGGCGGCTCCAGTTCCAGCATGGAATTGGCTTCGATGCCGTCGAATGCCTTGAGATGTGTTCTATCCCGGCCGATGCCACGACTGTCGGGAATGCCCGCCGGGTTCTGGCGGCCGAAGCGGCGGTCGCGCAACAGCTTGTTGACGTCGTCGAAGCCGCCAAAGCACCAGAATCCGAATTCTTCCCAGAAAAAGGCATTCGATGCATCGTGCAGGAACGTGTAGGCCTCGTACGGATCCTGGAAGAAAGCCCACTCGTGCGGGTCAAGCCTCAGGTGACGGGTCGCTGGATCAAAGGCGAGGTAGGATGGCGTCGATTTGGTCATGCCAGACCAATAGCGCGGCTTGCCAGCCTGGTTCCAGACCGTATGTTGGCGGCCGCAATCCAATGCGTTGAGCCAGCCGCAACGGCTGCGGAAAGTCTGATTTGATGAATGTGATCGTTGTCGGCGCGGGCATCGCCGGTCTCTCCACCGCATGGTCGCTGGTCAAGGCTGGCCATAGCGTTTCCATCGTCGAGCAGGGGCCGATCCCCAATCCGTTGGCGGCATCCGGCGACCATCACCGCATCATTCGCCGTGCCTACCGGGCCGGGACCGGCTACGGCCGGCTGATCGGCGAGGCCTATGAAGCCTGGGACGAGATGTGGGCCGACCTCGGCGAGAACCATCTCGATTCCAGGGGCTTCCTCTGCGTCTCGCGCGAGCCGGGCGACGAAGCCGAGGAATACCGGGAAGGGCTGGAGGAGGGAAACTATCCGTTCGACCTGCTGGAACCTGATGCCGCGGTCGAACGCTGGCCTTTCCTGGAGCCGGGCTCGTTCCGCTACGCCTATTTTTCGCCGGAAGGCGGCGCGCTGCATTGCCGCAAGATCGCGTCCGGCCTGGCCAAGTGGCTGCGCGCCAACGGCGCCAACGTCTACGGGAACAGCAAGGTGACGGCGGTCGACTCCGAGGCAGGGCATATCGTGCTCGCGTCCGGCGAGACGATGCAGGCCGACCGCATCGTCGTCGCTGCGGGCGCCTGGGTGCTGAAACTGTTCCCCGAACTCGGCGGCGAACTGAAGACGTACCGAACCGCGCTCGCCTATGTCGAACCGCCGGCGGACCTCAAGGCCGTCTGGGAAGTTGCGCCCGTGGTCCTCGATGTAGGTGGCAAGACCGACGGTTACATGATCCCGCTGACCCGAGGTGCCGGCATGAAGTTCGGTTCAGGCCTGCACAGGGTGCCGACCAGCGACGCCGACTGGAACCGGCAGCCGGTGCCGGGCGAGGGCGAGGCGATTCGCAACCTGTTTTCGCCGCCGATCGCCCGCATCGAGGAGTATGAGGTGACCGAAGTGGTCACCTGCGCCTATACATTCACGGACGATGAGAAATTCCTGGCGCATGAGACGGGCAAATGCCTGATCGTCTCGGCCTGCTCGGGCCATGGCTACAAGTTCGGCGCGGCGGTCGGCCGGCGCGTGGCGGCGGCTGTCGATGATGGCGATATTGCCGGCCTGAAACGTTGGTTGCGAGCCGAAATCGCCTGAATTCAGTCCTGGCAATGCCTGGGAATATGCACGCGCCGCCAGCCGGATGAGCCTTCGCGCACCAGCACGCGCCGCGCGACGGTCTGGTAGGCGGCGGGAATGTCGACGACGCGCCTTTGCTCCGGTCGCACCAGCACCTCCTCGGCGATCCTGTCATATTGCGCCGGGATGACGGTGCGCCTCGTGCGCTCCGGCCGGATCACCACCGTTTCGGCGACGCGTTCATAGCGCGCCCCGTGCCGGACCTTGCACAGCACCTTGCGGCCGTGGATGACGCGCCATTCCCAGGAATAGCCGCCATCGTCGACCTTGACTGTGTGGTAGACGGTGCGGGTGATTGCGGGCACCACCTCATAGGTCACCTGTGCCGGAACCGTCATCACCACGCGCTCGCGCGTGCCGTAGATCGGCGCTTCATAATCGACCTGCTGGCTGGGCGGACTGATCATCACGTCCTCGTACACGGTGTCATAGACATCAGGCGTTTGGACCGGCTCATAGCATTCGACGGCGCGGCCGCCGGCCGCCGTCTGCGAAATCGAGCCGAGCATGGTCAGCCCGGCCATGGCGAAGCATGCGGTTTTCCTGGACATAACGTTCCCCCTGTTGAACCGCGGACACAAGTTCAACGTTGAATTGTAGGGGAAGCGGTCCGCGAGAAAAGCGGGTTCGGCGCATTCGTTAAGTGACGCGGTTAAGAAACTGCTACCTGTCAGGCCGCAGGTGCCGTCGCGAGCCGGCGGAAGCGCCCGCCGTTGCGAATCTCGCCTGGAAAGCTTGATTCGACTTACCCAGATGGCTAGGAGGGGTCGGCCTTGCACAAGGATGAGCCGGCATCCTATTTACACAATAACGATCCCGAACCGATTCTGCCCGAGTTGCCAGCATGTCCGGCGCCGGAATCCCACCGCGAGACAAGAGATAACGAATGAAGAACCCCGTCGAAACCTACATGAACCTCGTTCCGATGGTGGTCGAACAGACCAATCGCGGCGAGCGGGCCTACGACATTTTCTCGCGCCTCCTCAAAGAGCGCATCATTTTCATCACCGGTCCGGTCGAGGACGGCATGGCGACGCTGGTCTGCGCGCAGCTTCTGTTCCTGGAAGCCGAGAATCCGAAGAAGGAAATCAACCTCTACATCAATTCGCCCGGTGGCGTCGTCACCTCGGGCATGGCCATCTACGACACCATGCAATTCATCAAGCCGGCCGTGTCGACGCTGTGCATCGGCCAGGCGGCCTCCATGGGCTCGCTGCTCCTGACCGCCGGCCACAAGGACATGCGCTTCGCCACGCCGAACGCCCGCATCATGGTTCACCAGCCGTCCGGCGGCTTCCAGGGCCAGGCGTCCGACATCGAGCGTCATGCCCAGGACATCATTAAACTGAAGCGCCGCCTCAACGAGGTGTACGTCAAGCACACCGGCAAGAGCTACGACGAGATTGAAAAGACGCTTGACCGTGACCATTTCATGACCGCGGACGAGGCCAAGGACTTCGGCCTGATCGACAAGGTCATTTCGTCGCGCGAAGCGGCCGAAGGGGCGCTGGCATAACGGCATATTGGCAGTTGGATGGCGGCATCACGCGCTTTTGGCGCGTCTTGCGGCATTTCGGCCACAATTGGCTGTTCCCTCGACGATCGGGATTGCCTACGTTAAGGCTATGTTGATTTTCGACGGCTTAGCTTTGTGTGGGGTTGCTGCGAATCATTGCCACGTTTTCTGATTTGTGTTTCGTACGGAATACGTTGCGGGAGCCGGGATACTGGCGGCGGCGGATTCCCGCGATAAATAGAGTATGCGCCCTTTCAGCCAGACCATCGGCGGGCGGCCATGAAAGGACATGAAAATGAGCAAAGTCGGCAACAACAGCGGCGATTCCAAGAACACGCTTTATTGCTCGTTTTGCGGCAAAAGCCAGCATGAGGTGCGCAAGCTGATCGCCGGCCCGACGGTCTTCATCTGCGACGAATGCGTCGAGCTGTGCATGGACATCATCCGCGAGGAGAACAAGACCTCGATGGTGAAGTCGCGCGAGGGTGTGCCGACCCCGCAGGAGATCCTCAAGGTTCTCGACGACTACGTTATCGGCCAGCCGTACGCCAAGCGCGTGCTTTCGGTGGCCGTCCACAATCACTACAAGCGCCTCGCCCATGCCGGCAAGAACAACGATGTCGAACTGGCCAAGTCCAACATCCTGTTGATCGGCCCGACCGGTTGCGGCAAGACGCTGCTGGCGCAGACGCTGGCCCGCATCATCGACGTGCCCTTCACCATGGCCGATGCCACGACGCTGACCGAGGCCGGCTATGTCGGCGAGGACGTCGAGAACATCATCCTGAAGCTGTTGCAGTCGGCCGACTACAATGTCGAACGCGCCCAGCGCGGCATCGTCTACATCGACGAGATCGACAAGATCTCGCGCAAGTCCGATAACCCCTCCATCACCCGCGACGTGTCGGGCGAGGGCGTGCAGCAGGCGCTGTTGAAGATCATGGAAGGCACTGTCGCCTCGGTACCGCCACAGGGCGGCAGGAAACATCCACAACAGGAGTTCCTGCAGGTCGACACCGCCAACATCCTGTTCATCTGCGGTGGCGCCTTCGCCGGGCTGGACAAGATCATATCGGATCGTGGCCGCAAGACCTCGATCGGGTTCGGCGCCACCGTGGCATCGCCCGAGGATCGCCGCACCGGCGATGTCTTCCGCCTTGTGGAGCCGGAAGATCTCTTGAAGTTCGGCCTCATCCCCGAGTTTGTCGGCCGTCTGCCGGTCCTGGCGACGCTGGAAGACCTCGACGAGCCGGCGCTGATCCAGATCCTGACCGAACCGAAGAACGCACTGGTCAAGCAATACCAGCGGCTGTTCGAGATGGAGAATGTCGACCTGACCTTCCACGAGAACGCATTGTCTGCAATCGCCAAGCGCGCCATCGAGCGCAAGACCGGCGCGCGTGGCCTGCGCTCCATCATGGAAGCGATCCTGCTCGACACCATGTTCGAACTGCCGGCGCTCGAAGGCGTGCGCGAAGTGGTGATTTCGGAAGAAGTGGTGACCGGCAGTGCCCGGCCGCTCTACATCTATTCCGAACAGAAGGAAAAGAAGGGCAATGTCAGCGCCTGACATGCCACTTGAACCCATATTTTTGTGGAACGGCGCCCTCGGGGCGCCGTTTTGCCATGAGAGGCATGCGACCTTCGCGAGGGAATGGAACGCCGGCGATGTTAACTCTTGATCTTTGGCCCTCCTGCATCCACCTAACACGAGAAGGCCGAGGTGCCCGATTTCTGTGCTGTAAAACTCCCGTCACAACGGTGGTAGGCGGAACGATCCCCGGTCGTTAATATAAGATTCGCGGTTGGCCGATTGGCGGCCGCGACATGAAAGGTTGGACAATGGCCAAAATAACCAAGGCTCCCAGCGACGGCGTCTTCGCAGTCCTCCCACTGCGCGACATCGTGGTGTTCCCGCACATGATCGTTCCGCTCTTTGTCGGGCGTGAAAAGTCGATCAAGGCGCTGGAAGAGGTGATGGGTCAGGAAAAGCAGATCCTGCTCGCCACCCAGATGAATGCCGCCGATGACGATCCGGAGCCCGATGCCATCTTTGATATCGGCACGCTCGCCAACGTGCTGCAATTGCTGAAGCTGCCCGACGGCACCGTCAAGGTGCTGGTCGAAGGCGCCTCGCGCGCGAAAATCACCGCCTTCACCGACCGTCCCGACTTCCATGAGGCCCGCGCCACCGCGCTGGTCGAGCCGGAAGAGGAAGAGGTTGAGGTCGAGGCGCTGGCTCGTTCGGTCGTCACCGACTTCGAGAACTACGTCAAGCTCAACAAGAAGATCTCGCCCGAGGTGGTTGGTGCCGCCAGCCAGATCGACGACTATTCCAAGCTCGCCGACACGGTCGCTTCGCACCTCGCCATCAAGATCCCCGAAAAGCAGGAGATGCTGGCCACGCTCTCGGTCAAGGAGCGGCTGGAAAAGGCGATGGGCTTCATGGAGGCCGAAATCTCCGTCCTGCAGGTGGAGAAGCGCATCCGCTCGCGCGTCAAGCGCCAGATGGAGAAGACGCAGCGCGAATACTACCTCAACGAGCAGATGAAGGCGATCCAGAAGGAGCTCGGCGAAGGCGAGGATGGCCGCGACGAGGCCGCCGAGATCGAGGCCCGCATCAAGAAGACCAAGCTCTCCAAGGAGGCTCGCGAAAAGGCGGAAGCCGAATTGAAGAAGCTGAGGACGATGTCGCCTATGTCGGCGGAATCCACCGTGGTGCGTAATTATCTCGACTGGATCCTGTCGATTCCGTGGGGCAAGAACTCCAAGGTCAAGCAGGACCTGGCGTTCGCGCAGAACGTGCTCGACACCGACCATTTCGGTCTCGACAAGGTCAAGGACCGTATCGTCGAGTATCTCGCCGTGCAAAGCCGCCAGAAGAAGCTCAAGGGGCCCATCCTGTGCCTCGTCGGCCCTCCCGGCGTCGGCAAGACCTCGCTCGGCAAGTCGATCGCCAAGGCGACCGGCCGCGAGTTCATCCGCATGGCGCTGGGCGGCGTGCGTGACGAGGCCGAGATCCGCGGCCACCGGCGCACCTATATCGGCTCGATGCCCGGCAAGGTCATCCAGTCGATGAAGAAGGCGAAGAAATCCAATCCGCTCTTCCTGCTCGACGAGATCGACAAGATGGGCCAGGATTTCCGCGGCGATCCGTCGTCGGCTTTGCTGGAGGTGCTCGACCCCGAGCAGAACTCGACGTTCATGGACCACTATCTGGAGGTCGAGTACGACCTGTCGAGTGTGATGTTCGTGACGACGGCGAACACGCTGAACATCCCTGCGCCCTTGATGGACCGCATGGAAATCATCCGTATCGCCGGCTACACCGAGGACGAGAAGATCGAGATCGCCAAGCGGCATTTGCTGCCGAAGGTGGTGCGCGATCACGCGCTGCAGCCGAAGGAGTTCTCCGTCAGTGAGGACGCGATCCGCGCCATCATCCAGACCTACACCCGTGAAGCGGGCGTCAGGAGCCTGGAGCGCGAGCTGATGAAGCTCGGGCGCAAGGCGGTGACCGAGATCCTGAAGACGAAGAAGAAGACTGTGAACATCACGGCGGACAATCTCGCCGATTATCTCGGTGTTCCGCGCTTCCGCTTCGGTCAGGTCGAGGCAGACGACCAGGTCGGCGTCATCACCGGACTTGCCTGGACGGAAGTCGGCGGCGAGCTGCTGACGGTCGAAGGCGTCATGATGCCCGGCAAGGGCCGCATGACGGTGACCGGCAATCTGCGCGACGTGATGAAGGAATCGATTTCGGCGGCGGCCTCCTATGTCCGCTCGCGCGCTCTCGATTTCGGCATCGAGCCGCCGCTGTTCGACAAGCGCGACATCCACGTCCACGTGCCGGAGGGTGCCACGCCCAAGGATGGGCCGTCGGCCGGTGTGGCGATGGCGACCGCGATCGTCTCCGTGCTGACCGGCATTCCGGTCAGGGCCGATGTCGCCATGACCGGCGAGATCACGCTGCGCGGCAGGGTGCTGCCGATCGGCGGTCTGAAGGAGAAGTTGCTTGCCGCACTGCGCGGCGGCATCAAGAAAGTGCTGATCCCGGAAGACAACGCCAAGGATCTGGCGGATATTCCTGACAACGTGAAGAACGGTATGGAAATCATCCCGGTCTCGCGGGTCGGCGAGGCGTTGCGCCACGCGTTGGTGCGTATGCCGGAGCCAATCGAATGGGTCGAACCGGTCAATCCTCCTGCCGCGACGGACACTGCGGATGACGCCGGAAAGTCGCTTGCGCATTAGTTCTTGCTAAAGTTGCAGCGCACAAACAGAAAGCCGGGCCTCGCGCCCGGCTTTTTCATGTGAAAAACCCCGGAATTCCGGGCTTTTTTCCATTCTTTCCCGGCTTTTCGACTTGGTTGCGCGAGCGCTTCTTTCTAAAGTCCGTTTCCTGCCGGATGAGTCGTGAGTTCCGGTGTTCTCATGGAAGGGAATTTTTATGAACAAGAACGAACTGGTGTCCGCTGTTGCCGACGCCGCGAGCATTTCGAAGGGTGACGCGCAGTCGGCTGTCGATGCGGTATTCTCCGTCATCACCGGCGAACTGAAGAAGGGCGGCGATGTCCGGCTTGTCGGCTTTGGCAATTTCACCGTGTCAAAGCGCGCAGCCTCGACCGGCCGCAACCCTCAGACCGGCGCCGAAGTAAAGATCCCGGCGCGCACCGTGCCGAAGTTCTCGGCCGGCAAGGGTCTCAAGGACGCCGTCAATTAAGCGCCTTTTTTAAATTTCAAAATATCAGAAAAGCCGGGCAAGCCCCGGCTTTTCTTTTGCGCTCCTACTGGTCGATAGGTTCGTGATTGCGAGCTACCCGGTCGGCGCGTCCGCCCGCATCAGGCCGTCCTTCTTCAGGTCGGCCCAGAGTGCCGCCGGCAGTCTCGCATCGAGCAGTGACCGATTGCTTTCGACCTCGCTTGGCCGCTGGCCACCGGGGATCACCGACACGACGGACGGATGCAGCAACGGGAACTGCAGCGCTGCTTCGATCAAGCGCACGTCATGCCGTCGGCAGACCGCCTCGATGCGCGCCACCCGGTCGAGCACGTCCCGCGGCGCTTCGGTGTAGTTGTAGAAGGCACCCGGCTTCGGCCCCGTGGCCAGGATTCCGGAATTGTAGGGGCCGCCCAAAACGATGCCGATGCCGCGCTTCTGGCAGAGCGGCAGGAAGGATGTCAGCGCCTCCTGCTCGAGCAGCGTATAGCGGCCGGCGAGCAGGAACAGATCGAAATCACCGCGCTCGGCCAATGTCTGGGCAACCTGCCATTCGTTGATGCCGCCACCGAAGGCCTTGATGACGCCCTGGTCGCGCAAGGCAAGCAGCCCGTAATAGCCGGAGCGCATAAACTCCTCTATGCGCTGGTCGGACGCTTCCTTGCTGCCATGGGTGAAGATGTCGACGTCGTGCACGAACAGAATGTCGATGCGGTCGACGCCGAGCCGTTCCAGGGACGCTTCGAAGGAGCGCATCACGCCGTCATAGCTGTAGTCGTAGACCTCCTTGCGCGACGGCGTGTCGAAGAACTTGCCGATGCCGGTGCGCTCTTGCGGCGGACAGGCGCGCATGATGCGGCCGACCTTGCTCGACAGCACGTAGTCGTCGCGCTTCTTGCCGCGCAGGAAGGGGTTGAGCCGCGTCTCCGACAAGCCAAGCCCATAGAGCGGCGCGGTGTCGTAATAGCGGCAGCCGGTCGCCCATGCAGCCTCCAGCGTCGCATTGGCGTCCTCGTCGGAGACCGCGCGGTAGAGGTTGCCGAGCGGCGCCGTGCCGAAGCCGAGTTCGGTGAAGCTGATGCCGCCATTGCCGATGCGGTCGAAATGCCGTGTCTTCATATCCTGCCGTTTGCCTCATTGATTTGTCTGACATGACACTATCACGCTCGTGGCACAGCAAAAGCGCGCAGGGGCGTTGGACACGGATTTTGGCGGTGATAGCATGAATAAAAACAAGCTGTTCGGGGAGAGACGTGACCGGGAATTTCCACTCTTCTTCGACCTCGGATCGTTGGACGGCACCGTCGTGAGCGATGGGGGCTCGCAGATGTTCAGGACCGCTCTGGACGAGCTCGGCACTGTGCTGGCGCGCGTCGACGACGGCCGGATCGATGCCGCCTGCGAGATGCTTGCAGGAGCACGGCAGATCGTCGTCTACGGCTGCGGCCGCGAGGCCTTGCAGGTCAAGGGCTTCGCCATGCGGCTCCATCATCTGGGCCTGCCGGTGTCGGTGGTCGGTGACATGACCACGCCGCCCGTGGCGCAGGGCGATGTCTTCCTGGTCAGTTCCGGGCCTGGAGAAACCGCGACCGTGCTAACCCTGATGCAGGTGGCGCGCCAGGCCGGCGCGACGGTTCTGCTTCTGACCGCTCAGCCCGGCGGCAGTGCAGCGCGCTTGGCCGACTTCACGCTGCTCGTGCCGGCGCAGACCATGGCCGACGACCAGGGTCCGCAAAAAACATCGGTCCTGCCGATGGGATCGGTGTTCGAAGGCGCGCTGTTCCTGCTGTTCGAGGTCATGGTGCTGAAACTCAGGGGTCTGACCGCGGCCTCGCCGGAGGCGATGCGGGCCCGTCACACCAATATGGAGTAGTGCGATGCGCTACGAGTTGATGCTGCCGCACCAGATCCGCAAGGCGATCGCCCAGAACTGGCCGATCGCCCTGCCGCTCGGCGTGCTCGAATACCATGGCGAGCACATGGCGGTCGGCATGGACACGCTGGCGGTCGTCAAGACGCTGGAGCTGTTTGAGAAGGAGCGGGAGATCGTCATCCTGCCGCCCTTCTACTACGGCGCGGCGAGCTACGCCGTGGCGCCGCCGGAGGGCACAGGCTCGGTGCAGGTTGGCGGCAATCAACTGGCGCCCTTCGCGGAGGAACTGTTCTACAGCCTGCTGCGCATCGGTTTTCGCAACATCCACGCCATAATCCACCACCAGACCGAGAATTTCGCCGCCGGCATGCCGACCGATCTCGCCTTCAAGGCCGCCGGACGTCAGGCGATCTTCCGCTTCCTTGAGAAGGAACGAGGTGAAGGCTGGTGGGGCTCCGAGGCGATGGCCGCCTACTATGCCGAGCATGCCGAGGGCAGCAATTTTTTCAACTGGGTGCAGGTGCATCCGCTGATGCCGGCCGAGATGAACGGCAAGTACCCGTTCGATCATGCCGGCATCGGCGAGACCTCGCTGATGCTGGCGCTATGCCCTGAGGCTGTCGATGCCGGCCATTTCGCCGACAATACGAGCTGGTATACGGCCAGCGCTCCGGATGCCTCGGCTGCGCTCGGAGCAGAGGGCGTTGCCATGATCATGGATCACCTGCGCACGATCCTGAGGGGCTAGCGCGGTTCTCCTTCTCCCTTGTGGAGAAGGTAAGGACGGCGCCGCCTATTTCACCGCTCCCGCGGTCATACCCATGATCAGGTAGCGCTCCAGCGCGATGCCGATGACGGCCAAGGGCGCGATTGCCGCCGTGGCAAGCGCTGCCATCGACCACCAGTTGATGCCTTGCGAACCGGTCTGGCTCGCCACCATGACCGGAATTGTCTTGGCGTCGGTCGAGGTCAAAAGGGCGGCGAAGAAATACTCGTTCCAGCACAGCACCATCGCCAGGATGAAAGCCGCGACCATGCCGGGCAGGGCGATCGGCATGACGATGCGAAAGAACGCGCCCCAGATCGACAACCCGTCGACGAGAGCCGCTTCCTCGAGCTCGACCGGGATGGAATTGAACTGGTCGCGCATGATCCAGATGACGATCGGCAGCACCATCAGCGTGTAGAGCAGGATCAGCCCGATGCGCGTGTCGAGCAGTCCGACTTCGCGGTAAAGCACCAGGAACGGCAGTGCGAGCACGACCGGCGGCAGGATGAGCTGCGACAGGAAGAAGAAGGAAATGTCCTCGTTCTTGAACCAGGCGAAGTGATAGCGGTAGCGCGTGAGGCCGTAGGCGGCGAGGCTGCCGATGACGATGGCGAGGCTCGACGCGCCGACCGAAGTGATGACCGAATTCATGAAGCGCTTGAAGAATTCGTCGCGGACGGTCGACGTCTGGAAGATCGAATCCGGCGACAGGCCAAGCGATCGCCAGCCCTTCCAGTCCGGCTGGAAGTCGACGAAGGGGATCAGATGCCCCTGGGTCACGTCTACCGCCGACTTGAACGAGGTCGTGATCGTCCAGTAGATCGGAAAGAGGCAGATGAAGGCCCAGAACACAAGCGCGCCATAGATGAAGACGCGGCTGGTGATGAAGCTCGCCGGTGAGCGGATTTCGGAGACGGTATAGTCGGTGGTCTGAACGCTCATGATCCCTGCCGCACTAGTTCACATTGCGCACGAAGCGGTTGGCGACCTTCAGCAGCCAGGTCACGAACACCACGATGATGACGAGATAGGCCATCGCCAGCATCGTGCCGTAGCCGACATTGGAACGGTCCCGGTACTCGCGATAAATAAAGCTCGACACGGAATCGGTGGCGCCGCCGGGACCACCCGAGGTGACCGTGATGATGATGTCTGCCAGTTTCAGCTTGAAGATGATGCGCAACACGACGGCGGTCACCGACACCGGCAGCATCAGCGGGAAGGTGACCTGCCAGAAGGTTTGCCAGGCCGTGGCGCCGTCGACGCGCGCGGCCTCCAGCACCTCGCGCGACATCGCCTGCAAGCCGGCAAGCAGCATGATCATCATGAAGGGGATGAAGGTCCAGGCGTCGAGCATCATGATCGAGATACGGGCGGTGATCGGGTTGGAGAAGAAAGCGGGGTTGTCCCAGCCGAGATGCCGCGCCAGCGTCGCCGCCGGCCCGAACCGGTACTCCATCAGCGATTTGCCAATCATCCACGAGACCGCGACCGGCGACAGCATCAGCGGCATCAGGAAGACGACGCGAAAGAATTTGCGCGCCCGGATCTGCGCATTGAGCAGCAGCGCCAAGCCGAAGGCGATGACATATTCGACCAGCACCGCCAGCACATAGAGCACCATGTTGAACAGCGCGTTGCGGTAATAGGGATCGCCGAGCATCTGCCAGAAATTGTCGAGCCCGTTGAACTTGCGGCCCGAGAACGAACTCAGGTTCCAGTCGGTCAGCGCGATGTAGAAGCCGAACAGGGTCGGGAAGATCACCATGGCGATGGTGAACAGCAGCGCCGGCAGCAGGAACAGCGCCCGCTGGCCGTCTTCGCCGCGCGTCAGCACCTGGCCGACGCCGAGTGCCACGCCCCACAGCACATAGGCGTAGACCACGGGCCGCCATGTCTCGAAGCCGATCGTGTCGACCTCGCTCTTGTAGAGGATTTGCACCAGGATCGTTGCCAGAAGGCCGAGCGTCGCGACGGCCATCAGGGCCCAACCAAGCCGTTTGCGGCCGGGCGGGATCAGATCGGTCGGTACGGAATTTGCCGGCCACGCATTCGTGGTCGAAGTCTGGTCAGCCACGCCTCTTGCCTCTTTTGCGCAAATGACCGGCCGAAGCCGGCCAAGATACGGCCCGGCGACGACGTTCCGCCGGGCCGTGATCCATCATAACGCCTGCCTACAGGCCGAGCGAGGCCTTGTAGAGCTTGATCTGGTTGTCGCGGCCGATCTGGTCGGTCAGCTTCTCCCAGGCCGCGGCAATGGCATCTGCGCCCTCCTGGGCCTTCATCTTGCCGGCGAAGGTGTTAGCCAGAATGTCCTCGGCGGCTGAATAGTATTGGAAGATGCCGGGAATGCGTGGCTCGATCGCCGCGTTCGGGTGGTTGTAGCTGTCCGATTCCGACTTGAGATAGGAGGTGATGAAGGCTTCGTCATAGCCCGCCGCCACCCATTCCGGAATGTCGAAATGCGAGTTGCGGTAGGGCTGGAAGCCTGACGGGTACATCGCCGTCCAGATCGACAGGTCCTTGCCGCCGAGATGGGCGGCGGCGGACCATGCCGCCTTCTTCTTCTTCTCGTCGCTATCGACGCGGGCCATGACGTATACGCCCCAGCCGAGATAGGCGCAGTTCGGCGCATAGTTCGGTCCGCTGGCGAGTTTGTCCCACTGCCCGGTCTTGGAGTTGTAGACATCGTCGGAGCCGGGCAGGATCGAGAAGCCGGTGACGTCGCCTACGACGGAGGAGTCGTTGGTCTTGACGTTCGAGCCGACATCGCCCCACCAGGTGACCATCGAGCCGGTGCCGGCCAGGAACTGCTGGAAGGCGGTGGTGTTTGGATCGGCGTTGATCTGGTCGGCAGGCTCCGAAGGCAGCGCGTCGATCACGTCCTGTATAGCGCGCACCCAGGCCGGATTGTTGATGCGCGGCTTCATCGTGTCGGCGTCGAACAGCCAGGCCTTGTCGTCGGGGTGCTTGGCGTAGGCGGTGGCGCGGCTGCCAAGGAAATAGAAGCCGAATCCGCCCCAGGGTTTCGGCGCGTCGAGATAGCCGTAGACGTCCTGACCCTTGACCTGCTTGCCCTTGAGGAACTTGGTGACAGCCTGGACCTGCTGCCAGGTCTTCGGCACGCCCCATTCACCGCCGCCGCCGTCCTTCCAAGCCTTGGCGAGGTCGGCATCGGAAAACACATCGGTGCGGTAATTGAAATTATGCGCGTCGCCGTCGACGGTCACGCGGTACTGCTTGCCGTTCCAGGTGCCGACAGGCGGCTTCAGATAGTTGACGAGGTCGTCGAAATCGATCTGGGTCTTGACCCAGTCGGGCATCTCGGACGTGAGGCCCTTGCCGCAGACGTCGCCCTCGAACGGCGCGCCCATCTCGATGATGTCGAAGTCGACCGTGCCGGTGGCGATCGACTGCTGCAGACGGGCATTGTAGTCGGCCTGCGCCAGATCGATCCAGTTGATCTTGGCGCCGGTATAGGTTTCCCAGGGCTTCAGGAAGCCGCGGAACAGCACATTGTGCAGGTTCTGGTTGTTGAGACCCATGAAGGTAAGCTCGACGCCGGCGAATTCGCCTTCCTTGACATTGGCCTTGGTCGCCTCGAGACAGAGCTCGCCGACCTTCTGGAAGTCGGCGTCGGTCGGCTGACCCTTGCCCACGCCGGGGATCTGCAGGATTTTCGAGCGCAGCTCACTGGCGGCGGAGGCCGGGCGCGTGAGGGCGCCGAGCCCGGCGCCGGATGCGGCAGCGATCGCGGCCATCGAGGCCGCGCCCTTCAATATGTCGCGTCGGGTTGCCCCCGCGCGGACCAGCGTTTCGTAGAGACCTGTTTTCATCGATGTTCCTCCCAGAATATCTGTTGTGAATGCGGCCAAATTTCTCAGGCGCTGGAGCGCCAAACGATTCTCCCGGTTCGGAAACGAACGATGCAGGACCCCACCTGCTCGATTGAAGTTCCGTTTTTTTGGTTCGGGCAACCGGTATTCGGACCAGCGCCCGTCACTATTCTCGCAACCAAACGCCGTGTCAACGAGACCGGGTTTTGTCTGTCGTAAGCAGATGAGTTGTCCGGATTAGGTAGCACGTGAGTTGTCCGGTTTTATCGCCAGCGGATGGAGGCTGGGGATGAAGCGGACGGCATGGCTACAGGACCGGAGAATGCAAAAGTTTCGGGACGTATTGAGCCGCTGGAATGGCGGCGATCTTTCGATGATGGAGGCAGGCGAGTTGCTTGGCATGTCGGAGCGGCAATTCCGACGCTACCGCGACCGGTACGAAGAGGCTGGGGACGCTGGGTTGCTGGATCGGCGCTTGGGCAAGCTTTCGACGCGTCGGGTGCCGGCGGAAGCGATTGAGGAGATGCTGGAGCTTTACCGTCATCGCTACCTCGGCTGGAATGTGAAGCATTTCCACGAGCACCTGCTGCGCGATCACCATTTCAGCTGGGGCTACACCTTCATCAAGACGCAGCTCCACGCGGCGGGCCTTGTGGAACGGGCCAAGCGGCGCGGTGCTCACCGGCGCAAGCGGGAGAGGAAGCCTTGCGAGGGGATGATGCTGCATCAGGATGGCAGCCGTCATCGATGGCTGGTGGGTGAGCCGATGCTGGACCTGATCGTGACGATGGACGATGCGACGAGCACGATCTATTCGGCCTTCCTGATCGAGGAGGAAGGCACGGCGTCGAGCTTTCAGGGCCTTCTGGAGACATTCGTCGCCAAGGGATTGCCATCGAGCCTCTACAGCGATCGCGGCAGCCACTATTTCGTGACGCTGAAGGCCGGCGAGGCGGTCGACAAAAGCCGGCTGACCCAGGTCGGCCGGGCACTCGAGCGGCTGGGTATCGAACATATTCCAGCCTATTCCCCTGAAGCGCGAGGCCGCTCGGAGCGGATGTTCTCCACCTTGCAGGATCGGCTGCCGAGGGAGCTGGCGCTGGCCGGAATTGCCGACATCGAGGCCGCCAACCGGTTCATCGCACAGACCTACCTACCAGCTCACAATGCCCGCTTCGCCAGGCCGGCCGCGGTCGAGGACAGCGCCTTTGTCGCCGCAGACCCGCAACAACTGGCCCAGATCCTGTGCATCGAGGAGGAGCGCGTCGTTGCCCGCGACAACATGGTCGCCTTCGCGCGGCTGCGATTGCAGCTGCCGCAGAGCCCGATCCGGCATCACTTCGTCAAAGCCACCGTCAAGGTCAGGCACTACCCGGATGGAACCCTGGCGATCTTTCACGGGCCGCGCCGCATCGCTCGCTACAGCTCTGACGGCGCCGCAATCGAAGACACTTGCCCCATCAGGCAAGCCGCGTGAACCGCTTCGACGCCAAAACAGAAGCGGACAGATCATGTGCTACCAAACCGGACAACTTGATTAGCTACCGACACGAGACCGGGTTTTGTCGGGAAGAGACCGGCTTGCCCTGGCAGGTCGCGTTGGTTAGCTTCTGCGCATACGGCAATGGAGCCGATGGGGGAGATATGGCTCAAGTCGCGATCAGCAAAGTGGCCAAGGCGTTTGGAACCGTCAAGGTTCTGCACGAAGTCAGCGTCGATATATCTGACGGCCAATTCGTGGTGCTGGTCGGTCCTTCGGGTTGCGGCAAGTCCACGCTGCTGAGAATGGTGGCGGGGCTGGAGACCGTCTCCGGCGGCACGATCGCCATCGGCGACCGTGTGGTCAACCACTTGCCGCCGGCCAAGCGCGACATCGCCATGGTGTTCCAGAACTATGCGCTCTATCCGCACAAGACAGTCGAGCAGAACATGGCCTTTGCGCTCAAGCTGCGCAAAACCGATCCGGCCGTGGTTGCCGAGCGGGTCAAGCGCGCCGCCGACATCCTCGACCTCAACCCTTATCTGAAACGCTATCCCCGGCAGCTTTCCGGCGGCCAGCGCCAGCGCGTCGCCATGGGCCGCGCCATCGTGCGCAACCCGCAGGTGTTCCTGTTTGACGAGCCGCTCTCAAATCTCGACGCCAAGCTGCGCGTGCAGATGCGCACCGAGATCAAGGAACTGCACCAGCGGCTGAAGACCACCACCATCTATGTCACGCATGACCAGATCGAAGCCATGACCATGGCCGACAAGATCGTGGTGATGCGCGACGGCCGCATTGAACAGGTCGGCGCACCGCTGGAACTGTTCGACCGGCCTGCCAACTTGTTTGTCGCCGGCTTCATTGGCTCTCCGTCGATGAACCTGCTCAAGGGCGTCGCGCGCAAGGGCGGTGTCGACATCGCCGGCGCTCTGTTCCCGGTCGCGCCCGGCAGCGCTGCGGAGGAAGGGCGCGCCGTCGTCTATGGCGTGCGGCCGGAGCATCTCGAGATTCATGCCGATGGCGTGCCTGCCAAGATTTCGGTGGTCGAGCCGACTGGCTCGGAAACCCTGGTCTTCCTGCGTTTCGGGGACGGCGAGATGGTGGCGCTGTTCCGCGAACGCCACGACTTCAAGCCCGGCGATACGCTCAAGCTCAGGCCGCGGCTCGACCACATCCATCTGTTCGATGCCGAGACCGGCAAGCGTCTCTGATCTCAAACTCATTTCACGAGGAATATCATGCTCAAAGGGATCAATCCGCTCCTCAATGCCGACGTGCTCCAGGCATTGCGGGCGATGGGACACGGCGACGACCTGATTGTCGCCGACACCAACTTCCCCTCCGATTCGGTGGCGCGCCAGACGGCGCTCGGGCGGCTGCTGCGCATCGACGCGCCGGCGGCGCAAGTCGTGAAGGCGGTGCTGTCGCTCTACCCGCTGGATACGTTCGTCGACGATTCGGCCGCGCGCATGGAGATCGTCGGCAAGCCGGACGAGATCCCGCCCGTCCAGCAGGAAGTGCAAAAGGAGATCGACGCCGCCGAGGGCAAGCCATGGCCGATGCTGCCGGTCGAGCGCTACGCTTTCTACGAGCGCGCCAAGCAGGCTTACTGCGTCATCCAGACCGGCGAGCGCCGTTTCTACGGCTGTTTTGCCTTCCGCAAGGGCGTGGTCCCGCCGGATGCGGAGTAGCGGCATGCTGGCCGGCAAGCCGATCGTCATCCTCGGAGTCTTTGTCGCCGACACGGCCTATCGCGCCGCGCGGCAGCCGCGCATGGGCGAGACGATCCTCGGAACGTCCTTCACCCTCGGTCCCGGCGGCAAGGGTTCGAACCAGGCGGTTGCGGCCGGTAAGCTCGGCGCCGATGCAACCTTCCTCACGCGCCTCGGCGTCGATGCCTTCGCCGACATGGCCAAGCGCACCTGGAAGGACGCCGGCGTGAAGAATGCCGTGATCGACACGCCCGACAGCTATACGGGCGCTGCCTATATTTTCGTCGAGGAGGGCACCGGCAACAACGCCATCATCGTCAGCCCCGGCGCGGCGATGCTGATCTCGCCCGACGACATCGAGGCCAATGCCGCCCTGATTCGTGGTGCCGGCGTCTTCGTGACGCAACTCGAACAGCCCATCGAGGCGGCGCTGCGGGCGTTGGAGATCGCGCGCGGGGCAGGGGTGACGACCATCCTCAACCCGGCTCCGGCGGCCAGGCTCCCCGACCGCATCTATTCGCTCTGCGACTACCTCACGCCCAACGAGACCGAGACGGAGGAGTTGACCGGCATGAAGGTCGCCTCGGTCGATGACGCCCGCGCAGCCGCCGGCAAGCTGCTCGAAAAGGGCGCCGGCGCCGTCATCGTCACGTTGGGAGAGAAAGGCGCATTGCTGCACACGAGGGATCGGTCCGAACATGTCGCCGCCGTCAGCGCCGGCCCGGTGGTCGAGACCACGGGAGCCGGCGATGCCTTCAATGGCGGCCTGGCCGCCGCGCTGTCGCGTGGGATGGAGCCCCTGCAAGCCGTGCGCTTTGCTTGCGCCGTTGCGGGCATTTCGGTGACGAGGCCAGGCACCGCGCCGTCCATGCCGGACTTGCACGAGGTCGAGGCGCTGCTGGCGAGGGGCTGAGGCGTTTGAATGAAAGGCGCCTGAATGGTGGGCGATGACGGGCTCGAACCGCCGACATCTTCGGTGTAAACGAAGAGGACTGCTTACTCTGCACTCCCCTTGTCTCCCCATCAGCACTGTTTTCATTGACTTATTTCATGGCACACTACCTTGTGGTTCCCGCTGTTTCCCGCGATACTAGTTGCTAGTCTGTAGCTAGGAGCGATCATGGCCATCACAAAGACTGATGTGGACACACTCCCTGGGAACTCCGTCCTTTGGGACTCGGGAAAGGGAAGCGTTGTCGGTTTCGGTGTTCGTAAACAGCGGCGCGATGCGGTGTTCGTGATCAAATACGCGATCGAGGGCCGCCAGCGGTGGTATACGATCGGACGGTTTGGATCTCCGTGGACCGTCGACCAGGCGCGCCTGGAGGCCAAAAGGCTTTTTGGTCAGATCGCATCCGGAGTCGATCCTGGCCAAGCCAAACGCGATGCCAAAGAGGCAACGCCTGTACTTTCGGTTTCGGACCTTTGCGACCGATATATGGAAGTGGCAAACGCGGGTGCCATTCTGACAAGGTTCAATAGGCCCAAGAAAGCCTCTACCCTGCAAATTGATATCGGCCGCATCGAGCGACACATCAAGCCGCTGATCGGCACTACGCCAGTCACGGAGGTCGACGCCAAGGTCGTTAAGCGCCTGATCCAAGACGTAGCCCTTGGCAAGTCGGCAATTGACGTCAGAACAAAGGCAAGAGGTCGAGCAAGGGTTACAGGCGGGGCCGCCACCGCAGCTCGGGTGGCCGACCTTTTGTCCGGAATGATGACCTGGGCCGTTGATGAAGCCATCATTGACAAGAACCCAGTCCATGGCGTCCGACGGTTCCGCAGCGAGGCAAAACAGCGCTTCCTCAACGACGACGAACTAACTGCGCTGGGAGCGCAACTCCGAAAAGGCAAAGACCAAGCCGACAAAGCCTTTCATCCCTATGCCCTGGTAATTATCGAGCTACTCTGCCTGACTGGCTGCCGATCAAGCGAGATCACCAAACTCGTTTGGTCCGAGTTTGACCCCAACCAGCATTGCCTCCGACTCTCCGACACGAAATCGGGATACAGTTTGCGGGCCATCGGGAGTCCGGCGTCGGACTTAATTAGCAAGCAAACCGTCGTTGAGTCGTCCCTCTTCGTGTTCCCTGGCGCCAAGGGGATTTCAAACTACCAAGGACTGAACAAAGAAGCCCCGCGCCTCTTCGCATCCGCAGGGCTGGTAGGCGTGACATGTCATGTGCTCCGTCACACATTCGCATCGGTCGCTTCAGGATTGGGGTATTCGGATTCCACAATTGCTGGATTACTCGGTCACAAAGGTCGCGGAGTAACTTCTCGATACATCCATCGACCGGACGCGGCGCTAGCATCTGCTGCAGAAGCGGTGGCAAAAGAAATTTTTGAAAAAATGCGAATTGAAATTAAGCGCTGACGCGGTTTGCGCGACATGTGCGTCTGCGCAATTTGCCCGCGCAACGTCGGCGATTTCCGCCGCCGTAAAGACCGCGGCTTTCGCCTTGATCGAAATGAATCGCACGAACGTGAATCCGCGCGGAATTTAGCAAACAACGAAAAATGGCATGGAAAATTTGAAACGCGCAATTCCGCGATGACTCGCGTCATGTGCATTGTGCGCGCGCAAATTTCCGCGCGTGACGTCTACGATTTTCGCCACGGTAAAGGACGTGTGCACCCGAACAAAGGAGTACACGTTGTGCAGGAAACTCAATCCAAAAAAACTCAATTCGAGGCAGTTGAAAATGCACTGTGCGATCGTCTGATCGACGAAAAAACACTGGCTATTCGCTGGGGAGTTTCAACGAGGACACTACAGAACAAACGCGTCGCCGGAAACGGAATCCCATTTCTGAAAATCAGCTCATCGGTGCGATATCGCATAAGCGATGTGATCGCATTCGAAAACGCAGCAGTGCGTTTATCGACGTCAGACTCTTCGGACGCAAATTAATCAGCATCGCATTAAGTTTGTCGGTCATCGAGACGCACACGCGCGTGCGCGCACCGCAACGCGCAATTCGCCTCAACGATAGCTCAGTCCGACAGCAATTCCGGTCATCGTAAATGATTGGGTCGAACGACACTCGCTCGTTCGGCGATCTCCAACTTTGTCAAAAATCACCAACTTAACGAAAGGAAACTGCCGTGAAATCACGTCAGAAGGAAATCCGACTCGCGCCGATCAACGCAGAAGAGAATGGCGGAAGGTCCATCTTGCGGACCTCCAAAAATGCTCGCGATGACGACATCCAAAAGCTCGGCAAACGCCTGCGAAAACAGGACGGCGTCGCAAACGTGTTGATCGAGTTTCGGTCAGAGTTCAACGCACTCAAGCATGCATTTCATGACTACGTCCGGGGATCGACGGTCGCCACTTACGCCGCGGCCCGATTCCTCGTTGAAGACAAATCGTCATGGGCCGAGTTTTGTCGGCACCGGGAGTGGCGAGAGCGGAAGCGCCTTGCACCGCGCGTACGCCACCCAGAAGACGCACTGCGCGCCTCTGCCAGGATCGCTGTCGGATTTGATGGCAAACGAGCGACAAGACGGGCCAGCCGCCTGTACCGGCTCTTGGAACCATTTTTTGCCCGAAAGACCCCCGTGCGCGAAGTTGCATCAATGATCAAAGAGGGAGGTTTGAAGCGCCTAGCCGAGGTAGGCGCGACGTTGAAAAAAGGGAAAAAGGGAGCGTCGAAATCAGCAAAGGCCCCCGACTGCCGGTTTGCGATCAATAACCAGAAGATGACGAAGAGAATCGCCGCAATGAGCGCAGGGACAAAATTCAGATTGTCTGCCAAGTTGAAAAAGTTAAAGGGCGGCGCTATAGAGCTAATAATATACAACGTCAAAACTATGTGAGTTATTGTAATACACTAATTACACAATGTATGTAATACATGTAACAATAATAATAGCTATATGACCATATATATTAATATAGCTATTATTTTCTTGTAAGGCACCCGCAATGAGAAGAGAACCGATACTAACTCAGAGCGTTTTTATCAAAACACATGATAAAATCGATGAAGCTATCGCCAAGAAACTTCTGACCCCGCTAGGCGAGGAGCTTCTGAACATCAACCTACGCCATGCGCTGCTCGAAAGGGAGGCCAAATGCCTATACGCCATCAACAAAAGGTCACGGATCGCCTTCGCTAAATCCGTGTACAGGACCTTGAAGCGCATAATCAACAACAAGGGCAAGAAAGCTGCGTATCATTTCGTCACCCTGGCACCAGCAAGGTTCGCTGTCCCCATCTCGCAAGCCTCGGCCATGGATGTCGCGCGCATCATCAAGTGGGCCAGGCGTCACCTCGGGAAGTGTCACTTCCTCGCCTGTGTAGAGGCTGCAATCTACCCCAACCTTGCTAAGGCTGGCATCGCCCGGGAGATAGTGGTCTCCTGGCACGTTCACGCCATCGTCTGGGGGGGCAAACGCGAAGCCGTTAAAAAACGCGTGGACAGGGTCACCAAGCGATGCCCCTCCCTCCTTCCAGGCGTGCCGGCAGGGCACGTTGCGACGTTCACGGCCGACGAGATCCTCGGGCGGGTATGGTACGCTCTCAAGGCCCCCTGCTCCGAGCACAACGTGTACCCGATGAAGACAGAGGATGTTGATGGGGAGAGCGGGGAGATCTTCACGGCAGCTACCGGACGGTTCAGGCAGAAAAAGCGCGAGATCCGCCCCGGCAATGCCGTCCGGATGGTTGGGGTCATGGGAACGCGAACGATCCCTGACTTAGCTTTCGGTGGCGGCAAGGGTTTGGCGCTTCTGGAACGGGCTGAGGAGGCCGCCAGACGCGCATTGGAGAAGGAGGATAGGAGGACCGAGCAGCGCCTCGCCCGGTTGTTTGAGTAGCTCCTACGTTCGCTTCCGCGGCGGGGCTAAGTCGCCAGTGGCCCGGTCATCTCGCTGATCAGATGCTGTTAGCCCCTCCTCGATCGCGGGCAGCTTCCCCGATTCGTGCGGCGCTGGAGCGCGCAATCTCAAACTCGAAAGCATCCCCCCGCAAAGAACTCATGGCCACCAACACGACTGGTGGGAAAGAACTCTGCTGCACGCGCTTCACCCGGCGCGCGCTGCTGCTCAAGAACCCTACTTGCTGTTTTTGAGCCTCGGCCAGCTTTTCATCTCCGGCCAGCCGTGGCTTCGAGCTCAGTCAGCTTTCTGTCCCGATCTTCCAGATCTATCGTAACCAGCAGCTTGGCTTTGCGCGCTTGGTCGGCCTCCATTCGACTACGTTCAACTCTGAACTTTCTGGTTTCAGCAAGGCGGCCTTCATAGTCCTCCCGCGTCGCGCAATCAACGGAGGCGCAAGGGGATTCGTTGAGCTTAATACTCTTCTTGCCGGTGAGGCAGCTGATCGTCGGTTCGCTTAAATTCCTGGGCTATTCCGTCATAGCTGGTCGCGGCCTGACCTAGAGAGGTTGTGCGCCTTTTTGCCCGGTATTGATGACGTTGAGCTGGTCTAGGCAGCCGACAATAACTTCGCCCAGCCGCCTGGGTTCATCGGTCGAAAATTGCCAGCGACCTTCTGACCCGGGGAATTGTAGGATCACTCGATCGATTTGATCGTCAAGCAGGAGCGGCTCGGCAATCAGCTCAAACGTCTCGGGTGTAAGCTCGGCCACTATCTCATGATTTAGTGCCGTCGCGTCCACACTTATCGGGCCGGCTTTTCGGATTATAAATCCATTCGCCTCGCGAAAGAACGCTAGGCCGACAGCCTGATTGTCTACGATGTTCCATGTCTGATTGCTCGAATAGACAATGGACCGATCGCCGAATAGGCGTATTCCGAATTTCCGACCGGATACGTCAGACTCCAACTGACAATAAGATCCCCTGTCCGATTTCGTCATGGATACGGCCCAATTTCCTTCGGAGCCGAGAACCTCTCCACCACTGTTACATCCGATCAATAGGACCGTCGGCAACGCTACGAGAGTCTTCAGGTACGTCCTCGCTTTCGTGAAAATGCTCATTATCTCCAAACCCCCGGAATCTCGATCCTTGGCCAACGTCTCCGTAGCCTTTTTAGGTTCTTAAACGGCTGATGATCCTGGTCCCGCGACAATTGTTTCCGTCCACGGACGGCTTCGGGGCCTAACTGACATTTACATATTATAGTTGATAAACTCAAGCCAGCGTTTCCGCAATTGCTAGTCCCTATGGACATACGGAAACTCGTCGGGCGGAATCTTTCGAGAATTCGGAAAGCGGCCGGTCTCACTCAGGAGGCCGTCGCAGAACGCGCGAATTTGAGTCAGCAGTACGTCAGCGGCCTGGAAAGCGGAAAACGAAATCCAACGGTGGAGACATTGCTGGTTTTGGCCCAGGCTCTTGGGGTAAGCCACCTCGATCTCGTTAAACCAGACGACCAGTCTCATCAAGAAAACTTGGGCTAACGCCTCCAAAATCTCATTCCGGGTGCTATTTCGGCTTGAAAATAGGAATATATGCCTATAATCTAGAGTTGTCCCCACCTCTGGAGCGCAACCCGATGTCTGGTCGTCAAGCCAAGGTCGTTACCGATTCAATGTTGCGCAAAATGCTTGCGCATACGCGCAAATCATCGCGTCCGATGAGGGATCGGGTGATCATACTCTTATCCTGTAAGGCCGGCTTGAGGGCCTGCGAAATCGCCGGATTGGAGTGGTCTATGCTCCTCGATCCGAAGGGGAGGGTCGGGAACCTGGTCGTGATCGAGGATCGTATTGCGAAACGTCAATCCGGACGCAGAATTCCACTTCATCCCAGCCTCAAGAGTGCCCTGTTTCTGTTGCGAGGGGAGGAGGGAGGCGACGGACCTGTGATTAGTTCAAGCCGCGGCGGCGCGATGCGGGCAAATAGCATCGTCAATTGGTTCGTCGAACTGTACAGCGAGCTGAACTTCGAAGGGTGTTCGTCTCATTCGGGACGCCGGACCTTCATCACGACGGCAGCACGATCCGCGCACCGCGCGGGGGGATGCCTCCGCGACGTTCAACTCCTAGCCGGTCACCGATCTTTGTCGATGACCCAGAGTTACATCGACGGCGACACAGATGCCCAACGCCGTATCGTTTCCATGATTTGAGATAGCGACGATGCCTGACCAAAACGAAGTGGCTAGTGGGCCGGTCCCGCGCGCGCGGGTTTTGAGGATCCCGGTTGCCGAGAAGATCCTGGCGCCGTTCAATCAAGGGGATCTGGATAGCCTGTGTGGCGTCTACTGCGTGATGAACGCCGTCCGATTTCTGTTCCCGGAGCTTGGACGCGAGAAGTCGATTGGCCTTTTCCAAGTCCTTTCAGAAAACCTGACGACAAACAGAGTGACGGCGCATGAGACGGTTGGGTTGGGGATCGAGATTCCCACAGTCTACGCTCTTGTCGAGGCCGCGTGCGACTACCTTCAAGAGGTGCTCGAGGCACCGATCAGCATGGCCATGTTGACCTCGAAAGTCCGTCGGTTCGATGATCTATGGGCCGCGTTGCGCGAAGGTCTTCGCGGCAACCAGGTCGCCATCATCGGTCTCTCTGGTCGTCACGATCATTGGACAGTTGCCTACCGTATGACTGCGAGAACGATCCGGTTGTTCGACTCCGACTCGATGAAGGTTTTGCAGCGGGCGCGGTGTTCACTCCGCGACCCGAGAGTTCCTTACCAGATCGATCCTGACGAGATTATTCTCATTCGAAGGGGAGGGGTAGTTGGTAGTAGATTCTAGTAGAAATCCCGGTGGTCGTCCTATCTGTACTAGATTGATCCGAACGAGATCCTTCTCGCACGAAGGGCAGGGTTGGTCGGTAGTAAAATCTAGTAGAAATTTTGGTGATCGATCCATCGGGGTGAAATGTCACTTTTACACTGAGAGGGGTTGACGGAGGATCGGTGCGCATCAAACACGAACGGAACCCCATAGATGACCCTTCAGGAGTATCTCGAATTTCGGAAAAGGGTCGTCGAACTCGATGTGGACGCGATGAAAAAGGTCGAGACGAAATCACCTCCGATCGACGCTGCCGATTTCGTCCTAAGGGTCTCATACGTCATCCTCAATAGTGGAATGAGGTGGACGGTTGCCCAAGACATCTGGACCCGGATGAAACTATCCCTTATCGAAACGGGGGAGGTTGGGGACACGTTTGGTCACCCGGGAAAGAAGAAATCCATCAACCAGGTGGTGTCGAACCGATCGGAATACTTCGACGGTTTTCGGTCGGCGTGGCAAAATGGACCGGACGCAGTGATCGAGTTTTGCGAAACCCTCCCTCACATCGGCGGGATCACGAAATATCACCTGGCGAAGAACCTGGGTGTCGACATCGCGAAGCCAGATGTCTGGCTGGAAAGGGTCGCGGCAAACTCGGGTGAGGGTGTTCAGGAATTGTGCTCGCGGTTGTCAAAACTGGCGGGAGACAGCGTCTCGACGGTTGATTACGTGATTTGGAAAACATGTCAGCAGGGGTGGTGGCGCACCAAACATTCCCAGACTCCGACAACTAACCGAATGACGCGGGTTCGACGCGGACTAACCACTCTAAAAAAGAACTGAAGGGCGGGATTGACCGGCGAAGGCGCTGGGCAGAAAGTCCTTCGTACCAAACTAAAGGGAACCAGGACGAGCCGCTCAGGAGGAAACTAAAAGTCTTTTTTTATTTCCTTTGTGCCAGGCATGTTCCCTGCCTCCGCGGCAAGCATTTTGACGGAATCCTTGCACATGCCGTCAAGTTCTTTTGAAAATTCCCGCGTCACCGACTCACTCAAAATTCGATCTAAGTACGATTTGATATTATTTATTCCGTCCGAACTCAAGTATTTACGATCATAGCGCCATAGAGGATAAGTAGCGGTCGAGTTGTCCCATATCTGATTTGGGGACATGGCGTTAGATGATGAAACAGTTCTTTGCTCTATGACTTTTATCGCGGTTCGAGCCTCCCTCATCATGGATTCGTCCACATATTTCCTCTGATATTGAATTCTATTATCATAACAAATCGATACCAGCTTGTAGGCGCCATAGAAGTCACTGAGGATCTCAGCTGGGTCCGACAATCGCGCCTCAAGTGAAGATTGTGCTTGGGAATTTTTAGTGGCAACTTCGCTAAGTCTGGAGACTTGGGCAGCGGACTGGTCAACCATCCCGTCGAGGATGGCTTCAAGGGCGATCAACCCATCCGACAGGGATGCCATGACGACCAGATCGTCTAATTTTAGAGGCCCGCCGTTGAAGTCAAGGCTAAGTTCGATGAACATATCTCCAGCGTTGTAAGCGAAGATTGTCGACAACGCGTCTCTTGTGGCACTTTCAGACTCAAGAGCGCATTTCGAAAATATCTGTTCGATCTTCTGCCGCCTGCCTGAAGACAGACTCAATTTTGCCAGCATATTTCCAGAGCTGTATATAGGATTGTCTACGTTGGCATGTTTGACCATTTCAATCATCCACGAGTCAATCTTGTCAGATACGGTCCTGGATGTTTCATCGTACTCGTTTTTATTCAGGTCGTATATTGTAAATAGATTTGAGAGCGTTCGGTGATCGAGAAAGCGACAAAACTCTGCATCGTCCGTCATTTCTCCGTATATTACTTTATTCTCATCGGAGAATTGTTCACTACTCTCATCCCGGACCACCGTTCCGGACTTTGCCATACCTGCGTTTGCAGCTGGAGAGGCGCGGCCAATCTCGCCAATCTTTGCAGGGCAGAGGGTTTTGAAGTTATCGATTGCCAAATCGTAGTCTGACTGATGCTCTCCCCAGCCGCTGTCCTCAGCGTCGATGTCGTATGGGAGATCACCGTCCACGGCAGGACCTTTGAATGTGAGCCGATCGCCCCAAACGTTGGTGAACTTGCCCGTGTCGCAGTTGGCTTTGATGTTGAGCTGAACCTTGACCTCAGCGAGCGTTTTGTCGACGCATTGATCACTGTCGTCGAGGTTGTATTGCACGCAAAATTCCTTGGCGTTCTCGCGCGTATGTTCCAGGGAAATGACGGCGTCGTTGGAATTAATACCAGACCGTCCAGTGATCGTGACCTCCATTCCCGCCCTCGACCCGTATGACAGCCGGTCGCTGTTACCGGCTGTCTGTGTGTCGCTCTCGCCTGCCCAAGCTTGGCTAATGCCGGGGGCGAATGCCAGCCCAGTGACGACGAATCCCAGAGCGCCAATTCGTGTTCCGATTTTCATGTGGTTCGTCCGAAAGATTCGTCACGGTTGCGCAAATCTTCAACAACCTTCGCGATAAATAAGGGACTGTCAGTCCGTCGATTGTCAAGCCGTTTGTACTGCTTCTTGCTCACGATGAACGTGCGCAAGATCATTGGCTGGAACCTCCGCAAGCTGCGTGTCGAGCAAGGTTTGTCGCAAGAACGGCTGGCGCTGGCGGCGGAGATCGATCGGTCATACGTTGGTCGAGTCGAACGCGGTTCGGAGAATGTCACCATTGACAAGTTGGAAGCACTGGCCATGGTCCTGGGCGTCTCCGCCTCGGATCTCTTGATTGAACCTCCGAAAGGTGCTCGCGAGCCATCTCCGCTTTCTTCGGGCAGAAGGCCGAAGACACGATAGCCGCTGGATATAGAGCGCCCCAAAAGAGTGTATCACGTCGTTCCTCCGAGGTGGGATACCCCGATTTTGCATACCGGCCGAGCCTCGGTTGTGACCTGGCAATTGGTCTGCTGGCTGTTTTCCGGCTTGAAAATAGGCATATATGCCTATACTGTGATCCTCACCGGGGTGCATCTGGGACGTCCATCGGGTGACGTCTTGGACGATTGCGGCTGAAGAACTCATCGGTTGAACAACGGCGCCGACGTTGGGTCGCGACAAAGGTTACTGACTCGAACAAAAAGGAACGAGACCTGACCGGTAAATTGGCCGGCCAGACGGGACCTCTCGTGCCCAAGAAAGGGAAGACCATGACCGACCTGAAACCGAAGATGCTCTTCGGAGAAGCCAACAACATCAGCCTAGCCCTTGGCGAGACGGCCCTCAGGACTAGGCATTTGAACGACGACCTGAGAATCCGGCGCCTCGGTGGGACCATCGTCGTCACCTCCGGGATAGCAGCCCTCGATCCCTCGACGATCAGGGACATCATCTCGGCCATCACGTCATTCGATCGTTTTACTTCTGAGAACGATCCCTATGGAGAGCACGATTGCGCGGTCATGATGATCCGCGAGATCAAGATTATTTGGAAGATCGATTACTACGATCTGAGTCGCCGCTACCATTCTCCGGACCCGGCCGACCGGAATGTCACATCTCGGGTGATGACGATCATGCGCGCTGACGAGTACTGACCTATCCTCGCAGTGAAAATTATACTGAGGTGAAGGTCCAAGTTGCCGCCGTCGATTTTCGACACGACTATCCCAACAACTAGCAACGCGCAGATTGCTGTGATGGGCTCCCAGTCTTTTGCTAAACACTGCTAAATGCTTGATTTGAGAGGGAGAGGGGGACTTTTCTATTATTCAAAGACGAGTGTTTCTGGCATTTCGCCCCTCCGCTGTGCGTTGGCCGCGGCCTTCCTAATTGGCGTCTCGGCAATGTGGATATCAGACATCGTGTTTGAGTATGTCGTGCGGAAGATCAAGCCGGCGGTCGAAGACTACCCCGTTCGTCAGTTTGGAACATCCGCCTGCTCGACCCCGCGGCCGATAGTATTCGCTCCCCCGGCGGGGCGCCCCAATGAAAGCACGTGGCCCGCCCGCCGACTGCCTACGGA